>JAFZSR010000061.1 GCA_017619275.1 Prevotella sp. | reverse complement strand
CTGTTAAGGTAATTTAACTCACAACCTCCTGAACGACAAAATGTTAAAAACAAGACAGGCGGCTTTTGGGGGCTTGGCGTACCACCCTATGACATGTGGGGAGAAACGGCCATCGTGGGGCACGCTGCAGGCTTCTGCGCTTAATAAAATTGAAATAGGGGGAGGAAAGCTTGCGTTTTACGGACAGCAGGAAAACAAGGTGCGGGAACTGAACGTTTTGCACGTTTTGAATATTTAACATTTTGTCTGACAAGCGGTTGCAATCTTTCTACCGCACATGATTTGAAATCCAGCCGCTTTGAGTATAAGGATTTGTAATCCGAAAAACGCTCTAATCGGATTACAAATCCTGATACTCACAGCAGTCGGATTACAAATCCGACTGAACGGTGAATGTGTTGCCCGCTCGACTTAGAGAGGCGGCGCGGAAAAAAATCTCGTACGAGATTTTTTCAAAAGTCGTTCACTTTTTTCAAAAAGTCGTTACCATTTTGAGGGCACGCGAAACCACCTTTAAAAAACGCGAATATTCACGAACGGAACGTGATTATTCATGACTGATTAACCCAAACCCATATAAGGCACAGCCACTCCCCTCCCTTCAAGGGGAGGGGAGTGGCTGCGCGTCGTTTATCCCAAATTGATTTTAATGATCGTTTTCCTCTATAAATTGTAATCGTTTTATTCTACTGGTATAAAGGAAATGCTTTATATGGGTTTGGGTTTAACGATTGCCCGCTCGGCCGGATATGCTATCCAGCCGAGCGGGCAAGATTATAATGAAAAGATGGAGCGCCCTACTTCAGTCTGTAGAACACGCCTATCGTGCCATAGACGGGATAGAGCGTCTGCTCAACAGTCTTGAAGTCACCGGGGAAGATGCCTGTCAGTCCCCAGTTCAAGTCGGCCGACACGCCCAAGCACTTGCTTATCTGCCAGTCGGCGCCAATGCCGATGCCGAACTGCACGCTGCGCATATCGTCGTCGAAATCGTAGGTGGCCCATTCGCCTTCACGGTTGCCCATCAGAATCTTCGGACCCGTGGGGGTGTCCTTACGTAGATAACCGTCGGAGGCAATGCCGCTGAACCCCTTGTCGAGGAGGAACGACACGTAGGGGCCGCCCTTCAACATCAGCTTACGGCTCAGCGTGAGTGTGGCTTGCACGGGCACGGTCAGCATCCACTGCTTCACCTCCTGCTCGACGTGGCCTGTAAAGTGACCCGCCATCCTCTGGTCGCCCTTCACCACCTCCATGAAGTAGGCCTTGGTGGTGACCTCAGCTTTCATGCCTTTGTTCTCAAAACGCAGGCCTGCCATGATGCCCCACTGCTGATTGAGCGGAAGCATGGCGTCGAAGCCTGCCATGAACGACGGCGTAAGGCTGTAGCTGTCGAGGCTGCGGATGGTTTCGGGCAGGGGGATGGGCGTTGTGCCGCCGATGTTGTAGCCCACGCGGGCCTTCAGTTGCAAACTGTCGGGCGTGACAGCCTCAGCACGGCTGCCGATAAACAATGATGCTGCTACAAGTAGTATGTATGCTTTGTTCTTTTTCATTTTTGCCTTTTACCTTTTTACTTATTTTTCATACGACACTTCTACCTCGTCTATATAGAGCGTGCTGCCTACGGCTCCCTCGAACTGGGCACCCCGCTTGCTCGACGAGAATACCAGCGCCAGGTTGCAGCCCAGGGCCTTTACGATGTCGTCGGGGGCATCCTTGCCTTCGAAGAACATCTCCCATTGCGTCCATGTGTCGGTAGGGGGAAGCGAAGCCACGCGAGCCACCTTATACACCTGCGGGTTGTCAAGTATGTGGTCGAGGTCTTCCACGTCGTAGCCGTCGAGGACGTATGTGTTGCCCTCGTTATCCGTGTTGTGATAGAACACGGCATAGATGCTGGCCTCGTCAATGCGGTCGGGATAATCATTCATGTCCTTGTCGGTGAACTTGGGGCCAGGCTTATACTTGTACCAGCCGGTGATGCGCACAGGCTCCTTGCTGTTGGGCACGCCGAATTGTGTGGCTTTCAGGGCATCTGACAACACATAATCCACTATGAACTTTCCTAAGAACAGGCTTCCGGCGGCGATGGGCTTCTTCATGTACTCTCCCAAGGCACCTGATGACTGGGTGTTCAGACAAACGCCCCGTCCCACTTTGCCATCGGGCGTGGAATAGGTGGGGAAAGCCTCAGGCTTAGCACCGTTCATGGTGAGTGCAGAACCAGAATTGCCAGTGGCCCAGCAGTAGTTTGGCTCACCTGAAACCAGCTCATAGAAGATGTGCAGCTCGTTTTCACCGAAGAGCAAGGTTCGCTCCGTCCGTGTTTCCACATGCTCGAAGCTGTAACTCTCGGCGGGCAGCGGGGCTTCCTGGAAAGTCACGTTATAGGTGCGCTTCCATTCGCCGTCCTCCGAGGTGACGGTGTAGACGACTGGACCTTTCGTGAAGTCCTGTATCGAGCCGTTGGCAGGTTCGATGGTGGCGCCGGTGGTAATCTTGAAGTTCAAAGGGATTTGTGTGGAAAGCGAGATGAGCGAACGCACGGAGAAGACGATGTTGGTCTCTGCCGAGCTGATATTATCTTTCCGCATCTCTGATGTCTGGTAGAAGTACTGTTCATACTCCTCGCCTTCTATCCAGGCACTTTCAATGTCGCACTCCATATTCGGAGCCTCGTCTTTGATACATGAAGCCATGCAGCAGCATAGGCCTAAAACAATGATGTACTTGTTCATTTTATGATGATTGTATTTTTTTTGCGGGTGCAAAGGTATGACTATATTTTTAACAATGTGTCTTCCTGCATGAAAAAGGAACAAAACACCATAAAAAAGAAACAAATGTCAAGAGGAAGGAATGATTCGCCTGTGCAGACAACAGTAAAAACCTTCACAGCGATGCTGAGGCCCATGCAAAATCTTGATGATAATTGTGGGCAAAAGTTTGGCTGTGTGCCGAAAAAGATGTAACTTTGCGCCACGTATGCTTTCCATTCTCTCTATTATCGAAGACACGATGGTCGACGGCCCTGGCTTTCGCACCTCCATCTACTGCGCCGGTTGCCGTCACCAGTGCCCTGGCTGCCACAACCCGCAGTCGTGGGATATTAACGAGGGGCATGCGATGGGCACCGACGACATCATGCGCATCATAGAAGCCGACCCCTTCGCCCGTGGCGTCACCTTTAGCGGGGGCGATCCGATGTACCAGCCAGAGGGTTTTGCGGAGCTGGCCTGCGCCATTCGCCAGCGCACTCCGCAAAAAGACATCTGGTGCTACACGGGATTTGTCTATGAGCAACTGCTCGCGAACCCGCGTCAGCGGGCGCTGTTAGAGCAGATTGATGTGCTTGTCGACGGTCCTTTCCTTCGCTCGCAGCGCGACGAGACGCTGTGCTTCCGTGGCTCGCGCAACCAGCGCATCATCGATGTGCAGGCATCGCTGGCTCGCGGACAGGTGGTCACGCTCAACTACACCGCCACGCTGGCCGATGGCGGTCAGTAGGGCGAGATGTTGTTCAGCTCTTTCAATTGTTTTTCGTCCACAGCCGTTGCGAACAGCGTGTGCAGCTGTTCCAAGGTGATGCTTGTGGAGGGGGCGAAGTGGGCCGACCGCATGTAGTTGAGCACCGACGCATAGAACTGCCGGCCTTCGGGGTATTGGGCGGCGCGCTCCAGGTTGCTCATCACCACCAACAACCGGCCTTGGCCCACGGTGAACTCGAAGACAAGCCCCAGCTTGTGGTTTCGCTCTATGTTGTCGATGACCTGCACCACGGGGCGGTAGGCCGCGCCCGTGCTGTCGAGGATGAAGGGGTGGCTCTCCTTCACCACCGCCCACCACTGCCAGTTGGTGTGCTCCTCGGTGGGGAAAAGGGCAAAGAGCGGATGCTGCGGGTCGCAGAGGATGCCCAGCGTGCCGGGCGATGGCGCCTTTTGGTTGTTCTGGCAGATGGTTTTGAACATGCGGTAGTTCCAATAGTCGGTTTGGAACAGACTGCCAACGGTGAGTGCCGACGCGTAGGGCATGAGCAGCACGCGTGCGCCGCGTTGCAGTTTTCTGCCGATTTCATCGGTTATTTCGTGGGTGACGATGATTCCTTGGCGGTTCAAAGGCTGTGTGGAAGGATAGACCCAGATGGGCCAGGTGTTGCGGTAGGGCGTGCCTTCGATGACGAGCGACAGCTCCAGACGGGTGGGATGCGTGTAGGTGCTGAGCGGAAGGCTCATCTTCCCAATGCTGATGAGGCCTTCAGCGTCGGTGCTGATGACCGTCTCCCGCTTCTCCCGTCCAAGCGAGGCGCTGATTCTTCTGCCCTTCAGGCTCTGCCCGCCGTAGTTGGCAACCTGAATCTCGACACAGAGCGGCTCGTTGTTTTGATAGCAGTACTTCGGCATCACTGCCAAGGGCACCACGGGGGCGCAGAACTGGCGCCACTGCTGGGGCGTGCAGAGGCCCTTGCTGTCGAGGAACGCGTCGAGCATGCCCACGTAGGCCGACCCTTGGCCGGGGTAGTCTTGCAGGTCGAGCAGCTGGAATCCCGCCATGGAGGGCGTGCGAAGGTCCATCTCCACGTCCTGCTTGTAGAGCTGATAGCTCCATAGGCCGCTGGCCCGATGGAACGCCTTGGCTTGGTCGGCCATGCCGGCACGGACGAGCCGCTGGCGGAAGGTTTCAAGATTGCAGGGGCGCAGCACACCAGTGTATTTGTCGATCTCGTCGTAGTCGGGATAGGTTTGGAACTGTGCCGTCTCGTGGCTGATGATGGGCACGCTGCTCAGCAGGCAGCCCTGCTCGAAGTTCATGGAAGTGTTGGGGCGGAAATGGTTGATGATGCCGCCGTCGGCAGCGTCGGCAAACGAGAAGGAGCCGCGTGTGTGGGTGTGGTAGTTGCCCCAGCCCTCGCCGCCCACGCGACAGGTGGTGAAGTAGTCGGGGCGCCCTTCTTTGCGCTGGCCTTCGGCCGATGGGGGCTGATAGCCCAAGTAATAATTGCTGCCATAGGTGAAGAGCTTGTCGGGGGCCACCCTGCGGAAATCGGCGATGAAATCGGCCATTCTGTCGATGGAGCCCCACAGCTCGTTGCCCAGTGCAAATAGGCGGAACGAGGGGTGGTGCCCGTATTCGCGCAGGATGTTCAGCCCCTCTTTGTGCAGGAAAGTCATCAGCAGCGTGTCGCTGGCGTTGAAGTCGCCCCAAAAAGGCAACTCAGGTTGCAGGATGATGCCAGCCTCATCGGCAGCGACGAAAGCCGCCTCGGGGGGACACCAGCTGTGGAAGCGCACGTGGTTCAGACCATAGTCGGTGCAGGTCTTCATATAGCGGCGCCAGCTTTCTACGTCCATGGCCACGTGGCCGGTGAGCGGCCACACGCAGGCATCGTGGCGACCGCGAAGGAACAATCGGTGGCCGTCCTGATACAGCTGATGGCCCTGCACGGTGATGGGGCTGGCTTTGACGGTTGCGGGAGCGGGGGGAGCGATTTCGCCGGAAGCGGTGGCGCAAAGTTCTATTCGCCCGATGATGCCGTTCCAGTTGGTTTGGGTGTCCTCGGTGTAGGCGTGGCTATTGGCATAAATCTGTTGGGGAACGCCCTCGGCGTTGCTCACCATGATGGTGAGCGTGTGGGTGCCGGGCGTGAGCAGGGCACCGAGGCTGTAGCGCTGTGGCGTTGAGATGTCGTTGCAATGACCAGCGCGGTGTCCGTCGACATAGACTTGTGTGAACTTGGTGCGCTCCATGAGCAAGGTGATGGGCAGTCCCGCCCACGACTGTGGGATGGTGACTTCGCGCTGATACCATGCTCGGCCCGTGTAGCTGTAGCGGCGCGAGAGGTGTGTGGTCTCGTCGAAAGTGGCCAGCGGCGTGCCTTTCTGGTTGGTGTCGGTGGTGCCGGGCAGTGTTATCTTGTCATTAAAGGAGGGCAGCGTGCCTTCGGGCTGCAGCGAGAAGCGCCAGGTGCCCGCCAGGTCGATGGTGTAGTCGTTCTTTGCTTGTGCATTGGCGTCGTTGGCCATCGCCATAGTGGTTGCCAGCAAGGCTATCAGTAGTTTCTTGGTCATCGTTGTTGATGGTATACGAAAAAGAGGAATGAGAACGCATGCGCGTGCTTTCCCATTCCTCTTCATCGTCATGATGTTTGGCTTATTTGTTCTTCTCGTAATATTCCACAGCCAGCTTGACGTTCTTCTTCACGGCATCGCTGCTGTAGGTGGCGCCCGTGCGTCCGTCCACCTCTTTGGTCTTGGCATCCTTCACGGTCATGCCGTCCCATTTGTTCTGGATGTGGTTCACGCAAGCCTTCCAATACTTCGGCGTCTCCTGATTCTCCAGGAACTCAATCTTCTGTATCTTTCCGCTCTTGATGTAGACCTTCAAAGGGGTGGGACCTTCATATCCCTTGACGTCCTTTCCCAAGGTGGTGGTGTTCACGATGTAGACACCGTTCTCCTTCACCATCGTGTCGTCCTTTTTGTTCGCACTCATCAGCAGCACTGCCATCATCAGGCAGGTACACGAGATTATTGTCTTCTTCATTTCTTTAGTTTTTGTTTTTATGACGGTGCAAAATTACTAAAGTTTATCTGAACGGGCAAATTCTTTTGCGACTTTGCACCATCGTCTAACATTATTTTGCGAATCGCCAGGCCCTGGTGGCCGTCTTCACAACATAAACACCCCTGCGCAGTGGCAGTTGCGCGATGGCGTCGATGGTGGTGTGCGCCACCAGCCGTCCGTCGGTGGTGAACACCTGTGCCGGCTCATGGCCGTCGGCCATTACTGTGCTGACACCCGATGGAGCATCGACCTCTTCAAAGTTTTGCGTCAGCGCCAGCTCGTTGATGATGGTGCCATTGGTGAGCTTGTTGGTGATGTAGATGCCGGTGATGTCGTAGTATTTCCCTTGATAGTTCTTGGGTACGCTGATGCCTTTCACTTTGAAGGTGTTATAGAGGCGTATGCGGTTGTCGCCGCCCATGACCCATAGTCCACCATCGTTTTGCGGAGCCGCAGCCTCCAGTGTGACGAGGTCGCCATAGAGGCGCTGGCTGGCGTCGGCTACGCTCGTACGGGTGGGCTTCACGGCGTTCCCTTTCGTCAGGCTGTAGCCCAAGTCGTTGGTGCGACCGTCGACGGCAGTGAGCTTTGGCGTGTAGCCGTCGTTCGACACTCGGCCAAAGAGATAGCCGTTGAGACAATCGCCCACTTCGAGTGCCAACGTCTTGTTGTCGATGGCGATGGCGGCGGTGGCGTCGCGCAGATAAGCGGTGCCATTCGCGGTGAACACCACGAGTGCGTCGTTGAGCAGCAGGTTGGCTTCGCTCTCGACGGCCAATGCGCGATAGTCGGCAATGCTGGCGGCGATGGTTTCGTTGACCACGCTGACATGGCAGGTGGAGCTGATGGCTTCGTTGTCGTTGCCCACCACGATGATGTTGGCTTCGCCCTCGGCCTTTGTTATCACCTGTCCATCGGCGTTCACGGTGGCAACCGCCTCGTTGGTGCTGAACCATTGAAGCTTATAGGGGGCCGATTCGGGATAGCGCTCGGGTTTGAGCTGCAGCGTGAGGCCTTTGGCAATGGTGAGGCTCTGAGGAAGAGACACAGTCTTCAAGACGTTCACGTCGATGACGCTGAAGCTCACCACACCGCTGCGCTCGGCGATGCGCTCCAGTCCTAAGGGCGTCTGCCGCTTGTTCCAAGTGAGTAGGTTGGCGGGCTCGGTGTCGTTGTTAAGCAGCGTCACCCCGTTAGTGCCTGGGAAGGGGTCGCTGCTGCGTGCCTGACTGTCGGAGGTTCCTCCGGCGCGAATTAGCGTGAAGTAGTTGTGCTTGGGGTTGTTGTTCACCTCGTTGCGATTCCACGGATTGGCATTGGTGCTGTCGACGCGGAACACCAGCATGCCATGTCCGGGCAGATACTGGTCCCACTTCGAGGTCTTCTGTCGGTTTTCTATCAGGAAGAACTCTTTCTTCACGGGCGTATTGAGCCGATAGCCCTCGTTGGAGGTGCCGATTGGTTCCAGCGTGTAGTCGCCTTCCTCGCTGATGAGCTGTGGCATGGCGAAGCCCAGTGCATAGCGCTCATAGAGCGAGTAGCCCGCCGGTGTGCGTCCATTGTTCTGGTAGCCTCCGCCCGCCATGATGGTCCACTCGCCGGGGTGGGGGCTGTCGCCGCCGCTTTTTTCATAGTCGGTGTCGTAGAGATCGGGCAGTCCCAGCACGTGCCCAAACTCGTGGCAGATGACGCCGATGCCGTCGATGATGCTCCACGTGTTGGTGCCGTGCAGCTCGGTGCTGCAGGCATAGCGGCCCAAGCCCACACCGTCGCGCACCACCCATGCGGGGTTTCCGTTTTCCCAGGTGTAGATGTAGCTGGCGTGTGGCCAGATGAGGCGGCTGTCGTTGCCGCCGATGTTCGACCCAATGCCGGCAAAGAGGAAGAAGACCATGTCTACCACGCCGTCGCCGTCGCGGTCGTAGTGGCTGTAGTCCACCAGCGAGTCGGCAGCGTCGATGGCAGCCACGGTGAGCGGGGCGGCGTTGCTGGTGCCATTGGCGTCGAATTGGCTGTGGTCGATGGTGACGGGGCCTATGATATCGAATGCGGGCGAGAATTGCCCATTTGAATTGTCGTAGAAGTAGTCGTTCACGCTACCGGTGTAGCGGCCCATTTGTGTGTTGTCGTAGCCAGAATAGTTGCGTTGGTTCACCATGTTGTCAATCATGCTGGCATAATCGCTGCGCGAGAACTCGCGGTCGTTGAACTGTACCAGAATGATGAGCCCGAGGAAATTGTTGTAGTCGTATTCCGGGGCGTTGGACGTGGCAGCCTGACGGGTCTTTGCCCGTCGTGCCAATTCGGCTTGTTGCTCGCGAGCAGCCGCAGGCGTCATGGTGGGCATCAGGTGCTTGTCCACGTCTTCCAGCCACAGCCGTTCGGCAGTCGTGCGCTCGTCGGCATTGTGGGCTACGTATGGCGTGGGCGCCAGCTGCCCGCTGGCATCCTTTTGTGCATAGACATAACATCCATCGGCGCGCTTGACGATGGTGTAGCCGTCGGCGGTGGTGTTGAAATGCAGATATTCATCTCCGCAGAGGCGGATGGTGAGGCTAGTACCGTCGGGTTGTACTACGGTGGCAGTACCTGGATGCGCAGGAACAGCCATTGCCATGCTGACGGTGAGCATGGCAATGGCAAAAATCAAAATTTTCTTCATTGGTGTTTAATAGGTCATCTTTGGCTCAAGCTCCTTGGCCTGGTCAATCATTTTCTGCACCTCCTTCAGGGCGGGCACGCGGCCGCAGATGTGGCGCTCCTCGTTCAGTTCGGCCAGCTTCGGCTGCAGGTTCTCGGCCACGCGGTGGCGGAACTCTTTCACGGTGTCAACGCCGGCAGCTTCCAGCAGTTCGGCAAACTGCGGACCTACGCCGTTGATGCGGAACAGGTCGGCATGGTTGGTCCAGCGCAGGATGAGCTTCTCGCTGATGCCCGTCTGCTCGGCCAGCTCTTTGCGGCCCTTGGGGGCGCAGCATTTCTCCAGCAGTTCGCTCACTTTCTTGATGCCAGCGGCAATCAGTTTCTCGGCATAGACTTCGCCTACGCCCTCGATGTCAACAATCTTGTAGTCCATAATCAATCCTTTTTAGTTACTAATAAGGTTTAACTACGGCAAATTTAGGCTAATTTGACCGAATATCAGCCATTTCGCAGAAAGTTTTTTAAATATTTAACAAAAATGCCTTTTGCCGCCTCATTTTTTGAAGAAATGGCGCAGTATAATAAAAATAATGTGTAATTTTGTGGCAGAATAGAAGAAGGACAAGATATGAAAACAGAAAATGTTATGAAGCAGTTTGTGTTGTTTTGTTTGTTGTTCGTGCCGGTGTCGCTGTCGGCACAGAAGCAGTATTACCTTCCCACTGGCAACCCTTCGATGGACGACAGGGAGAAGCCCCTCATTGAGGTCTATCTGCCAAAGCCCGAGCAGGCCAATGGCTGTGCTGTGGTGTTGTGCCCTGGCGGTGCCATGAGGTGGCTGTCGTGGGAGAGCGATGTGGTGAAGATGGCTTCGTTCCTGAACGCGCACGGCATTGCTGCCATCGGACTGCGCTATCACCTGAACAAAGGCCAGATGCCGAGGGGTGCGCAGATGCCTCCGATGGTCGATGTAACCCATCCCGACCATTTCCCCCAGGCCGATGCCAACCCCATGCACAATGCGCCTGGCGACTCCATCATCTGCTTGGCGGCGCTCGATGCCAATGCGGCCATCCGCATGGTGAGGGAGCATGCCAACGAGTGGCATATCGATAAGAACAAGATTGGCTATCTTGGTTTCTCTGCTGGTGGCGGTGTGGCCATTGCTGCTACCATGTCGGCTGGGCCTACGGAGCGTCCCGATTTCCTTTGCACCTGTTTCGGCCCCTCGCTCATGCCAGTCACGGTGCCCGCCGATGCGCCTCCCCTGCTCATCATGAGTCGTGTTGACCATCCTAATGTGGCAGCTGGCCTGGTGGCGCTGTTCATGGAGTGGAAGAAAGCGGGAGCCAATGCCGAGTTGCACATGTATGGCGACGGCAAAGGCCCCTACGAATTGATGCCAGCGACGGGCGCCACCACCACGGAACTATGGAGCAGCCAGCTGATTCAATGGCTGAAGGCCAAAGGGTTTTCAAAATGATTTTTCTTTAGATTACTAACGAAACGACGCGCAGCCACTCCCCTCCTGAACCCTGCCCCTCCCCTTAAGGGGAGGGGAGTGGCTGCGCCTTGTTGTTTTAAGACAACTTAGACAACAAAAACCACTCGACCTTTTGGGGTTAACGTTAAGACAAAAAAAGAAGCGGAACCGAAAAGATTCCGCTTCTTCTTTTAAAATGAATGCGTGAGATTTGTCCTGCTCGGATTACTTCAGCGCCTTGTTCAGCATGTAGTACACCTCGTTGTTGCGCAGCGTCTGCTTGAAGTCGGCGGTGTTGGTGTCCTTGTTGATGCAGACATACTCGATGCCGGTCATCTCGGCGAAGTCGGCCCAGTACTCCTCGTTGATGTCGT
>JAFZSR010000060.1 GCA_017619275.1 Prevotella sp. | reverse complement strand
TCCAAACGCCCCATAGAGCCGGAGGCCGTCTTCGGGCAGGTAAAATACGACATGCAGTACAAACGCTTCCGCCATTTCGGCAAGGACAAGGTCACCATGGACTTTGCCTTCTTCGCCACGGCCTTCAACATCAAGAAAATGATTGCAACGATGAAAAGGGCGGCATAACAGCCCCCTTTTTACCCCCCCCTCAGGCCAAATATGGGGCTACAAGGCCGCATTCCGGATCATCTGACGGGAGAAAAGGTGGAAAAGGGCAAATAGCAATCATGCCTTACTGGCGGCTTTTTGTTGTTATAGGGAGAAGCAGAAAAGAGGATTTGCCGATTAAGACACACCCTCTTTTCGACCGTTTGCGCATACGCAAAACATTTTTCGAGCCTAAGCAAAATGTGTGGTTACTTCCGCTCCTCCATGTCACAATAGAGTTTGAAGAACTTGTCGTTGATTTCGTCGCGGATGCGGCGGTACTCGTTCATCCTGAACTCGTAGGAGCCTTCGGTCACCTTGCTTGGGTCTTCAAAAGGAATGTGGAGGCGGTGCTTCACATTGCCCCGAAAGACGGGACAGGTCTTGTCGGCATTGTCGCACACGGTGATGACATAGTCCCAGTCCTCATCCATGTACTCGTCGACCTGGCAGGGCTTATGGTCGCTGATGTCGATGCCCATTTCCCGCATCACCATCACGGCTTTGGGGTTGACGCGAGGCTCGGCCTTGACACCGCCTGAATAGACGGCGAGGTCCTTGCCGTATGACTCGAGCAGACCGTGGGCCATCTGACTGCGACAGGTGTTGCCGGTACAAAGCACCAGCACCTTGATGCCATGCTTTCGTGCATTCATTGTGGTTACGCCCATGAGTAGGGCAAGACATAGCAATAGGGTTTTCGTGATTGTTCTCATTGCTTTCGGGGTTTAAACGATGCGGTGCGTCGGATTCGGCCGTCCCGGCTGCAGGAACCGCCAGGCGAGGATTTCGTTGTCGTACTGGTCGTCGATGGCGGCGGCGAGCACGTCCTTTACCAGCTCGTTCAGGTGTTCGGGGGTGGTCTCTACGCGGGCGTTGACGATGAGCTTCAGGTTCTGGCCCGTGCCAGCCGTTCCGCGCAGTTGCAGGGTAGCAGCGTCGCCCGTGATGTTGCCAACAGCATATTGCGGGCCGTCTTCGGCAATCACCTTGATATGTCCAACGCGCAGCTTCTCCTTCTTCACCGCCCGGGCCAGTCCGTTCATGATGTCCTTCAACAGCGTGTCCCAGTAGGCGGGGGTGCTGCTGCTGACGGCCACGGTGCCGTTGAGCCAGCCAAGGACAGCCTCGCCGTGGGCGTACTTGTCGTAGTCGATGTCGAGGATTTTCTTTCCGCTGCCCTGACGGTTGGCCACCTCGTTGAGCCATTCCATCACACCGATGCCGTTCTGCACGCTGGCGGTCATCACCGTGGTGTGGGGGAAGCAGGTCTGTGTGTCCTTCTTCAGCTTCTCCAGTTCGGCCTCCGTCAGCAGGTCGGTCTTAGTGATGAGAATTACCTCGCTCTCCTCCAACTGCTTGCGGTAGATATAGGCGGCATCCTCGTGCAACCCGCCGTCGCCACCGTAAAGAATCGACTTCAGGCGCATGGGGTCGGAGAGGCCTGTCAGGGGCGACACGAGCACCTCGGTGTCGAGGTACTTCTTCAGCGGACGGATGATGGTGGCGGTAAGGTCGGCACAGCTACCCACGGGCTCTGCCAGGATTACATCGGCCTCCACCTCCTTGCGAAGCCCTTTGATGGCATTCGTAAAGCCGTCGAAGTTGCAGCAGAAGCAGCTTCCCGCCACCTCCTTCACCTGCAGGTTGGCCTGCCGCAGCAGTCGGCTGTCCACCAGCTCCGGCGCCTGGTCGTTGGTAATCAGTCCCACGCGCAGTCCCTTGGCCATCAGCCGCTGCGCCACATCCCATATCAGGGTGGTCTTGCCGGCACCAAGGAATCCGCCGGCGATAATCAGTCTGGTCTGTTTCATAACTTTATTTCTTGTTTTTGTTGATGGGTTCCAATATGTATTTGAAGAGGAGGGCGGCGACGACACCGCCAAGGATGGGCGCAAGGATGTAGACCCAGAACCAGCCGCCGACGGTATCGGGCAGTGCGGCATCGCCCCATCCCATAACGAAGGCTACGAGGCGCGGGCCAAAGTCGCGGGCGGGATTGAGGCCGGCCTGCGTGAGTGGCGCCACGAAGAAGATGATGCTCGACACGGTGAGGCCGATGAACAGCGGCTGCAGGTCGGACGAGGGCTTGCCCACATTGCAGTCTTCCGTGAGTCCGAAGATGAAAAGGGCGAGCAGCATGGTGCCGAAGCCCTCGGCCAGCATGGCGAGGGGCAGCGTGACGGTGGCGATGGCATCGCCGGGGTTGGGATAGAACTCGCCGAACATGCGGGCGGTGTCGACCGAGGCGGCGGTGCCCCTCGCAATCTCGTGCGTCAGCTCATACTGCGCTATCGACGGGCTGAACAGCAGATAGAGCATCGCGCCCGCCATGATGCCGCCCACGAGCTGCGCCACCAGATAGCCCGGCAGCATCTTCGCCTTCATGCGGCCCGCCACGACCATCGCCACCGACACGGCGGGGTTCAGATGAGCGTTGCAGATATGGCGCGTCAAGAAGATGGCCAGCGTGACGCCGATGCCCCACACCAGTCCAATCTGAAAGATACTGTTATACTCTCCGAAGAGCACGGCCACAGCCACACTGCTGCAGCCAAAGAGCGTGAGGATAAACGTCCCCAGCATTTCTCCAATGAATCCTTTCATACCTTTATTAACTATTTGTTTCTGCAAAAGTAATCATTATCCGCACACATAGCACCACTCTTCCTTTCCATCACGAAAAATGAAAGCGTAATAACGAAAAGTCATTTCTACAGTCCCCCTTTTTCGTAACTCTTTGAAACATTTATCGGCCGAATCGCACGATATTTCCTGAAAGTTTCGTACCTTTGCAGACGATTTGCAATTTCTTTAAATATTTTGACCTTATGAAGAAACTGACTTTGGCCATCATGCTGGCGCTCGGCATGACTACTGGCGCTTCAGCTCAACAAGGAACAGAAAGTGAACCCGCCATCCAACTGCGCGGTTGCAGGGTGGGAACGCCTAACCCCCAGTTCACACCACGCCGTGCACAATTGTCACAGAACGGTGAGAGCGCGAGAATCGGCAACAGGCATCAGTTGGTGGTGTTGGCATCGTTTCAGGACCAGGACTTTGCGGAAGACCACGATGCCACTTTGCTGAAATGGAACAATATTTTCAATGCCGAGAACTACGTCGAGGATAGGTTCGTCGGCTCCGTACACGACTATTTCATGGCACAGAGTTATGGGCAGTTTAACCTGACGTTCGACCTCTACTTTGTAGAGTTGCCCGACGTGCGCTATAAATATCGCAGCACATCGGTAGACGATGAATACTCACAGTACATGGTCAATGACATCGTAGATGCGCTGGAGACAAAGGACATAGACTGGAGCCTCTACGACTGGGACGGCGATTCTTTCGTCGACCAGCTGCTCATCGTCTATGCCGAGCAAGGCATGAATGCTGGCGGGGGCTCGAACACCATTTGGCCGCACCAATGGTGGCTGAGCCAGCATAAGAATCTGGAAACGGACGACCCATATGATTACTGCAGCTACCGTACTGTGATGCAGGGTGAAACGGAGTACTACGTTGACTGCTATTGCTGTGTGCAGGAATTAGAAGCGGGTAATCCGCCAACCACACCGTTTGGCACCCTCTGCCATGAATACAGCCACTGTTTCGGGCTTCCCGACTATTATTATAGTGGTAGCGTAAAGGTGGTCGGCAACTGGGACCTGATGGATTTCGGCAACTACAATGGTGATGGATACCGGCCCTGTAGTTATTCGGCACACGAAAGGAT
Organism: Prevotella sp.; assembly: GCA_017619275.1. Taxonomy (GTDB): domain Bacteria; phylum Bacteroidota; class Bacteroidia; order Bacteroidales; family Bacteroidaceae; genus Prevotella. The sequence continues at coordinate 49,632 of JAFZSR010000060.1, read as the reverse complement.
GCTGATGGGATGGCTCACGCCTGTAGAGCTCACCAGCGGCTATACCGTCACCGACATGCCCGCCCTGGTCGACGAGCCCGTGGCGTATCTCGTCCGTAACGACGGCGAAGAAAACGAATACTACATCGTGGAGAACCGCCAGCAGAGAGGGTGGGACGAGGATTTGCCAGGCAACGGTATCATCATCTTCCACATCGACTATGACGAGGATCTTTGGGTCAGCGCAACTACTCCTGTTAACAATTCCCACCGAAAGCGCTATCAGATTTTCCCTGCCAACAACAAATCCAAGGTTAGTGCTTCAAGTGGCTGGGCATATCCGTATTACTCCACGGACGAGGAGGGCAACGAGGTGCTGGTCAACGACTGCCTGACCAACACCTCAGAGCCGGCAGCCACCTTGCTCAATCCGAATATCGATGGCGAACGGCTGATGTCGAAACCCATTACAGAAATGTATGTTGATGCCAACGGACTGGCCTCGTTCCTATTCATGGATGGCATAACCACGCCCATTCAAGACCTGACAAGCGGGCAAGCACTCAACGAGGCTGCCCGCATGTATGATTTGCAAGGGCGTCGCCTCCAGTTGGAGCCAGCCAAAGGGCTTTACATACAAGGAAACAAGTTGAAAATAAGGAAATGAAAAAGAGAATCGTATGGATGCTTGCCCTAATCAAGATACTTTCATTTCAGCACGGCTTTCACGTCCGTCACCATATCCTTGTGCTGCTCGTCGGGCTTGGTCAGCTCTGATGTGAGGGCGATTTCGCCGGGCTTGTCCTTGGTGGAGAATGTTCCTGTGTAAACGATGTCGCTGTCGAAGATGAGCGTGGCTTCGACTTTCACCTTATAGGTTCCCTTTGGCACGGCCTTGCCCTGCTCGTCGGTGAAATCCCATGTGAAAGTCTGCATGCCGCCGCTCTGAGGCGTGGCACCTGTAACGGCATCCAACTGGGCATCGGTCTTCTCCTCGGCCTTCGAGGTCTTCACCCATACGGGCACACAGGCCGGACGCACGATGTAGCCACGCTTGGCTTGTTCGCCGCCACGGGCACGGCCTTTCGTCGTGTAGGAGGTGACGAAGAGCGTCTTTACGAACTCACCTTTCTCGTTCTCTATCCAAACGGCATACTGGTTGGAGCCAGGCCCAGCCTGACGCTGATAGTTGAAAGATACTTCAAGGGTGCTGGCCTTTCCTGCCTTCTTGGTACTCTGGGCCACTGCCATCACAGATAGCAGCATGCAAGCGAGAATCACGGAGAAAATCTTTTTCGGTCTCATAATGGTAGTTTTTAGTTGGGTTATTTGATAAACAATGCTAATTCTTGGTGCAAAAATAGCAATAATTTCGTAATTATCACTACTTTTGCAAATAAAAATTTTTAAAATCACATAAAGGCTGGAATAGACTATGACAAAGGAACGAAACAAAGCCGACGATTACCGCGAGAAAGCGTACCAGGGCGATACCAAGGCGATGAACAACCTCGGTGTCTGCTATGAGCGTGGCACCGGCGTGAAGGCATGCCCCGAACTGGCGTTTGAGTGGTATATGAAAGCGGCAGAGCTGGGCGATGTCTATGGCTGCTTCAACGTGGGCGAGTGCTATTATCACGGCAAAGGCGTGGAGCAGGACTATGGTCTGGCCTTTCAATGGTATATGAAGGCAGCAGACAAGGGCGACATGCAATCGCAGGTAAACGTGGCCAACGCCTATTATCTAGGACAAGGAACAGAACTGGATCATCAGAGGGCTTTCCTATGGTATCGTGAGGCCGCCTTCCAAGGACACGTCCAAAGCCAAAAGAACTGCGGCTCGGCCTATTGGAACGGCGACGGCGTGGAGAAGAACCTCGAGGAGTGTGCGTTCTGGTATGAGCTGGCAGCCAACGGCGGCGATGCCCAGGCACAGTTTGCCACAGGCTGGTTCCTGATGACCGGCACAGGCGTTCCGCAGGACGAGCGCAAGGGCTTGAAGTGGATTCACAAGGCCACGTTCCAAGGCTATCAGCCAGCAATAGACTATTGCAAAGAGCACGGGTACAAATGGTATTAAACGAATAGATGAATAACCTGAGGAACAAAGCGGCACTGTCGGTCCTATTGATGGTCAGCTTGGGACATCTCCTGAATGATATGTTTCAGGCTGTCATCCCTGCCATATACCCGATGATTAAGGAGTCGTTGGGACTGAGCTTCGTGCAGATTGGAGCCATCACGCTGACCAATCAGATTACGTCTTCGCTCCTGCAGCCCATGGTGGGCTATTTCTCCGACAAGCATCCAAGGCCCTATGGATTGGTGGTTGGCATGTGCTTTACGCTGACAGGACTGTTGCTACTGTCGGTGGCCAAGAGTTTCCCGCTGGTGCTTTTTTCCGTGGCCTTCGTAGGCGTAGGTTCATCGGTCCTCCACCCCGAATCCTCAAAGGTGGCCCGACTGGCATCGGGAGGAGCCAATAAGGGCTGTGCAAGCCGAGAGCAGAGCCAAGCTCGCTTGGACTCTGCCGAGGCGCAGCCAGCGCTCGCCAATATTGGCAAGGGCATGGCTCAATCCATCTTCCAGATTGGCGGAAACGTGGGAAGGGCCATCGGCCCTGTTGCCGTTGCCTTGATCGTCGTTCCTCACGGGCAAGGCAGCATTCGTTGGTTTGCACTGTTTGCCGTGGTGGCAATATGGCTAATGGCTAAGATTGGCAGTTGGTATAAGAAACAGATTGAACTTTATGGAAGAAGCAAGTCGAAATACGACATCGCGAACGTAAGCCGTCTGTCAAAACGCCAAATCATCGCTGCCTTACTCGTGCTATTGGTCCTGATGTTCTCCAAGGACTTCTATACGGCGAATCTCCAGAGTTACCTGACGTTCTACATGATTGACAAGTTCGGTCTTTCCGTCACAGCCTCGCAGTATGTACTGTTTGCCTATCTCGTTTCTACAGCCGTCGGACTGCTCATTGGCGGAGAGGTCGGCGACCGGTACGGACGAAAGTATGTTATCTGGGTGAGCATCCTCGGCTCGTCGCCTTTCGCCCTCCTGCTACCCTACTGCAACCTAACGTGGACGATTATCCTTGTTATCCTCGTTGGCATGGTCATGTCGTCGGCCATGTCGGCCATCCTCGTTTACGCCACGGAACTCCTGCCTGGCAATGTTGGCATGATCTCCGGGGCTTTCTTCGGCCTGGCCTTTGGCTTGGGCGGCATCGGTTCTGCGCTCTTCGGCTGGTTGGCCGACTGTTCGAGTATTCAGTACGTTTTCCAGCTGACGGCATTCCTGCCGCTGTTGGGCATCGTCACCTACTTCCTGCCGAATTTCAAAGAAAATAACATAACGTTAGGTTGAACACAATATATGAAGTGGACTGTATTATCCGACAATCGTACTACTGACAACCTTCTCCAGACAGAGCATGGCCTATCCATATTGTTAGAGACAGGGCGTCATCGGATTCTGCTCGATACGGGCGCCAGCGATGTGTTTATCAGTAATGCTGAGAAGTTGGGCATAGACCTCAAGAGGGTGGACTATGTGTTTATCTCTCACGGCCACAGCGACCATGCGGGAGGGCTTCGATACTTTACGAGGATAAATAACAGCGCAAAAATCATTGTCTCGCCTTATGCTATCAGCGGAAAGTTTTACTCCAAGCGTAGCTATCTGCATAGCATAACCACCAAGTGGTCAGAGGAAATACGGGAGAGGCTTGTGTTTGTGGACGAAAGTTGCGAAATCGCCGATGATCTTCACATCATAGCCCACATTCCTCAAACACATCCGATGCCAAAAGGCAACCAACATCTGTTTGTACAGAACGAAAACGACGACTATGTGAACGATGATTTCCGTCATGAACTGGCGCTATACACAGAAGGCTTACTTTTTACGGGCTGCGCTCACAGTGGACTGGAGAACATTCTTGCGGCTTGTCCATATCCTGTCAAAACCGTGGTGGGGGGATTCCATCTGCTTGACGACCATGAAACAGAGGAAGAACTCACCAATCTTGCAATGCGATTAACAGAAGCCTATCCCAATGTGCAATTCTTCACCAGCCATTGTACTGGCAATACCGTTTTTGCCACACTAAAGGCAGTGATGAGCCATCAGCTTCATGCATTTTCCTGTGGCATGACGATAACAGAATAATCACGCGTCATACGATTAATGATGAGAAAGAAACTAATAATATTCGACTTTGACGGAACGCTTGGCGACACCCGGCGGAATATCGTCAAGACCATGCAGATGACCATCAAAGAGCTGCAATTGCCAGGGCGAACCGATGACGAATGTGCTTCTACCATCGGACTTCCTCTTGTAGGCTGCTTCAGGGCTTTGTTCCCCCACCTTCAGCCAGAGCAGTACCAGCTCTGTGCCAACACATACCGGAGAATCTTCAATGAGAACCTCCAGTCCATCAAGCCGCAAGCATTTCCTCATGTCGTGGAAACGCTATCAGCTCTGAAAGAACAGGGATTCACGCTCACCATTGCATCGTCCCGTTCCCATGCTTCTTTGTCAGAACTCACCGAAGACATGGGTATTTCGGATTGTATCTCTTACCTGATAGGAGCCGACGACGTGAAACAAGCCAAGCCCCAACCTGAGCCTGTTCTGAACACCCTTGCAGCCATGCACTTCGAAGCCAACGAGGCACTCGTTGTGGGCGACATGGCCGTAGACATCTTGATGGGAGCCAACGCCGGGGCAAAGACTTGTGGCGTGACCTGGGGGAATGGAACCAAAAAGGAACTTCAAGAAGCTGGAGCCGACTACATCATCGACACCATCGAAGAACTCATTGAAATAGCTAACAGGATATGAAGGAGCCTACGAGCTCTTAGCGCAGCCATGAATTCAAAAAAAAATGGTGGCGTTATTTTACAGGTGCTTCCTCAAAAACTGTAGCACGCGCTGCTGGGCACGCAGTGGACAGCTGTGGGGGATGTCCCAGAGTTCTGTTTCCAATTTGTCGGCGGCTCCCTGCCCTTGCCAGGTGGCATGCATGATGGCAAAGGCCTTTTCCACGCCTGCCACAGGGAAGAGCTTGTCCTGACTGCCGTTGATGAAGAGCATGGCCTTGGGACATGCGATGCTGGCCACGTGGGGATAGTCCATCCAGCGGCGCAGACCTGGGAAGCAGTTGGCGAAGCCGCCGTTCTCCGTACGGCTGTACTTGAAACTCATCTGCTCGTCGGTGGTGACCATCCAACAAACGGCGGCGGCAGCCTTGATGCGATCGGAGAGCGCGGCAAGCATCCACGCCCGATAGGCCCCCATGGAGCAACCCGTGCAACCAATGCGCTGGGCGTCGACCTGCGGCATCGTGGCCAGATACTCCGTGCCGGCGATGTCGTCGTAGGTCATATAGGCCGAGAGGTCGATGCCATACATCATCATGTTGCCGGCAATCATGTCGTAGCGGTCACGCCGCGGCCCTTCCATTTGTCCGCGCTCACCCCACATCGGCGCATCGGCCGAGAACACCACGTAGCCACGCTGAGCCAGATAGTCGCCCAGGAACTGGCCTTCGTAGAGGCTGGCCACCCATCGCTGGGCATCGTTCACCACGGCGGTGTCCTCGCAAGCCAAGGGGCGCACCATCTTCTCCTTGCCGATGAAGAGGTGGCCTCCATGGTCGTGCAGCACGTTAACGGCGGGGAAAGGCCCTTCGCCGTCGGGTACGAGCACATAGGCGGGCACGGTGTAGTAGCGGCTCAGGCGCAGTTCGATCTTCTGCGCCTTGTAACCCTCGCGCTGCTCCTCGCAGAGCACCTTCACGTCGTAGCCCGCAGCGGGTGGCGGCGGGGGTGTGAGCATGCAGTCGAACACCTTCTGTCGAGCCACTTTCCGCCACTCGTCGAAATTGCTGATGCCGCTGTTCTCCCACGCCAGAGGATAGTCGAGGTCGGCTATCAACGAATCGGCATAGACGGGCAGATTGCGCTTGAACTCATACTTCGCCCGCTGCTGTGCCATGACACCGCCACAGCATATCAACAAGGCAACAATCAATGAACTTTTCATCTCCTCTATTGATAGTCCTCTGGCCTCAACGTGATGTCGACGACAGTGTCGCTGGGGTTCGTCATGCGGCAATAAATGTAGCGGAAGAGGAACCGATGGTCCATGTAGGGCTTGTAGCTGGGCATGTTGCGCAGCTCCTTGAGCAGCATGTCGCGGATGTCGTCGGCATTGATGACAATCGAGGTGTCCACGTCGAGCAGGTAGTCCTGCTGCCACGTAAGCGTGGCCTTGTCGAAGACGATGCGCTCCAGAATCACGCTGCCATCGTCGGTCATGCGCATCGGGCACCGCTTTGCCGTGGTCTCGCGGGCGTCGCGCTCGGCACGCTCCGCCATGTTCTGCTGACAGGCACCAAGTGCCAGCGCAACAAGCAGAAACAGAAAATACTTTTTCATAGCTATCTGTTGTTTACAAACTGTTTTTTTCTCTTTTAGTTTGCAAAAATAGGAAAAAAGACCCTTATACACAAATAATTGCAAATCTTTCCTCATCCATTTAAGTTTTTTTTCCAGTTCGTAGAGCACTAACATACTGAGTGAAAGGAAACAGCCACTCGGCACTCAGGTATATTGCTATGGAGTTTTGAAGGCAAAGGAGGCGCATGATATGGTGTGTAACGCCACACCAAAAAATCTCGTATGAGATTTTTTCAAAAGTCGTTACCAAAATAAAAAAAGTCGTTACCAAATTTTCAAAAGCTGCAATAAGACGATTTGAGACCGCAAAGGTAGGGAGATACCAGCAGTCTCAATACGTCTTATTGGGGGATGGTTGCAAAATTTTTTGGCAACTTTTTGATGTTATTTAAGAAAAAAATGATTACCTTTGCAAACAGAACAATTACTAACCCATGAATAATAACCTTATGACAAGGATCCTACTGATTCTACTGCTGGCCCTGGCAGATTGCCATTGGGCGCAAGCGCAACGTTTCACCGACCTTCTTGACCGCGGACTGGTGGCAGTGCCCACGGGCACCAATGGTAACACCACGAACTTCATCAGCTGGCGACGACTGGCCGACGAGTACTACGATGTGACCTACAACCTCTACAAGAACGGCACACTACTCGCCCAGGGGCTGACAACCACAAGCTACAACGACAACAGTGATGGACTGACCACTACAGAGTATGAGGTGGCCGCCGTGGTAAGGGGCGTGGAGCAGACAAAATGTGCCGCCATCAAACCCTGGACGCAGTATGTATGTAATACTACCGTACAATGCCCGACGGGTTTCATCGACATCGGCCTGGCACCCGTCTACGACCGCAATGGCACCGACGTGACTGCCAACTACGAAGCCAACGATGCCGAGATGGCCGACCTGGATGGCGACGGCGACCTGGAGATCATCATCAAGCGACTGAACACGTGGGATGCCATCGGCGTGAATACGGGTGTCAAAGATAAAAAGGGGAACGACATCTACAACATCTACCCACAAAGCTCGACACAGTTCGTGGTGCTCGACGCCTACAACGTGAACTGGCAGACGGGCACAGCCTCGCTGATGTGGCGCATCGACTGCGGGCCCAACATGGTGAGTACCAACTCTACCGAAATCAACATCATCGCCTACAACTGGGACGAAGTAGGAGGGGCTGAAGTGGTGCTGCGCGGTGCCGACAATATGATTGTCTACGGCAGTGACGGACACACGCAACTCTACACTATCGGCGACATGAACGTGAACACCCGCCAGGTGTGGCCCTCGTCACGACAGTCGGACGGCACGAACCTCTCCAGCTTGGCCTACACCAACACGGGCGCCGAATACCTTATCTATATGAATGGGCAGACGGGGGCACTCTATCAGTTGATGGATTACCCACTGAAGCGACTTGAAACAGGCGAGACGGACTTGGCTGCTGCCTGGGGCGACGGCTACGGTCACCGCTCGTCGAAATATTTCTTCGGCGCTCCCTTCCTCGATGGGCGCGAGGCCAACCTCTTCCTGGCTCGCGGCATCTATACACGTCATAAGATGATGGCTTTGAACCTGGACAAAGAGGAACATAAATGGAGCACCCAATGGACATGGAACTGCAACGACAGCAGCAGCCCCTGGTATGGCAACGGCTACCATAACTTCGTCATTGCCGACGTGGACGAGGATGGGCGCGACGAGATTGTCTACGGCTCGATGGTCATCGACGACAATGGCAACGGCCTCAGCACTACAGGATTGGGGCACGGCGACGCCCAGCACGTGAGCGACTTCGACCCCTACCGCAGGGGGCTGGAGTTCTTTGGCTGCAACGAGGACAAGCCCGCCATGAACTATCGCAACGCCACTACCGGTCAGCTTTATGTGCGCACCACCGCCGATGGCGACGACGGACGTGCTCTGATGGGCAATTTCACGAACAGCTATCCCGGATCGATGGGACGCTCCGTCTCGTCGGGTTTATACAGCAGTGTCAGCGACCAAACCATCGACGCAATTGGCAATTTCATTGATTGGACCGATCTCAATTTCCGCATCTATTTCGATGGCGACCTCTGCTCGGAGCTGCTAAACGGTACGGGCAATTCAAATGGCAATGCCAGAATAGACAAGCCCGGTACAGGACGGCTCTTCACCAGCGACGGCTGCAACATGAACAACGGTACGAAGAACAACGTCTGCTTCCAAGGCGACATCATCGGCGACTGGCGTGAAGAAATCGTGGTGCGCTGCGGCCAAGGTCTGCGCGTCTACACCACCGGCATGAGCACGACCTACACCATGCCCTCGCTTTGGTTCGACCACCAGTATCGTCAAGCTATGGTGTGGCAGATGATGGCCTACAACCAGCCACCCCACCTGAGTTACTTCCTCGGCGAAATGGAGGGCATCACCCAAGCCCCACCGCCACTCACCAATCAAGGCCGAGAGGAGGTGAGCAAAGGCTCCACCATCAGCACCACCAACGCCCACCTGCTCATGGCCGCAACAGAAAACATGACCGTGAGCGTGAGCGATGGAGCGGCCCCCTACCAACTCACCGTGAACACCCCTACATGGGTGCAGGGCCACAACGACAACAACAACATCACCACCACCACCTACACCCACACGCTCACCGGTGGCGCCTTTACAGGCTCGATGCGATTAGTGAAGCAGGGTGGCGGCACGCTGGTACTCCCCACGGTGACGGAAACCTATTCGGGGGCCACCGACGTGTGGGGTGGCACACTCTGCTTCGACGGCACATTAGAGAGCAGCCCCCTGTGGCTCAACCGCTTCACCACGCTGCTATCCAACGGCGGCACCTTTGGCGGCGGCATCACAGCCGACTATGGCTCGGCCATCATCCCCGGCAGCGAGAACAACAAGGGAAGCATCACCACCACCACATTGACGCTGAACCACGGCGCACGCATCGTGCTCGACGTTTACACCGATTTCACTGCCGACCAGGTGAACGCCACCTCGCTGACCATCAACAAAAAGACGGGCGGTGTCTGGACGCAGCACGGCCCGCAATACCTGAATCCTGTCATCCAAATTGTGGGACATGGCACGCTCTCAGATGGTACATACGACCTGGGCGCCATAGAGTCCATTGTGGGGTACATCTCCGATATCCAGCTTGAGGGCATAGACGGAAGGCTCTCCTACGCCAACGGACACCTCAACCTTGTCATTGGCGAGGGAGAACCCATATTATGCTCAGAGCCTGGCATCAGCGAGAACGGATACGAAACCACCGACGAGGGCATCCTGTTGCCAGCAATCGACATCGTGCCCACGCCCTTCATCTATAATGGCAGCAGCGTCACGCCAAGCCTAACCGCCACCTTTACTGATGTTCAAGGCACCACCATCGAAGCCGACATCGTGAAGCGCTTCTATCAGGAAAACTATGGGCAGACATCAACCACTAGCAACTGGACTTCGCCAGGAGCCAACATGAGCATAGCCAATGACAACGATGCACACGGCTATTACTTCTATGTGAATACTGGCAGCGGAACTAACACCCGTTATGCTTATCAGATGCTCACGGGCGTTGATGTGTCGGATGTCTCGGCCTATTACATAGAGTTCGACCTCGCCGTGAGTCCAGGTGACAAAGATTCCGTAGAGTTCTGCGTTATGAGTAAAAACGGTATCATGCCAAGAAATAATTGGGATAACTATGCTTCCATCAACAGCAATGCCAACATGCTCTTCGACATCACTGCACCCAAAAGCTCAACGAACTACACCGTGAATGGCAACACCGCCACGACAACCATCCTGACGGCTGGCACTTGGTATCACTACACGCTGCTGGTAGACCGCACGGCAAAGAAGGTGACATGGAATATCTCCAACGGCAGCAGCGGCACCTTCGAACTGCCAAGCGGTACGAGTGCCGACGTGGCTGGTTTCTACCTTGTGGCAGGACGCTATAACTCAACATTCAAGCTTGACAACATTGCCATTTATGCCGCTGGCTACTCCTCCTACACCTTCACGCGCCCCGGCACGCTGACTGTGACCGCCGCATACGATGGCTGTGTTTCCACCTCCACCACCTATGACGCCAACTTCGTGGGGGTGAAAATCGGCGCTGCAGGCTACGCCACGCTGGGCTGCAACTACCCAATGGACTTGAGTGAATCGGATGTGGAAGCCTATATCATTACCCGCCAAAATGCCTCCACGCTCAGCTTGGAACAGGTGACGGCAGTTCCCGCCGAGACGGGTCTGCTGCTGAAGGGCAGCCAAGGCGTGCACCGTCTGCCCATCACTACCGAGCAGTCCCAAGCACCCACTCAACTGTTGCGGGCCGTTGTCAACACCGAAGGCTATACCGTGGCTTCCGACGACATCTACGTGCTCGCAACGAAGACTTCAGGCACCGGCTTCTATCGCTGTGCTCGGGGCGTGAAGATCCCTGCCGGCAAAGCCTATGCACAACTCACCGACTTGGCACGCGAATATTACTTCTTCGACAGCAGCGACGGTATTGCCAACGTTCAAAGTACAGCTATCAACGTTCAAAGTCACTACGACCTGCAAGGCCGAAAACTGAAAACTCCCGGTCAAAGGGCAAAAGTCATCATCCTCAACAACAAGAAAACCATCGCCAAATAAGTTATGAAACTAACCTATCAGCCCCCCACCACTCGGTTGGTTAAAACCTACGCCTGGCCGCTATTGGAAACCAACTCGATACTCTACTCCACTAACCCCAATGAAATAGTGGAGGAATCGTCGGACATCCTGTCGCGCCGAAACAACAGTCTATGGGACGAAGACGATTGACATGAGCATTGTCAAAAGGACGAGTTGCTATTGAGGGCTATCTTTAATTTTTGTTAAATATATGTGGGCGCGCTTCAAAAAAGTGGCGCACATCATTGTGTTTTTCCATTTTTTTTCTATCTTTGCAAACGTTATCATCATTGCAGATGAATTTGAAGTGACGGAATCACGAAAATAACTAAACGACGAAATAACACATTATTATTAATCTATTAAAACGCTACGACTATGTCAATGAAAGAGAATTTTATTTCGATGGCTCCTGATGAGGAGAGCAGTGCGAAAGTCAGTCTGATTGACCAGAACAAAACGCTTATGATCGACCAGTACACCTCCGACGTGGAGGCCGGCAATCCAGAGTTTGTGGAGGATGTCCACAACATCGACGAGGCTTTCGCTCGCTTCAAGCCGAAAGTGGACGTTACCTTTACCGACGAGGAAGGCGGTGCCGTGGAGGAGACACTATCATTTGGCGAAATCCGCGACTTCGAGACTAACGGTGGCAAGGGCCGTCTGGTGGAGAATAGCCCGTTCCTCTCTGGTGTGAAGATGAAGATTGAGACAAACACAAAAATTCGAAAGAGCATTGAACAGAACCGCAAGCTGCGCGACATTCTGAAGGAGGCCAGTAGCCGCAATGAGCTGAAAGACATGCTACGCTCCATGCTCAGCGAACTAGAAGCAGCTGAGGATTAATCAGTTTTATTAACAACTTAACGTAATAACGAAACAACGAATAATAAGAATATTATGGCAGACAGTGAAATGAAAAAAAACTCGGTAGCACAGGATGCAGCTGCCGGGTTACAGGAAAGGCCTAAAGAGCCCAGCAAGTTGTTGTCGCAGTTTGGAGGCTTCAACGCCATTCGCGGCTTCATGCCCGATGCCGACAACATGAATCCCACCCGCAAAGCGGCTAAGGACATCTTCCTCAACGACAAGCGATTCAAGGACAAGCGTGAGAACCTGAAACGTGAAATCAGCCGTTGGCTTGAGCTTCTCGACCAGCCCGACCTGGACAAGGCCACCGCGTTTGCCGACTCCTGCAAGGAAGCTGAAGAGAAATATACCGAGGTACTTAAGCAGGGCATCACCGACGCCCTTTATGCCACGCAGAACCTCGAGCGCAGCTACCGTGAACTCGACTCCTTCTTCAAGACTTGCGGCACCGACAAGGTGAAGAATCTCCGCATCATCAACGTACTCAAAGAAGACATCGCCGATGCTGACTCAGGCTTCTCACAGGAGGTGGAGGACATCTTGCGCAACGGCTATGACCGTCTCAGTCTCAAGGATGCCTACAGCCTCGTCTGCATACCTGGTGCCGTACTCAACGACAAGACCGACCTATTGCGCTGGGCCAAGATGGCCTTCAAGTACAAGGTGATGCTACTTACTGACCATGCCGACGAGTATTCATTCGATGACCTGCAGGCTAACACCGAGGGCTATCGCGACAGCGACCAGGAGCTGATGAACGTGGTGATGTGTGCCAACTGGATTGTGGGCCGCGAGGCAGAGAAGATGTCGACCGACGAGGAAGACAACAAGGCCTTTTACATTGCCCCCTCGGCAGCCCTTTGTGGAAAGCTTTACAACGAAACGGCCAACATGGCCCAGGGCGCTGGCGGCAAGAAGTACGGCACACTCGACGGTGTGAAGGGAGTGAAGAGCGACCTGCTGAAGTCGGAGATAGCCTCCCTGATGGACAATCAGGTGGTGCCGATGGTCTACAGCGAGGGCCGCGTGATGGCCTTCAACAACACTACCCTCTACAACGGCGACCTCGACGCCATGAAGGAGTACCCCATTGTACGCGTCTTCGACTGGGTAAAGAAGGTGCTCATGAACTTCGTTCACGAGGTGGCCCTGGAGAATTGGGATCCCTACAACAGCCCAAAGAACCTAAAGGCGAAGATCCAGCAGTTCCTCAACATGTACAAGGGCTACGGTAACCTGTTTCAGAACTACGAAATTGGCGAGCCTCGCCAGGATCCCGTCACCAAACAGATTACCTGCAACGTTACGCTTACTCCATTCTATGCCGCCAAGAACTTTATCATCAAGGTGGCTGCCGACAAGAAGGACAAAGAAGCAGCATTAGCAAGTGCATAAAGAAGCGAAGAGTGAAAAGTAAGTCTTTTGTTACTGCTCTAAAACATTTTTTATATTATTTTCAACCAACTAAATAAACAAATTATTATGGCAAAGACACCCGTGACAATGAAAATTGAAGGTTATAAGGACCGGGAAGTCCTTATGGTAACCTATGAATTCGATCAGGAAACTGACGTGGAAGGACAGATGGCCGGCATACCCCGTGGCGGCATGATTCAAGTCCGCGTGAAAGCTTTGAACGACGGAACCCCCGAACTGTTGGCATGGATGGTGGAGCGCAACCTGCCTAAGAACGGCTCAATTGAGTTCCTTGAGACCAAGACCGGCAAGTCCATGAAGGAAATTAAGTTCACCAAAGGCTACTGCGTGAACTTTGAGGAGAAATGGGAGGACAAGCTTGGCCACTTCGAGGAGATTACCATCAGCTGCCAGCAGATTGAATTCGGAAGCGTGAAATATGAGAACGACTGGGCATAAGCACTAAATGAGAAGTAAGAAATAATAAATGACTAAAAATTGAGAAAGGAAACATATTATGGCAGTAAACGTAACACCGGTAACCCTCGAAATTGCGGATTTCGAACCACGCGAGGTGATGATGATTGACTACAAGTTTGACCAGGCCACCGACCGTGAAGGCCAGATTGCTGGCATTCCCCGTGGCGGTAGGGTGACCATCCGCGTCAAGGCCATGAACGACGGCAACAATCAGTTGCTGGGTTGGATGCTGTCACCCAATGATCCCCGTGACGTCAAGGTGACCTTCTACAACACCATAGATGGCGCTACCATGAAGGAACTGAAAGGCACAAGCTGCTACTGCGTCCACTACAAGGAAAAGTGGGAGGACGGACAAGAGCACTTTGAGGAGATTTTAATTTCCTGCCAGAAGCTCGAGAACGGCCCCGTGGCCTATGACAATCCCTGGAAGTAGTGACTGATGAGGTTTTAGGAGTGTAGACACTGGTCTGCCAATCATCCTGGCAGGGTCGCTGCCGTCTGCACTCCTAAACTCATTAGAAGTCCGAAACTCAAATCATCTCTCTAACATGGCACTACTGACAACGCTGCAAATCAAGGACGCACCGGCAGAATACAAGGTGGCCGACTTCCGGTGCCACTATGCGCGTCGCTACAACCAGTTCATTCCCGAATCGAAACCGTCGTGCGAGCGGATAGAGATCACTGTAGTAGCCCCTGAGACCGATGACTATACCATCTACGAATGGTTTATCAACCGCAGCCTGATGTCAGGCCGTCTCAGCTATGAGCTGCCGGTATCGCTCAACCACAGCAATTCGGAGAGACGCACCATCGACTTCACCGATGCCCGCTGCTTTGCCTTTAGTGAAAGTTACGACATTGACGCCCAAAGCCGCAGACTGCTGAAGATGGCCATCGTTCCCGAGCATGTGTCCATCGACGGCATGGCGTTCGAGCACCTTTAGTCAGTGAACAAAGACGATGACAACGACATGAAAGAGATCAAGGTAATGGTCTTCGAAGGCAATCTGGCAGAGATGGCCAGGCAGGGCATGCACGATGCCGTGCTGCAAGACCGCTTCTCCCAACAGAAGGGGAGCACCGTGCAGCAGTTTGCCTACACCTGCTCCATGAAGCGCGACGAGGTGCGGACAGTGTTCGGACAGACAGAGAGCGTGGTCGTGGACTTCAGCATCCGCGTGATGAGAGCCGACGAGAAACTCTTCTACGAGAAACTGGAAGACCAGGCCTCCAGCCACTATAGCTTTGTCTTCAACGGAGTCTTCGACCACGGATGCATGAAATACTACGACAATGCCATTACCGTCGACGGCTACGTGGTCGATGTAGAGGAAAAGGCATCCAACGACAGGCAGCAAGCCCTGCTCTTTGTGAAGATTCTGGCGCGCCAGTTAACCTACGTGCACAGAGACGGCAGTGAGCTGGTGCTTGGCATCAGTGGGGACAGCTAACCCAATCTTCAGGAAACGTCATGTCATGGAGCGGTAATATGAGGAAATGAGGCAGTGGGCAGTAGTGTTGCTGATGGTATGCTGCATGGCTCCTGTTGGGGCGCAGCAGATGGGAGTGGAGCAATTCACCCATGTGCGCCGTTACCTCTGGAACCGTTCCCGGGTGGCCGTTGACAAGCAGCAGGCGCTGCTCGACCTGAAGACCGACGAGAAGGGCTTCGCGTTTCTGGCCAATGGCAAAGAACCCGCCGAGGCCGAAGAGGGCGAAGGCATCATCACCGTGAAGCTGCCTCACCACACGCGCCACATCACCATTACCCACCCCGACTATGGGCGTTACACCTACCGGGTGCCCGTGAAGTGGCTCAAGCGCAAGAAGCACTACAGCCTTACGCTCAACTGTACGAACCCCAACAAGGAGTACAAACTGCAACAGCAGTGGGTGGTGTTCCAGATAGAACCCAAGGATGCCGTCGTCACCATCGACTCCACCGTCTGCCCCGTGCGCGACGGACAGCTGACGAAGTGCCTGCCCCTTGGCAAACATGCCTGGCAGGTAGAAGCACCATTCTATGAAACCGTGGCCGACACGCTTATGCTCACCGACACGGCGAAGTTGAGCCTCAGCCTTAGGCTACAGCCCTTCTACTCCTATCTCACCGTGAAGAGCGAGCGGCCGTGGTTCAGCATACATGTCGATGGCCAGCCCATCGGGCAGTTGGAAGCTGTCAGCATGCGCCTCGCGCCTGGCAGCCACCGTCTCAGTGCCTGGTTTGCGGGCAACTGCTACTACGACCGCACCATCACAGTAAAGCCAGCCGAAAAAGCGGTGGCCGAGATACTGAACAAAGACCTCAGGCTGCTGTCGACCCACAGACAGCCGCTCGCCATAACAGCCGACACCATGACGGTTTCACGAGACCAGCAGGCACTGCCGCTCACCCCAGTTGTCTTGAACGCCCCCGATGCCGACACCGAGATATGGATAGACCGCGAGCAGATGGGTACCGGACAGTGGAGCGGCACCCTGACACAAGGCTATCACCAGGTCTCCACGCGCAAGGGAAACAGCGAGTCGAAGGCCATCGACCTTTGGGTTTCCGACGGGGTGCCTGTGGAGGCCAGCCTCGCCACCCCTCAGGCCAGCATGGCCATGCTCAACATTCATGGCAACGTGGTTGGAGCCAGCATATTCGTCAATGGACTGATGATGGGCCACACGCCTTGTATCATTCCATCGCTGCCAGCCCATACGCCCTGCACCGTAAGAGTAGAGAAGGAAGGCTACCGCCCGATAGAGAAGACGGTGCGAATGAAAGGCAATGAGCTCAGCGACCTGCACATCAAAATGAAACGGAAATAACCCCCTCACCTCACACCCCTCATCTATGGCCTACGAAGAAACATATACATATACCTATACATATACTTTGACAATAGGAAGCGACTCGATGACCTGCAGCAAAGGCGCGGAAGTTACCATCGGCGGCAAGAAATGCTCGCTCTCGCTGTTGTCGTTGCGCTATCATAAGAAGATGTTCCAGCCCGGACTCGTGGTGGCCAAGGTGCAGGTGAGGGACAAGTCTAACGATCTCTTCAATATCTTCTTTACCTCTAAGGACAAGCTGGTTGCTTTCTTCATGGGCAACAAGAAGGTCTCGCTCACACAAACCGTGGAAAAGAAGGGTGGCATTCTCAATCAAACCTTGAGCACCACCACCCATTCTATTGCCAAAGACTATTACACCTATCAGGTGGAGCCAGAATACAAGCGCGACGGCAGCGAGCAGTATGCCGACTTGACACTTTACATCTACAGCCCCGACCATAAACTCACCCTTGACCGCTACTGCAAAACCTATGTCAACAAGAAACTCTGTGGCGATATTCTGTTTACAGCGCTGGACAATAAGACAATAGATGGCAAAACGACCATTGACGGAATACTGAAAAAGGCCGGGTTCACCACCTCCACGGTGAAGTTCACGCTCCACACGCTCAATTACTACAGCTCAGACACGGCGAAAGAGTTCATTCAGCCTTATCTCGTGCAGTACAACGAAAGCTTCTACGACCTCATTGCCCGCACCGCCAACCGTTGTGGTGAATTCTTCTTCTATGAGAATGGCAACCTCTATCTGGGGCTTCCCCCCGTCAACTCGACCACTGTCCTCCATACAACGGGTATACTGTCCTACCGCTATAAAAAAGCCTTGGATTCCTTAGTGACGGATAAAAACGCCAGTGTTGCCGATGTCTATGTGAACACCATGGAGCCTCGGGATGACGACGCCCCCGAGCCGTCCATCTATGCCAGCGACAGCGGCACCTATTTCAGCTACGACGAGCTGCCCGTCGACGAGTATCTGGGCATGCTCTTCCAGAAAGACCAGTTTGCCGACTATGGGAAGATGCTGTTCAAGGACTACTGGTTCATCCTTATTGAAGCCCTCAACAACATTATGAACCAGACCAGCATAGCACAGATGCTGGCCAAGCTCACCGAGAAGTATGCCGAGGCCATTGTGTGGACAGGTGACGCCTTTGCCTTCAAGAACAAGAAAGGCAACGAGAAGTGGGTGGTGACCCATTACGGCGAGGAGCCTGCAGACAGTTCTTCCAAGGACTATTACAACTATTCCAAGAAGGATATCCACAAGAACGCCGAAGAACAGTACGACTCGTCGACCGAGACGGCCACCCTCTACGGCTCCATGCTGAGCAAGTCGGTAAAAGCCGAGAACTACGACTTCCAGCAGAACCTGGATGCCAAGTTCTACCAGTTCATAGCCAAGTGCAGCCACAGCGTGGAGCAGACAGAGGTCACGTTAGGGCCGGAGTGGGAGGCCTTCAGCCTGGGCAGTCAGTTCTTCTTCGACGGTGCTAACTGTATTGTGACCGAGGTGCAGGAGGTACTGAAGGCTGAGGCCGACGATGCCGCCGGTACCGCTGCCTTGGCACTGGGTCAGCAGATAGTACTCACCAAGCAGTTTTCGGCAAAGGTGATTAAAAACAAGAAAGAGGAAACCATGAAATTCTTCTGCCCGCCTGCCGTCGTACCCTTCGTGAGGAAGTCGGGACCGCAGCGGGCCTTCATCGCCTCTGCCGGTGACCCTGAGGGCTTCAGGCGCGTGTGCATACGCTATCCCTGGCAAAAAGAAAGCGAGACGCCGTCGCCGTGGATACGCATGGTGGTGCCCTTCGCTCCTAACAATGCGCCGAGCGGTGCCAGCGGCTTCAACTTCGAGCCTTCCCCGGGCGACGAGGTGCTGGTAGACTATGAGAACGGCAACATGGAGCACCCCTATGTCGTGGGCTCACTCTACACCAGGCGCTGCGAGGCACCGAAAGGCAATCGCAGCATCGTCTCGTCGAAGGGACACACCCTGTCGTTCAACGACGGCGGCGACTCCTACAATTTCGTGGCGGGCGTGCTCCCTGCCTTCGGGCTGGTGAGCAAATTTCATAAGTTGGCCGATGTTGATTGCGAATTCAAGGGTAACGATAGTCTCTCTGGCGGCATCACCCTCACCGACAAGTGGGGCATGTACAAGATTGAGGCATCGTCTACTGAGCGGAAGATAGATATCAAGTCACCCTTCGGTAACGTGAACATCAGCGCCTTCTCGGGCATCACCATCTCAGCACCCAATGGCGACATCAGCATCAAGGGAAAGAACGTCAGCATAGAGGCTGGCAACGAGGTGAGAATTGTTTCCGGCAAGTTCATCGACGAGAAAAAATTCTCCATGAAAACCTATGGAAAGGAATACCTCAAAGCCCTCGGCGCCAGTGCCACTGCCAGCTTCTTGTCGCCCCTCACCGACCTGAGCCTGCTGCGCACGGTGTGGGAAGCCCTGCTGAAGCCCGTGGCAGGCACCATGACCATACAGTCGGGGCGCTACCTGCTGCTCACTGCCGGAGGCGGTAAGGTGGAGATACCCAGCAAGGGGTACAGTGTGAAAGGAATGTCTAAATCGATGAAGGAAGACAAGGGGTCCACACTGCTGAACACCCTCAGGTTTATCGACACCATGACAAACACATGGTTCGACACCCTCTATACCAAATACGAGGACGTGAGGACGAAATTGCTCGCTTTGAACTCGAATGCTCATATAAATAACATGACGACTCCAGACCACACCAAGCTCATCAGTATACTGTTCGACCAGTCTGGAGACTTCAAAGAACTGAAATTTGCGAACGGATATGCCATTACCCAAGCAGACGCCGATGTTTTGTGTACTAATGTCAACTCACTGAAGAAGTGTATCCGAGAGATATATGATTACGCCTTCAATGTAGTCAAAATCGGGCCACTCTTTTCTCAAGAAGACATGTATTTCATGTCTAAGTTAAGAGAAGTAGTTAGCAGCATGAAAGAAAATGAGTGGCCTGACTTCATCATCAAGATTGTGAATAAAACCGAGACATTCAATCAAGACCCTACCAACTATATTAACAAGGCTTTCAACGGGCGGCGGCTGAAGCGTATGCTGGCCAAGCGACTGATAGAGAAAACAGGCTTGGTGAAGCAGCTGCCCGAACCTAGTAAACCAATAGAAATTTTTGAATACCTTGCCCAATATCTGTATTCTGAGAAATGGAAACGCTATGTCGATCTGCTTGGCGAGCCAAAGAGCGGCGCCCTTAAAGACAGCAACAAAAAGTTCGTGGAGCAGATGATTGGCCTCTATCGCGACTGGGGCTACGAACCCAGACTTTGGGACACGTGCAAGCAAGGCGAGATCCTGATGTCTGACAAGGGCAAGAACGAAACCATCAACATTGTGAACGGTGTGCTGACACGCACCACTAACTCCGACTACGTGCAGGAGTTAAAAGACGTATTAAGAAATTTCTAACTCAGAACGACTATGGCAGTAACGGTAGATGATTCCCTGTTGGGGACGTGGAAGAAGCTAATTGACGAATTCCAGATAAAAGCCACCCAAGACCTGAATGAGGTACGCCAGTACAAGCAGGACATAGAGCAGATGAAGGTCGACATACTGAACGAGATCAACAACGGGCAGTTTATCACCGACAACAAATGCATCGTCATCTCTGCACCGAAGATTATCATCGGCAACGTCAGCAAGGACGGCACCCTGAAGCATGGCGGCGGTGAGGTCATCATCAAAGGCAGTGCCATCGGCATAGACGGCGTGGGGCAAAGCGCCAATATCACCATGCGCGCACCCGTCATCCAGCAGTCGGCAATAGACCCTGGCATCGACGGCAAGGAGGCTGTGGTATGGGAAGGCAGCTCGAAGATTACGGCGCAGGCACGGACGGTGATCATCGATAGTCACTCACCTGCCCAGAATGATTACCACCAGGGAACATTCCTCCCGCTTGCCGGCAGCGAGGGCGTCACCATCGCCTCGGAGACAGGCATCACCTTGGCTGCCACCAAATCGAGTACAGAGAAAGAAAAGGCGGTAAACGACCAGAAGACAAAACTTGACAGCGAAATCAGCGAACTGACTGGCCCGGAGAAAATTCAGAAAAAGGAAGCTGAAATAGCCAAGGATATTACTGACATGAATGAGATCCTGAAAGCCGAGATACCGTTGACAGCCGACCGCGACCTAACCCAGACGAACATTCTGGCCATTGACGAGCTGAACTACAGGCTGAAAAATCTTGTACCCCAGTTTAGCCAGCACTTGCTGGAGTATGCAGCGCTGGTCTCAGAGCTGGCAGAGCTGCAACGACAGAAAGCCTGCATGACCACGGAAGTCACGGCCATCGAAAACGGCAAGGCCAACTTTGAGACGGAGACCACTGGCACGAGGCTGACGCTGAAGTCGGAGAACATCGACATCCTCTCACAGGACGGCGACAACAACTGGCGCACCAACGAGGGCGCCGGCATCGACATCAGGGCCAACGACATCAAGCTGCGCTCCATGACCGCCGATACTAACAACCACCCCCACCTCACGCCCCTGGAGGCCAAGGCCAGTGTGACAATACAGTCGCGCAACGTCAGCATCACCACTGCCGACATCACAGATCAGACCTACGATGCCGACGGTAAGCTCAAGAAGGCGCATTTCCCGCTTCAGGGTGATGTCACCATCCAGTCGAAGACCATCAACCTAGAGTCGGTCGACCTGGAGCAGACCGACGTGAAAAAGAAGAAGGAGATAGCACTCACCGCTGGTGGTGAAATCAATCTGCGGGCCAACAAGGTGAAGGTAAAGACCATCAATGAGAAAGGCGAAAGCGTAGGCAAGTTCAGCGTGAACAGCCAGAAAATATCGATGAAGGCCACCAACATCGACAGTTACAATGCAGAGTACGAAATCGACGACTATGGCAACCTGAAGAAGCCCGAACACCTCAAGTCGAAGGAGCTGGCCAAGGGCAGCGAGATGCTGCTCACTGCCGAAAATTTGAGTATCGGGTATAAGAACGATAATATTGTAAGCATGAACACCACCCTTTTTGCAGACAACAATCTCTATGTTGGCAGTGGTGGAAAAATTTATGTCCTTACTCAAAAGTCGGGTTTGTGGATTGACGACAATATCAAACTGACATCAGACAATGAAGCGACGGTTAGAGGCGGCAAGGTTAAGGTAAATGGAGAGACCACCTTCGACTCGAAGCTCACTGGACAAGACATACAGGGAGAGAACATCACCGCCAACAAGGCTGTCAAGGCACCCAATATCGGCGATGGCATACCAATTTCTATTCCAGCTCCGCCTCAAAAACCACAGAAGAATCCCACAATACCCACCAGTGATTTATAACGAATAATAACCATGGGAAGAATTGTCTGTCTAGGCGCAATGCTACAATGCTCCTTCGGAATGGCACCGTCAACATTCTCGGTGTTCGACCCTACGCGTCCTACGCTGACACCTGCCAAGTTGCCAATTGGCAATATCATGGACAACAAGCCGATAGTCAACATTCCACCCTTCGGCATGTGCCAGTCAATGGCCAACCCCACGGTTGCCTCGGCCACTGCCGCCGCCATGGGAACACTCACCCCTATGCCCTGCATGCCCGTCATCGTTGCGCCATGGGCGCCGCCAGGGCAGCTGAGAATATCCAACTTCCCCGTACTGCTCGACAACGCCTGCTGCATGTGCACTTGGGGAGGGCAGATATCCATCAAGTTCCCTGGCAACAATCTGCCGAACACCACGGCAACATGAATAGTTGATAGTGAATAGTTGATAGTTGAGTGTATGAAACTGGAAATTGAAATATTGCAGAGAGAATATGAGAACGTGCTCAGCGGCTATGCCGCCCTGCTCACGTTCAGGTTTGTCAACCTGTGTGTGAAAGCAGAACCGGCAGCTCTGCTCCCCGCCGCCATCATGGTGAAGGGTGAGGAGAAAAAGCTGGAGGAGGTGGCCCAGGTAGGCGTGAAGAGCGATGACCAGATGGATGTCTATCCTTTCCACGAGGACCTCATCATGCCCATCGGCAAAGCCGTCATGGAGATTCATCCAGAGTTCAAGCAGAGCTTAGAGACGATACATGTCGAGACACAGAACAAAGACATGAAGTTTCTGCGGCTGACCATGCCCGAAGTGAACGGCGACCGCCGCGATGTGCTGAACACTGGCGTAGAGGCTTTTTTTAATGAGGCGAAGACACAGAGCGACCAGAGCAAGGCGAAGTATCTTCAGCGTCTGGCCAAGGAAATTTATGAACTACCCAAGGACGAGATGGACGAGGCAAGGTCTCAGTTTGACATGGTCTATGACAACCACGTCAGGATGATAGGCCACTTGGTTGACGAGAAGAAACAAGAGATTGAAGAGGCCTACCAGCGCTATCTGCAGAAGAAGCAGGAAGCTGAAAGCCTGCAGCAGGAGCAGGCCGACGCCGAGGGCAGGGAAGTGACTACCCAGATGAGGATGGAGTATTGATGGCGTGCTTCGCCCAGAACGAGAAAAAGAGAAATGAGCAGTGAGGAGGTGTTTTCGCGCTTGTCCTGGTTCAGGAGCGACCGGGTGGCCAAGGCCAAGGTGATGGTCGTTGGCTGTGGAGCCTTGGGCAATGAGGTGCTGAAGAACCTCGTGCTGTTTGGCGTGCAGCACTTCGTGGTGGTCGACTTCGACTGTGTAGAGCCCTCCAACCTCAGCCGCTCCATCCTCTTCACAAGCAATGACGCACGCCAGCGCCGCCGCAAGACCGATGCTGTGGCCGACCGCATGCGAAGTATCAACCCGACGGTCAAAGTGCAGACCATCTTCGGCGATGTGGCCTACGATGTGGGGCTGGGGTGGTTTCGTGACGTGGACGTGGTAATAGGCTGTGTCGACAACCGCTGGGCTCGCTACTGCATCAACCGCCACTGCATGCGGGCAGGCAAGCCGTGGGTCGACGGCGGCATCGACGGCCTGGAGGGCACGGTACGCGTGTTCCGGCCGGGTGAGAACTGCTACGCCTGCAACCTTGGCCCTGAAGGGCTGAACGACCTGGCGCGCCGCATGCCCTGCTCAGGCATCATCAGGCAGAACGAAGAGGCCGGCCGCGCTGCCACCACACCCGTCATCGCCTCGGTCATTGGTGCCGTGCAGGTGCAGGAGGCGCTGAAGCTCATACACAGCGAGCAGCTGGAGCAAGGGGAGCTGACGTCGCTATGCGGGAAAATGTTCTGCTACGAAGGGCAGCACCTCACCACACGCATGGTGGCCTTCCAGGCCTACGACGACGACTGTGCCGTGCATGAACGCTGGGAGCCGGTGGTGCCGTCGGCCATCACCACGACGATGAAGGTGGGCGAGTGCATGGCCGCCCTGCGCCAGCTGCTCGGCGACGACAACCCCCAGGTGGTGCTGGGCGACTGCTTCGTCGACATGGTGGAGATATGCGCCAGTGGCGAGCAGGTGGAGATGATGTGTGCTGGACGGCAGGTGGCCGCAATGATGGAGGAGCATGCCTCACTGCGCGGACTACCACGCACCGCCCTTCGGCAGCACGAATACCGGGTGCTAGACGACCGCTTCCCCTACCAGCAGCTGACGCTGGCACAAGTGGGAATACCCCAGCGCGACATTCTCAAAGTGAACAACTGCTATGTGAAAATAGAATGAGTCGACCTGCTGCCAAGTGAATTAGTGAATAATGAATAGTGAGATGGTGAATATGTCGGACATCAGCGCCGAAATGCTGTTGAACCACCTCTATCCAGATATGGAGGAGCAGTGGAAGGTACAGAACATGGGTACCTTCTACCGCAACTACAATTGTGATGTGCTGTCGTGGAACGCTGAAACAAAAGAGGTGCAGGTGGCACGCGACGGCTTTGCCCGGCTGTTGCCTCAGGGGCTGCTCTTCCAAAACGACAGCCTGAAGGGTGACGATAAGGAACACGGCATCAGCGAGCAGAACAGTCGTATGCGCCTGCTGCGTGACATGTTCCAGCCCTTCGACACCTTCGCATTCCGTCAGAAACTGGCCATTGAGCGACAGGTGTCGGCCCTGCTCGACAGCAAGTTGGAGTACGTGCTGAAAACCTATTTCCACTTCGACCTGGCTGCAGAGCAGAATCCCTACGTCAGGGAGATGGGTGTGCTACTGCCCTTCGTGCGCAACATGAGAGGTGACCTGCTGCTGATTCGCGACTTGCTGGCAGCACTGCTTGGCTGCGAAGTGACCATGACGAAAGGGCGCTACAGCCACACCGACAACACCCGCTGCTGGCTGCCCATGGTGAAATATGAGCTGCTGGTTAGCCACCTCGCGGCAGAGCAGTACCTGCAGCTTTCCGAGAGCATAGAGCCCCTGCACCTCTTTTTGCAGGAGTGGCTCCTGCCCTTCGAGGTAAAGAGTCTTCTTGCCGTGAAATGGCATAACCGACCCGCAGGGATAGGAAAGAGCATGGTGCTGGACTATGATGCAGCCTGTGTAGCTGAATGAAAAAGAGTATATGGAGTAAATAAACAAAAACATATGTATAACGCGCGAATAAACTGGAAACCCGGGATGGAGCTGACCGCCCAGACCTTCCTTGACCTTGATGCCAACTTGGACTTCCGGCAGCAGACGGCCATCCGTGCCGCCTTGGGCAACCACTGCATGGGGCTGGTGCCGGGCACTCCCTTCAGTTGTCAGGGAACGTTCTACACCAACAAGTTTGAGATAGACCAGTTTGAGGCCACGGCGCTCCTCCCATCGGGAAGAATCCTTCATGCCGATGAACCCGTGAGCATCACTGTCCCCCTGCTCTATGGCAACGTGTACTATCTCACCGTGGGCTTTGGAACGGGAGTTACATCGTTTGAGAAAGAGGGCGTGCCATATATCCGTCCGCGCTACGACTATGCCATCCAGACGCTGGAGGAGGTAATGGCCAGCGACGTGCTGCCCATCACGCGGTTCAAGGTGGGGGGTGGCGTCTTTGCCGTCGACAAGGAGTTCATCCCCCCTTGCCTGCTGCTCTCAGCCCATGGGGCGTTCAGCGCCTACCGTCAGCGATATGTCGAGCTGCTGCAGAAGTTGAGCGAGCACCCCAACCTTCGCGAGGGCGACGGCAAGCGCACCATGATGCGCTACCTCTTCCAGATGAAGTCGCAGGACATGGAGGGACGCGTATCTTCTTTCATCAGCTTTACCCAGGAGATAGCACAGGCCATAGAATATTTCATCATGGCTCCCAACAGGGAAGAGACGATGGAGATTCCCCAGCCGCGACAGGCCGACGTGGCCGAGTGGCTGAAATGGCTGGAAGGCTATATGGCCGGCGCTGTGAGTGTGCTCGACGGTGTGGTGCTTGAGGATGACAGCATCGACTACGAGGCTCTGCTGGCCCAGGCGAAGAAAGAGCTGTACGAACAGCTCAACCCCGAACTGTACATGAAGCTGCTGGCACAGCTCAAGGAGGAGCTGCGCCAGGAACTGAAACAGAAACTGACGGCACAGCTTACCGCCTATATTGAAGAGACGCTGAAGCCCGACCTGGAGTGCGCGCTCGGCGACGATCTGTACGGGAAACTCAATGGTTGCCTCTACACCGACCTGTACGACGCACTCTACAATGCACTCTACGTGCCAGGACCTGAGGAAACCGAGTTCATGCCCATCATTTAACCTACGACAACCGACATGGGATTGATAGCACCTTTAGGCATCACGAGGAACGGCCTTCTCAGAGGCAGCAGCCCGAAAGAGTCGATTGACTCCTTCCTGAACCTGCTGCTGAACACCTCACGGGGCGAGAGTCCCATCGACCTGCAGTTCGGCTTTGTGTTCAACAACCTCCGCTTCGAGATCTTCAACGAGCGCGAGGGTGTCATCTACGACTCCATGGCGGACAGCGACCCAGCGGACAGCTCGCTCTACTCCAAGAAGATCTCTGGCAATTCGAGAAACCTCAACACCTTTGCCACTGAGCTGAAGGAGGTCATCGAGGCTTACGAGCCGAGGCTGGAGGATGTCATAGCCACCATGTCGTACGTGCGCCAAGAACGCAAGGTCTATGTCACCGTGACGGGCATCATCGCTGAGACGCAAGAGAAATACCAATATGACACTACGCTCAAGGTGTGGAAATAAGGAAATGTGGCTGCGCGTTGTCCTATGCAGCAGGAACGACGATTTAAAGTGGACTCAGAAATGAAAATGAAGACAGAATGAAACAAGAAGCATACAACACCCGCCAACGGGCAGAAGAACTGCTCAGCGAGACCATCAGCATCTGGCGCCAGGGCGACCACAGCGACCAGCTGGAAGGGCTGGAGCACGACCCTGTGTTCTCGCTGCTGATAACGGCCCTGGCCTGGCAGGCCAACGAGACCGACAGCGAGATAGAGCGGCTGCGGCAGGACGTGCTCGATGAATTTGCGCGCCTGCTTGTACCCTACGAGGTGGGCCATGCCATCCCTGCTACCGCCGTGGTGGAGGCAGCCTTGCAGGACACCGTAGCTGAGGCCGTGCTCAACGAGAAGAGCATTTTTGCCTTGAAAGACAGCAACCATCTTTTCATGCCGCTGCTCCAGTCGCGTGTCTTCAACGCCACCGTGCGCTCCATCATTAGGCTTGATGGTCGCCGGTGGAAGCTCACGCTGCTCTTTCGCGACCCTGTCAGCGACCTCACGGGCATGACCTTCGCCATCAGGGACTCACGTTTCAGGGATGTCAAGGTGACCATGAACGGCATGCTGCTCCCGCTGGTCAAACCATGGGACTATGCCGACATGCCGCTGCAGCGCTGTTTCTCGCTCACAACCCTCCTCTACAACCGCCGTCAGATGTATCAGGCAGCCATGACAGGTCTCGACCTCTACGCCCGCCAGAACGTGGCACTGTTTTGTGTGGCGAAGAGCACCAGCAAGCCACTGATGCCCATGGAGTCGGAGCTGGTGGAGCTGGAGTTCGACTTCACTGGCATTTCCGACGACTTCGTGTTCGACAAGAGTCACTTCTCGCTGAACGCCATACTGCTGGTCAACGCCCAGCTGAACACTGCCTCGCTGAGTGCTACCACGCCGCTGGTAAGGGTGGCTGGTGGCAGCGACAATGACGCCAAGGAGGGCCAAGGTCCGCAGCTGATGCATCTCATCCCTCCCGCTCAGGAGCAGCTATTTGGAAAGACTCCGGTGGAGGTAAGGCGTGTGGCCGCCGACCGTTTCAACCAAGGGGCGCTGACACGCCTGGTGAACAGCCTGGTCACAAAGTTCAGCAGCGACTACTATGCCTTCCTCCACCTGAAGGACAACAACCTGTCGGCGATGGCCCGCGACCTGCAAGAGGCACTGGCAAAGCTGTCGCGAGCGGCCAGTCAAGAGCCGTGGCGCAACATCGGCGGCGTCTATCTTGTCATCCAGCCGACGGCATTCGGCAGCGATGCCACCTTCAGCCTCGACATCGACTACCTCACCACCGAGGGCAGCCTTGTCAATGAAAGCCTGAAGGCCGACAGCAGTTTTGTGCCGCCACCAGGATTCGATGCTGCCGCCACAAAGCAAATAGCCAAGCCCGCAGGAGGATTTAACGAGGTCAGCAATGCCGAAGCCATACCTGCTATGCTGAGCTATTTCATGACGTCCAACGACCGCATCGTCACGCCAGCCGACATCAAGCTGTTCTGCTATACGACATTGATGAGCCGATACTCTATCAGTAACGCCATGGTGAGCAGCATCACCGTGCAGCAGCAACAGGACCGCAGCGACTGCGGCTATGGCATCTATGTCGACATCTGCCTGCAGGACAGCAACTTCATTCGACGCAGCTTCACCGACAAGATAGCCCAGGCCGAGATGTTGCTGCAGAAGATGATGGAGGTGAGGAGCACGGGTGTCTATCCCATCTATGTGAACATACAAATAGAAGAAAAGAAACAATGATATGGAAGAAAATGATTTCCTGTTAAACATCGTCTACAAGAACAAGACAGTCAAATTCAGGGTTGTCAATCCCAATGCCCCGCTGAGCACGCTGATTACCAACCTGCGTCATGCCATTGGCAGCGACGGCAAACTGATCTTTGACTTCCCATCCATCGACCAGACTGGAGCGCCCATCGACTATTTCTTCGGAAAGGAAGATCCCGAAGTGCATGAGATTCGCGTATTGCGGCCCCGCATTGGCCATACTGACCAGACACTGGCCGACTATCATGTTGGAAATGGTGACACCGTGTATCTAGTACCCGACCCGTTCCCAGGGTAATTGTGATAGAGACTTTCTTTATGAATGATTGAAGAAGTGAAGAGTGATGAGTTCGATTTCCGCCGCCTCAGCGGGCGCAACCGCCGGTTACTAGCTGAGTGGCAGCTGTTGGAACAAGGCCTCAACGGGCGTTCCGACATTGGTTGTTCTGTGGTGAAGACAAACGTTGATGGCCTGCCGACAGCCTATCTCATAGACTATCACCTGCGTAGTATCTGCGGTGTAACCAATGTGGAGCATCTCGACGAGCCTGGAATCACCAACGAGCCTTGCTTTGCCACACATTTCCAGATGATGGTTGAGCTGCCCCCGAACTACCCCCAGGTGGACGCGCCACCTGCGTTTCATTTTCTCATCACCGACCAACAAGGATTGCCCATACCCCATCCCTGGCACCCCAACATCTGTTATTTTGGCAACTTCGCCGGCAGGGTGTGCATCAATATGACTGATACCTACACCAGCTTGTTGTGGGCTGTGCGAAGAGTCGCTTCCTATCTGCGTTACGACACGTGGCACGCAACACTCGAACCTCCCTATCCAGAGGACTTGCAGGTGGCGGCATGGGTTCGAAAACAGGGCGAGCCGCAAGGATGGATACCTTTTTATGTGAAAAATGAAGAATGAAAAGAATAAATATTAGCAAGTAGTCCCAAGTGACAATTGAATAATGAAGAGTGAAATGTTGAGAAAGAAATACCGGGCATTACTGCTGGTGTTGTGCTGGCTGACAGCCGTTGTGTCGCAGGCCAGGACTGTCAGGCCGGTCACCTTGTCGGCCGACACATCCTATACCGACCATGTCGCCTTGGCCACTGATGCTACCGATAAGGACCTCATGGTGAAGTTCCGCTTTAACGAACAGGATAACACGCTTACCGTGAGCATTATTTCCTTTAGGACACTCTTCGTGTTCTGGGACGACACCCCTTATAAGGGCACTATAGGTTGCCACCGAAAGATACATTATGATCGGCTGCCATACGTTGTCACCGCCAATCCCGACGATTGTTTCAAGCTGAGTAAGACATATCGTCAGTCGCTGCCCAGACCCCTCAAAAAGCATGTCTTCAAGAAATGGATAGAATATGAGGGTCTGCAGCCCAGGAAGCAGGAGCTGAAGATGGTAAACGACTACATTGAGCAGACCTTCGACATACAGAACCGTCGCAACCATGTCACTGTGAGGCTGCGCGACCTGATGTTTCTCGACATCAACCGCCGCAAGGGCCTCGCCACCTACTACGAAATAAGCTATGGCAAAGACCTTGATTTGGAATACCAGGTAACCATACAACGTAATCCATGCTTCGGTCTTGACGAGGAAATGGGTACTGCTCAAAAGTCGCTTGCGGCTGTCAGCAAGAGTTATGCGACACTGAAGAAAAGATATCTCAAGAGAGTGGTCAGCTCTGCAGAGGCACTCCATGCGTTTCAAGAACTGCAGGCTACACTGGTGGCACAATTCCCACATAACAACGATAAGAGTCCCTGCCCAGACATTCAGGAGCTGCGCCGACAATATAACCAAATTGCAGACTCTCTGGCCACTATGCACGTCAAACAGGGAATGGACGAGACGGTGGTTTCTGGGGCCTTCGATGCTAAAGACCACGCAAAGAATGCTAAGATGATTTTGGCTAATGCCCGCCAAATAGACCGTATGGTATCGCAATGGATTAGCAGTAGCGATGACGTGGAGCGATCCGATTTGGTCAGCCAGTGTCGCAGCATCATTCAAGATACGGGTATCATTATTAGGAGCAGTGGAAATTCCTCTGCGGAAGAGCGCAAGGCTGTTAACATTTTCCGTCAGGCTGAAAAATACTTCAACAGGACATGCAGATAATAAAACACATACTACTTTGGGGCTTCTTGCTATTCCCCATGACAGCGCTGGCTCAGCTTCCTGAAATAGGAAATGAGACAGATTTGCTGGCTGAGGATATTGAGTTCCGTATGTTAGAGTATGTAGACGACTTTACCCAACTAGCTACTTTCGGCGATATGCAGTTGAGATTCTCTGACGCCATACCACTCACTATGGAGTATGCCCAGATACTCAGCGATAAGGCAAAAAGGCTTGACGAACGTTTTCAGGCGATAGATTTACGTTGGAACACCTTTGTACAGGCCATGCAGGTAGACATTTCCGATAATGAGGATTTGATGAATCTAATGGCCAATGTGCTTCAGGCAAAATTGGTGGCGGCCGATTCCATTACGTCGAAAAAGCAGAAATGCGACGCACTTGCCAATTTTGTCAAGGCTGAACAGCTGATACAAGGAAAGGACAGCGTATATAAAAAACTTTATAAAAAAGCTTATAAGCTATCGTTGTTAAAAAAGACGGAGCCTTATCTGGAGAAGGTCAAGGCCCAGGAGCAAACACTCTTCACGCAGATACAAGAGAACTACGGCAAGGCTCAGCAAGCTGTAGAGGTGTTACCCATGCTGTCAAAGCGTATGGAAGCACTCACCGAGCAATATTCCATTGTTCAGGTGATGTCGAAGAAAATACAGCAATCTGCTTATCAATCATTGTTCCATCGCATTAAGGACTATCTGATTGGTATTGCATGTGTGGCAATATTGCTATTGGTTGCCAACATGGTAGTATCAAAATACAAGGCTTTGAAAGCTGTCCGCAAGCAAATGAAAAACTATCAGGATTTGATTCGGCGACAAGGAGCAGGCGCAGACGATTATCCCACAATTTAGGAATTGAAAAGTGAATAACGAAATAATGAGACGTACATTTTATATCTATTATCTGTCTTGCATCGTACTGATGCTGGGCTTGTCGGGTTGCGACCATTTGGTGGAACAGTTTGTGGATGTTGATGAAATGGAAGATTTCATCGATGAGTTGAAACCACAGCACAAAGAAGCGATGCAAGTACATAAAGTGGAATTCTCTCCTGATTACAAAACCTTCGTAGTCACCACCCGAATGTACGATGATATCGGTCCATATTCACTGATGGACTCGAGCCGTGTACGCGTCAGTGTAACCGAAACTGTTGACGGCATCAAGAAGCATGCTCATTCATTGCCCCGGCTCATTGCAGGGCGCAATCTCAAGGGCGACAACATCAGCAAGGCTGGTATCAAGTTGTTGACACTAGTCGATGCCACCCTGCCACAATCGTCGCTCGACCGGCTTCGTGACTACGTTACCGAGTTGCGAGCCGTGTTCAACCATCACAATCTGTATATTGCTTTCATGCAGGGTTATACTGTCAGCGAGTCGATGGAGGTGACAGACTATATCCTTGAAAACTATTTCAAAAAGGATTTGTATCTCACCCCAAATGACCAACACCCCAAACGGCCAAACGACCAAACAGCCAATTCCCCAAACGATCAGTTCATCTGCCTCTATCGTTCCATCTTGCAGAAACAGGATGAGATGAACAGCAATGAAGAGCCGTGGGCAGATGCCAAGAAGAAGGTCTTGCTTATTTTTTCTGACGAGCGGGTGTATGACGACGAGACGGATATGCCGCTCGATCCCGACCATTATCTGTTTCAGGAACAAATGGTACATCAAGAACCTAACGCGATACCCGATTTCCTGTGTTCTTACGCCAGCATGAGGCCTCTGAATGAAGCTGGTGAAAGCCAAGAGTCTATCGTGATCCGTGAATTCTGCCAACACACACATGGCATCTTTATGCCACATTACAGTGGAACAACCTTCAAGAACAATGTCTTGAATACCTTCAACGTCAGTCCAGATGCCAATGAGTTTACCTTTGAGAATCCCGACGGTAAGGTTTACCGCGGCAATATTGAGACACTTACCGTACTGTTCTCCGACTCCAAGACCGACAGTCTCATCACTTCGTTTTCGGCATCCATTCAAGAAGGCAACATCTTCAATCCAATCATTGTACATGGGCACAAAATATCCCTTGTCATTGCTCAAAGCATTCTCTTAGCAATTTTCATCCTGCTCATCGTTTGGTTATTGTTCCAGCTGCTCATCCCCTTCATCCGCTATCGTCTTTTTCTTCACAAATACGTGGTGCGCTATACAGGGAGCCGCATGGGTTTCGGCATGACAGCAGTGCACGAGTCGTGTTATCTCTGCAAACAACCCTTCGAAACAGGCGATGAGATTGTAGTAAAATGTAGTCACACTATGCATAAGACCTGTTGGGACGAGAATCAGTATCACTGTCCAGAATACAGCGACCGCTGCAAAGAGGGGGTGCACTACTACAACCCTCATAACCTGCTTGACCGCCACAATGCCCCTTACTATATGAAATGGATCATCATGGCCATCGTGGCAGCTTGGTTGGCGTGGCTGGTATTCATTACCCGGGAGCATACCATTACTCATTTTCTGGTTACCAAAATGTTACATCTACTCTATGGAGTGCAGGAGGGTAGTAAAGAGGCAGCAGCCTTGTTATATCAGGATAGTATCTCACCACTTTCAGCTTTTGGCTTTGCCATTGGATTTTTCCTAACGTTAGGCATTGCTGTTCTGTCAGTTCGCTTATCCGAAGTGCTGCACCATTTCGGTGGTGTATTGTTAAGGGCCGTCATAGCCGCCGTTTCCTGCTATCTTGTTTTCTTGGTGGCCAGCATTGTCATCGCCGTTGTCAGGAACGAACTGGTCGAAATACTTCTGGAGTGGATTCCCTGGACGCTCTCTGGATTCATCATTGCCTATTGTGGCACACATGGCACGCGTGTGGTGCTTCGCAAATCACTCATCTTGCCAGGCATTGCCATTGGCATCATCTCCATGTATGTCTGGTGGCTGTTCTTTGATTCCGATGTCGACTATCGCGTGCTGTTGCTCATCAGCTTCATGGTCTACGCCGTAGGTCTCGCTGTCAGTATAGCATCAGTGTCGCCACGCTCCGACCGTTTCTTCCTGAAGGTTCAAGGAGATGTCAAAGAGATGGACATTGCCATCTATAAGTGGTTCCGCAACGCTCCCGATCGTGTGGTCACAATAGGCAAGAGCGTGGACTGCAGCCTGCAACTCTCGTGGGATCTCAGGGGGCATGTCGCCCCTGTGCATGCCGAGATTCGCATGAAGCGCAGTAACCCCTTCATTTTAGCCATCGAGGATGGTGTTCTCTTCTCAGGCAAGCCCATTGCCGTTGGCAAAAAACGATGGCTTTACCACGGCGACTCCTTCATCATAGGCAACACTATGTTCACATATATAGAAAAAGACCTGTAAAGACCATTTTCATATAGCTAATACTACAGTCATGTTATTTGAGCAATGATTGGACAAATTATCATTTTCCAAACAGAATCAGAAAACAAATACAGTTTTTTCTCATTATAAAAAATGCAAAATGCGCACGAATATCGAGTTTTTTTTGTACTTTTGCCACCAAATTGGCTAAAGCGAAATGAAGAACATACGAAACTTCTGCATCATCGCACATATTGACCACGGGAAATCGACGCTGGCCGACCGTCTGCTGGAACGCACAAAAACCATCCAGGTGACGGAGGGGCAGATGCTCGACGACATGGATTTGGAGCGTGAGCGCGGCATCACCATCAAGAGCCACGCCATCCAAATGGAATATGAACGCGACGGACAAAAATATATTTTGAACCTGATTGACACGCCGGGACACGTGGACTTCAGCTACGAGGTGAGTCGCTCCATCGCTGCTTGCGAAGGCGCACTGTTGGTGGTGGACGCCACGCAGGGCGTGCAGGCGCAGACCATCTCGAACCTCTACATGGCCATCGACAACAACCTGGAGATCATCCCCGTGATCAACAAGATTGACATGCCCAGTGCCATGCCCGAAGAGGTGGAGGACGAGATTGTGGACTTGATAGGCTGCGACCCCGAAGACATTATCCGTGCCAGTGCCAAAACGGGCGAAGGCGTCGACGACATCTTGAACGCCGTCGTCGACCGCATCCCCCACCCTGTTGGCGACGAGGAGGCTCCACTGCAGGCGCTCATCTTCGACTCGGTATTCAACTCGTTCCGCGGCATCATCGCCTATTTCAAGATTGTGAACGGCGTGATTCGCAAGGGCGACAAGGTGAAATTCTTCAACACCGGCATGGAGTACGACGCCGACGAGGTGGGCGTGCTGAAGATGGACATGATTCCCCGCGCAGAGTTGCGCACGGGCGACGTGGGCTATATCATCAGCGGCATCAAAGACTCGAAGGAGGTGAAGGTGGGCGACACCATCACCCATGTAGCCCGCCCCTGCGACGCAGCCATCGAGGGATTCCAGGAGGTGAAGCCGATGGTGTTCGCCGGTGTCTATCCCATCGACCCCACCGACTATGAGAACCTACGCGCCTCGTTGGAGAAGCTGCAGCTGAACGACGCCTCGCTGACCTTCCAGCCCGAAAGTTCGGTGGCCCTGGGCTTCGGATTCCGCTGTGGTTTCCTGGGACTGCTACACATGGAGATTGTGCAGGAGCGACTGGACCGCGAGTTCGACATGGACGTCATCACCACGGTGCCCAACGTCAGCTATATGTGCTACACCAAGCAGGGCGAGGTGAAGGAGGTGCACAACCCCAGCGGTCTGCCCGACCAGACGATGATTGACCATATTGAGGAGCCTTACATCCGCGCCTCAATCATCACCGCCTCGGCCTTCATCGGCCCCATCATGACGCTCTGCCTCGACAAGCGCGGCGAGCTCATCGACCAGCAGTACGTCAGTGGCGGGCGCATGGAGCTGCACTTCATGCTTCCGCTGGGCGAAATCGTCATTGATTTCTACGACAAGCTGAAGAGCATCTCGAAGGGCTACGCTTCGTTCGACTACCATGTGGACTGCTTCCGCCCCTCGAAGCTGGTGAAGCTCGACATCCTGCTCAACGGTGAGCCGGTGGACGCCCTCTCCACGCTGACGCACCAGGACAACGCCGTGACCTTTGGCCGCCGCATGTGCGAGAAGCTGAAGGAGCTGATACCCCGCCAGCAGTTCGACATCGCCATCCAGGCCGCCATCGGTGCGAAGATCATCGCCCGCGAGACGGTGAAGCAGGTTCGCAAAGATGTGCTGGCAAAGTGCTACGGTGGCGACGTCACCCGTAAGCGAAAACTATTGGAGAAGCAGAAGCGCGGCAAGAAGCGCATGAAGCAAATTGGCAACGTGGAAGTGCCCCAGAAAGCATTCCTCGCAGTATTAAAGCTCGACTGACTAAAAATATCAATAACATGGCAAACCTAAGTTTAACTCCCCGCGACGTGGCCCGCGAATTGGCACGAAGATACAGCACCATGACCCACGACGAGTTGGACGTGCTGGAAAGCATACTCATCCCGCGCAAGTACGCCAAGAACGAGATCATCCTGCGCGAAGGCGAGGTGTGCGAGAACATCTATTGGGTGGTGAAGGGACTGGTGCGACAGTTCTACTACAAGAACAAGAAAGAGCTCACCGAATATATGACCACCGAGAACAGCATCGTGATGTGCATCGAGAGCCTATTCAAGGAAGAGCCTACGCGGTTGCAGATTCAGGCGCTGGAACCCAGCATCATCTACTCTATACCCAAGCGCGACCTGGAAGCAGCAGCCATCAAGTGCATCAACATCCAGATGCTCTACCGCAAGATACTGGAGGAGTCGCTCATCATCAGCCAGCACCATGCCGACATGCTTCGCTTCGAGTCGGCACAGGACCGCTATGCCAAGCTGGTGAAGCGTGCACCGCAGTTGGTGCTTCGCGCACCACTGGTCTACATTGCCAGCTACCTGCAGATGACTCCCGAGACCCTCTCGCGTGTGCGCACTGCTGCGCTGCTTAACGACAAATAACATCAATGGAAAAGAAACTACGTCAAGGCTCGCTCTGCGTGAGGGCGGGCTACCAACCACACAACGGTGAACCCGTTGAAGTGCCCATCATTCAGTCGACCACCTTCAAATACGATGACAGCGACGAGATGGCACAGCTCTTCGACCTGAAGAAGGAGGGCTATTTCTACACCCGTCTACAGAACCCCACCAACGACGCCGTGGCTGCCAAGATTGCAGCCCTGGAGGGTGGCGTGGGCTGCGTGCTCACCAGCAGTGGGCAAGCCGCCAACTTCTACGCCCTGTTCAACATCTGCGAGTCCGGCGACCACTTCGTCACCTCTAACGAAATCTACGGCGGCACCTTCAACCTCTTTGGCGTGACGCTGAAGAAGCTGGGCATCGAGTGCACTTTTGTCAACCCCGACGCCAGCGAGGAGGAGATTCAACAGGCTTTCCGCCCCAATACCAAGGCCCTTTTTGGCGAGACCATCTCCAACCCCGGCTGCGCCGTGCTCGACATCGAGAAGTTTGCCCGCATCGCCCATCACAACGGTGTGCCCCTCATCGTCGACAACACTTTTGCCACACCCATCAACTGCCGACCCTTCGAGTGGGGAGCCGACATCGTGACCCACAGCACCACGAAGTATATGGACGGCATGGCCACGCAAGTGGGCGGCGCCGTGGTTGACAGCGGCAACTTCGACTGGCTCGCAAATGCCGAGAAGTTCCCCGGCCTCTGCACCCCCGACGAGTCTTATCACGGTCTGACCTATGTGAAAGCTTTCGGCCGCATGGGCTACACCACCAAGCTGGTGGCCCAGCTGATGCGCGACCTGGGCAGCATCCCCGCTCCGCAGAACTGTTTCCTGCTGAACCTGGGACTGCAGACGCTACACCTGCGCATGGCCCAACACTGCCGCAACGCCCAGCGTGTGGCCGAGTTCCTGCGCGACTGCCCGCAGGTGGCATGGGTGCACTATTGCGGTCTGCCCGGCGATGCCAACTATGAGCGCGGACAGAAGTACCTGCCCAATGGCTCGTGCGGCGTCATCGCCTTCGGTCTAAAGGGCGACCGCGAGACGGCCATCCGTTGGATGGACTCGCTGCAGATGATCAACATTGCCACCCACGTGGCCGACGCCCGAAGCTGTGTGCTGCATCCCGCCAGCCACACACACCGCCAGCTGAGCGACGAGCAGCTACGGCAAGCCGGCGTGGCCCCCGACCTCATCCGACTGAGCGTGGGTATCGAAGACGTGGACGACATCCTCGACGACATCCGGCAGGCTCTCGACCGCGTGTGAAAGACGCATCCAAATGACACAACACAAAAATATAAACAATTCGATGAAACATTTTATCTTGGGGGCAATAGCTATACTCATGCTACTGCCCTCTACGCTTTATGCCCAGGAAGAGCGTGAACACACCATCAGCGGCTGCGTGCAAGATGCCGACTTGAAGGAGCCGCTGGTACAGGCCACCGTACAACTGTTCTGGGCCAAGGACAGCGTCTTCGTGGGCGGCACCGTGACCGACGTGCGCGGCAACTTCGCCGTGGAGGCACCATCAAACGGCATCTTCAGGCTAAAGATTTCGTCGGTGGGATTCCAAACCATCGAACGAGAGGTGACGCTACGCCGGAACCAAAGCCAAGACTTGGGCAACCTGAACATGCTGCCCGAAACGGTGATGCTGAAGGAGGCCGTGGTGACAGGGCGCGCCGCACAGGTCATCGTCAGGAAAGACACGCTCGTCTACAACCCCGATGCCTTCCGCACGCCCGAAGGCTCACCCATCGAGGAACTCATCAAGCGCATGCCCGGCGCCGAGGTCGATGAGGACGGCAACATCACCGTGAACGGCAAAAAGATTGAAAAAATCCTGCTCGACGGAAAGGAGTTCATGCTCGGCGACGTGGAGACGGCCCTGAAGAACCTGCCCGTGAGCATCATCCAGAACGTGAAGTTCTACGACCAGCAGAGCGACCAAGCACGCATCACTGGCATCGAGGACGGCAACAAGGAGGCCGTGCTCGACTTCACCATCAAGAAAGGCATGAACCGAGGCTACATGACCAACCTCGACCTGGCCGGCGGTACACACCATCGCTACGCCTCACGCGGCATGGGTAGCAGCTTCACTGACAAAACCCGATTTGTGGTTATGGGCAACCTGAACAACAAGGAGGAGAACGCCGGATGGTGGAATCGACGCGGACTGAACTCCCGCAAGATGCTGGGCACCAACCTGAACTACGACGACGGAGAGCACCTGAAGGCCGACGCCAACATACGATGGAACCACCGAGGCGGCGACAACGAGAACGAGAATGCCAGCGAAAACTTCTACTCTCAGACCAACCGCACCTTCTCCAATAGTCTGTCGAAGAGTCTCTCGCGCAGCGACAATTGGAACGGAAACATCCGCGTGGAGTGGAAACCCGACACGCTGACCAACATCCTGATGCGCGCCAACGGCAGCTTCGGCAAGAACGACGGCACCAGCACATCGGCCAGCGCCACCTTCAGCGACGACCCCTACCTTTATGTTGAGGACCCGCTGGGCGACATGGGTTTGATTGGCAATAACCCTAACAGCCGATTAAGCCCATACGCCGTGAACAGCAACCACGGCGCCAGCCTCAGCTATGGCGAGAGCAAGAACGCTTGGGCCATGTTGCAGTTCTACCGCCGACTGAACGCTAAGGGACGCAACGTCACCCTGCGCGTGGAAGGCTCCATGGGCGACAACGAAAACCGAAACGCCTCAAACAATGAGGTCTATCTGCACCGTGTGAAGAACCAGGCCGGACAAGACTCCACCTATTTCACCGCCCGCTACAATACCACGCCCTCGGACAACAGTGGCTACGTCGTGAGTGCCCTTTACAGCGAACCGCTGTGGAAAGGCGCCCATCTACAGGCCAACTACGAGCTGCGCTACAACCAAAACAAAAGCGACCGACAGACCTACGACTTCAGCCACATGCCCCTGGATCCATTCAGCGGCATCGTGCCCGCCTACCGCGACTGGGACTCCTGGCTCAACCCGGTCACCCCATCCAACCCTATAGATCCTTCCGACCCATTGGCTCCCTACCTCGACCGCAACCTCAGCCGCTTCTCCGAGTATAAGAACTACACCCACAACATCCGCCTCACCCTGCGGCACTGGCAGAAGGAGTACGACTACAACATCGGCTTCCTCGTGCAGCCTCAACACTCGAACTTCATACAGGACTACCGAGGCGTCTACGTCGACACCATCCGCAATGTGGTCAACTTCACCCCCACCCTCGATTTCCACTACAACTTCAGCGACCAGCAGAGCATCCGCCTGACCTATCGCGGCGACACCCGACAGCCCGACATCACGCAACTGCTCGACATTCGTGACGACTCCAATCCTCTCTACATCACTTCGGGTAACCCTGGATTGAAGCCGCAGTTCACCAACTCGCTGAACGTCTACTACAACAATTATATACAGAAATACAAGCGCAGCATCGTGCTCTACGGTAATTACCGCAACATACGCAATTCGATTTCGAACCTTGTGCGCTACAATCCCGACACCGGCGGCAGCGAGTCGCAC
Source organism: Prevotella sp. (assembly GCA_017619275.1). GTDB lineage: Bacteria > Bacteroidota > Bacteroidia > Bacteroidales > Bacteroidaceae > Prevotella. The sequence continues at coordinate 9,260 of JAFZSR010000060.1, read as the reverse complement.
CCGGAGAACATCAACGGCAACTGGAACGCCGACGGCGGCTTCAACTTCAGCACCGCCCTCGACAGCACCGCGCACTGGAACATTGGCACCGACACCCGTCTGCGCTACAACAACTACGTGAGCTATGTGGCGCAAAACAAGGCCGATGCCGCAAAGAACACGACGAAGACCACCAACCTGAACCAGCGCCTGAACATGAGTTTCCGCAACGACTGGTTGGAGGTGACCATCGACGGCAACGTAAACTATCAGCACTCGCGCAACGAGCTGCAGCCAAACGCCAACCTCGACACGTGGCGCTTCAGCTATGGCGGACAGGTCATGGTGCGACTCCCCATCGGACTGGAAATCTCGACGAACCTGCACGAGAACAGCCGCCGAGGCTACAACGACCCCTCGTCGAACACCAACGAGCTCATCTGGAACGGACAAATCTCCAAGACCTTCCTGAAGACCAAGACGCTCGTCGTGGCCTTGAACTTCTACGACCTGCTCGGCCAGCAGTCGAACTACGAGCGTTGGGTGAATGCCAACGGACGAAGCGACACACGCTACAACAGCATCAACTCATACGCCATGCTGCACGTGCGCTACCGCCTGAACATGTTTGGAGGCAAGGTAGATACCGAGGGAAGATATGAGAAGAAGTGGGGCAACAGCGACCGCCGCGGACGATAAAAGTTACAAGAGATAAGTGAAAAGTGATAAGGATGGTTAGACTTCCAAAGCGGAGCTAACCATCCTTATCACTTTTCACTTAGTACTTCTTACTCGTCAGCGAATCACGACCTTCTTGCCGTTGATGATGTAGAGTCCGGCAGGCAGCTGGTCGGCGGTCGGGGCAACCTTCACGCCAGAGAGCGTGAACACACCCTGCACCTTGCCAGCCTTGCTGGTGGCCACCTCGTTGATACCGTCGAACATGGGGCCTTCGGCCGATGACTTGTACTTGTACATCTTCAGGTTGTCGAACCAGCAGCGGCGGTCGGCATTCTCATAGCTCGACGAGAGCACGAACTTCGTCACCTTCTGGTCGTCAAGCTCCAGCATAGGCATACGGGCACCGTTGTGCGAACCCTTCTGCGGGTTGTCGATCATGCCCTGCAGGGTCAGTGCCTTGTAGTCCACGATGAGCGTGAAGGTGGTGCGGTTGTTGTCGGCGCAGATGGCGGCGTTCGAAGCCGAGCTGCTACCAATGCCCGTACGCCAGTTGGCGATGTCCATACCTTCGTTGGCCTCGTTGTTGAAGTCGTTGTAGCTGGTCTTCACATTGTAGCTCTCGAACTCGAAACCTGCCACGCGCTCGCCAGCCTCGTTCTGCAGCTGGACGGTGAGGACGCGGTTGACGAGGTTGCCAAACCAAACGTCGAAGTTTACGCGCAGCACCTCGTCGTCGGCGATGGCCACGGGCAGCTCAACGGTGGCATTGCCCTTACCCACACGGAGCACGTCGAGATAGTCTTCGTTATAACCCAGTGCATAGTAGTTGGCAGCAGTGTTGTCGGTGAGGTTGGCCATGGTGCCGAAGTTCATCTCGCCGCCCACGCCCTCGATGGCATAGGTAGTGGTGGTGGTGGCGATGCCCTCTTCATCCACCGTCTCTACGTTGACCTCCTTGAAGAAGTTGGAGTAGTCGATGCTGACGAAAGGCTCTAACTGAGCGCTGGCGAGGAACAGCTCCTCGGCATACTGTAGCTCGGTGATGGCGGTATTGATGGCCTCGATGTCGGCCTCACGGGTGGCATCGGTGGTGTTGGTCAGGATGTTGTCTAACACCTCCTGGGCCACCTCAATGGCGATTTCGAAGTTGAATTTGTCGCCCTCCGTGTTCTTGTCGTCGTTCAACATGTCGGTAGCTTTTGCAATCTCGGCCTTCAGGTCGGCAATAGGCTGGTTCACTTCTGCCACATAGTTGCTGGCGTTCTGATAACCGCGCACCACCTGATACTCCAAGCGGGTAATGACACCATCTTCGTCCTCGGTGTACATCTCAACACCCTGATACAGTGCCCAGTCGTTCAGTTCCTCGGTGGTGGCCACGCCGGCATCGTTGCCGTTGGCGTCAACCCATCCCTTGGCGATGATGTCGTTGTAGTAGGGATCCCACAGGTTGAGGGCGCGCTTCAGCGAATCCTGCTCCCAAGGATAGTTCTTGTTGCCCATCTTGTCGACCACGGCCTGACGTGCAGCCACGGCGGCATTCCACTGTGCAATGAAATCGTTCCAAGCAGCCTTGTGCTCCATCTCTTCAGCCACGTTGCCAAAGCTGCGAATCTCGAAGTTCATGATCTGGAAGGTAGAGCCAGCATCGTGACCTTCCCACCAGAAGCCAGCACCGAAGTTCTCGCCTTCTTTCACCTCGCCGATGAAGTAGAGCTTCACGAAGTCCTCGCCCATGACGGGAACCACCTCCGAAGAGTCGCTACCCACGAAGCCGCGCACGTTCTTCTCAATGGTGAAGGTCTGCACATAGTTCTTGTCGAGCAAGCTGGTACGCACGTCGGCGGCCACATAGTACTTACCGGCGGGCACACTGTTGTTGTGCAACTCTACCGAGGCGGCAGGGTTGGCATACTGGGCCTGGATTTGATGGCTCAGATACTGCGAGCCACTACCATGCGTCCAGTTGGTCTCAGCACCAGCGGCGGCACCTTCTTGGCGGAACAGGAATCCACCATGAACGCTCTCACCCTTGATATCCTTACGGTTACGCTTGGGGAATGCGGTGAGGTCGGTGATGTACTTGAAGTTCTCCTCAGTGGCCAGGTCGACCGAAGCCACATCCAGGTAGTCCTTCAGCAGGTCTTCGAAGCTGCTCATGGCATTGAGGGCCACGGTCTCGTTGTCTAGGCCTCCTGCAGCAATGGCACCCTCCAGATCCTCGATGGTCTGAAGCATCTCGGCGCGCACGCCCTGGGCTGCCTCAACATTGAAGTTCGGGTCGTCGGCCAGCTTACGTGCCAAAGCGAACTTGCGCTCGGCAATGCGCACGTCCCATACCAGCACAGCCTCCTGCACAATGAAGTTGGTGAGCATCACGTCGGTGGGCACGCTCTCGATGTGGAACACCAGATGCTCGCCGTCGTTGATGGTGGCTACGTAGTTCACCGTCTGCCACTGATCGGTGAAGTTCACCGTGCCGCTGACGGTCGTCACAGGAGCCTCGTCGGTGCTGGTGGCTTTGGTCAGCGCACCGTCGGTGTTCACGAAGATGTCAACGCCGGTCGTGCTGCCAGCAGTGCCCAGCTCGCCCACCTTCACTTGGTACGATACCAGATAAGTACCGGCATCGAGTGTGAACTGCTGGCACACAGCAGCACCCGCATTGGCGCCGAGGCTCTTCAGCACATTCTCGTTGTTGGGACCCACACCCGGCTCGATGGCCCAAGTGGTCTCCTGGTCGATGGCGGTGCCGTCGGCGGCAGTCCAGCCATCGGCGGTGCCATCGGCAAAGTTGGAATTGGCCACCAGATTGGTGCCAGTGATTTTCACTCTCTGCGTCTGCGTAAAGGCATATTCGCCAATCTCGTAGGCGAAGGTGCTGCCAGCAAAGAGTACGGCAAAAGCCGATAAGAGTAGTTTTTTCATCATAGAAATTAATGATTAGTTAGTAAAAGATAGGAATTTTCAGGGTGCAAAGTTACGCTTTTTCTTGATATAGCGCAAGTAAAAGCGAGAAAATAATTGCCTAATCATCTTTGTTTTTTGATACAATGACATTTGTGCAATCGTTTTTCCAAACTTCGCCACAAAAAAAGTGGCGACGGTAGTGCCCTATATATATAATAATGTGTAATTTTGCAATCAAACCATTATCCTATACAATATGAAACAACTATTCACCCTTTTAATCCTATTGAGCGCCATGACCATGAGTGCCGCAAAGACAAAGAAGCCCACCATCGCACGCATCGACCCCACCTGCTGGTACACGGGAATGAAGAACCCCAGCTTGCAGCTGATGGTATACGGAAAGGACATCGCCACCGCCACCGACGTGACCATCGACTATCCGGGCGTGAGGGTGGATAGTATTGTCCGCCTCGACTCGCCCAACTATCTCTTTATATATATAAATGTACGCGAGGCGAAGCCCGGCGTCATGACGTTGATGCTGAAAGGGCAGAAATGGAATGCCAAGGCCTCCTACGAGCTGAAGGCACGCGAGAAGGCCGGCAGGGAGCGCCGCGGATTCGACATCAGCGACGTGCTCTACCTGCTCATGCCCGACCGCTTTGCACAGAGCGCCGACCATCCGGCACAAGTGGCGGGCATGAACACCTACAAGGAGGACCGCACGCAACCATCGCTGCGCCACGGCGGCGACTTGGAGGGACTGCGCCAGCACTTGGACTACTTCACCGAGCTGGGCGTCACCGCCCTGTGGTTCACACCCATCCTGGAGAACAACTCGCCCGACAGCGACAACGGCTTCAGCACCTATCACGGCTATGCCACCACCGACTACTATCGCGTGGACCCGCGCTTCGGCACCAACGAGCAGTACCGACAGCTCATCGACGACTGCCACCGTCGCGGCCTCAAGGTGGTGATGGACATGATTTTCAACCACTGCGGCTTTGAGCATCCGTGGGTGAAGGATATGCCGTCGAAAGATTGGCTCAACCTCCCCGCATGGCTGGAGGAAAGCGGGGGCACGAGCAACGCCGCCGGAACCAGCTTCTTGCAGACCAGCTACAAGCTGACGCCGGTCCTCGACCCCTACGCCACCGAGGTGGACCTGCGCGAAACCACCGAGGGTTGGTTCGTGCCCACCATGCCCGACCTGAACCAGCACAATCCGCACCTGATGTGCTACCTGATTCAGAACTCCAAATGGTGGATTGAATCCGCCGGCATCGACGGCATCCGCATGGACACCTACCCCTACGCCTTCCGTGAGGCGATGGCCGACTGGATGCGCGAGCTGCAAGACGAATACCCCAACTTCAACACCGTGGGCGAGACCTGGGTGACAGAGCCTGCTTATACCGCAACGTGGCAAGCCAACTCCAAACTCTCCAAGCTCAACTCCCAACTCAAGACCGTCATGGACTTCTCCTTCTTCGACAAGCTCAACCAAGCCAAGAACGAGGAGACCGACGCCTGGTGGCAGGGGCTGAACCGCATCTACAACTCGTTTGTCTACGACTACCTCTACCCCAACCCCAGTAGCGTGATGGCCTTCATCGACAACCACGATACCGACCGTTTCCTCGGCGCTGGCCGCGACTCGCTCATGCTGAAGCAGGCACTGGCGCTGCTGCTCACCGTGAACCGCATCCCGCAGCTCTACTACGGCACGGAAATCATGATGAACGGCACGAAGGAGGTGACCGACGGCAACGTGCGCCAGGATTTCCCCGGCGGCTTCCCCGGCGACAGTCAGAATGCTTTCACCCGCGAGGGTCGCACAAGGGTGCAGCAGCAGATGTTTGGCTGGCTCAGCCGACTGCTGCACTGGCGGCAGGGCAACCGGGTCATCGCCCGTGGCACCATGAAGCAGTTCATCCCCTACAACGGTGTTTACGTCATCGCCCGCCAGCTGCGCGACCGAGCCCTCGACGCACCCAATCACTATGTTGACCACACCGTGCTCACCATCCTCAACGGCACGACGAAGCCCGCCACCATGCAGGTGCAGCGTTATCAGGAGGTCATCGGCAGTACCGCCCGCGCCAAAGACATCCTCACCGGCCGCTACTACGACCTGACGAAAGACCTGCAGCTGAAACCTCGCCAGAGCCTCATCCTGGAGTTTTAGCAAACAAATTCAGCATGTCTATTCATTCAAATCTTCACAGAGGACACAGACAGCACAGAATCGTTTCATAACATAAACAAGTTCTATGGCTTCCGTGTCCTCTGTGAATCATTTATATCAAACAGAGATGTTTTCTATAGTAAAAAAGCTTTGTTCATTATGCATTGGCGTTGCGCTGACCCTCGCCCCACTTACATCTTTGGCCGCCAACACCATCGAAACAGTCGATTCATTGCTTCAAGCCTACACGAAGGCGCATCCTTCGGAGAAAGGCCAACTGGCACGTCAGCTCATCGATTTCTGTCTCGGCGATGACCAGCTCACAGGTGCCCTGCTCACCCCCGACCAGCTCAACCCCGCCGATGGCGCTGCCACTGACATCATCGTCAACTTTGCCGCCGAACGTTTCTACTATAGCAATTCCTATTTCGCCGAGTCGCTCCACCACATCGACCAGGCCCTGCCCCTGGCCAACAATGCCGACCCCGCCCTCCAAGCCTTCCTGCTGTGCGACCGTTCCTACTGCTTGTTCAAGCAGGGACAGCTCTCGCAAGCCGCCACGGCTGGCGAAGCGGCCATGCAGTTCTGCCTTGCCCACGACCAGACATTACAGCTGGCACGTGCCTACCTCTACTTGGCTATCGTCAACTACAGCATCCCGCAAATCGACGAGGCCATCCACTTTGTCGAGAAAGCCATGGCCACCGACAAGAACCTTGGCACCAACGTTAACTCCCACAACATCCTTGGCATTGCATGCGAAATCTACAGCTATGCAGGACAAACCGACCGTGCGGTGGAATGCGGTCAGCAAGCCGTTGAGGCCGCCAAAGCCATCGGCTGCCCCTCGTGCGTAGTCAACCACATGTCGCAACTCAGCTATGCCTACAACCGTCAGGGCGACTACCAGCGTGGACTGGCCGTGGCCCAACAGGCCGTGGCCGAGGTGGAGAAGATGGAGGTGCCCGACCGCAACCTGCTGGCCATCAGTCTGGAGTATGTGGCCTACAACCTGCTCGACATGAAACGCAACGCCGAGGCGGTGCCCGTGCTACTGCGTGCCATCGACCTAGAGCGCGAGGTGGGCAACACACGCTCCGTGTGCTACGACTACAAGTCGCTGGCCGAAGCCTACGAACCCGACGACCCGCGACAGGCCATCACGGCACTACGCAAATATATCGCCATGGCCGACAGCTTGCACAGCTCGGCAATGGCCGAAGCGCTCTCAAAGGCTGATGCCGGCTTCCACAACGATGAGCTGCGGGCACAAAACAGCGAGAAACAGCGGCTCATCAATATCATCATCATTGTATCCATCATCACTGCCCTGCTACTCTTGGCGGTCATCGTCGCCATGGTTTATATTGTGCGCCTCCGAGGGAAACACAACCGTAGGCTGCAAAAGCTGCAAGCCATTCGCGAAGCCTTCTTCACCAACGTCACCCACGAACTCCGCACGCCCATCACCGTCATTCAGGGCATGGCAAGACTGATAAAAGCCCACTCCCCGGCCCCATTGGCCGATGGCCAGGAGGGCAACACCCCGGCCGATGCCCACACTGCCGCCACGCTCATCGAAGGCCAAAGCAACCGCTTGCTCGAGCTGGTCAACCAGGTGCTCGACTTGGCGCGCGTCACCAATGCTGTCGGCAATGCCCATTGGGAGCACATCGACGTCATGCCGCTCTTCAGCATGGTCGAGGAGAGCTTCCTCACCCTGTCAGACCAGCGCCATGTGCAGCTGGCCTTCCACCATCAAGAGCAGCACTACGTCATGGACATCGTAGCCGACTATCTGCTAAAGATTCTCTACAACCTGCTGTCAAACGCCCTCAAGAACACCCCCGAAGGTGGAAGCATTACCGTCGGCACCAGCACCAACGGCCAGCGACTCGTCGTCAGCGTTTCAGATAATGGGACAGGCATCGCACCAGAAGACCTCAAAAAGATTTTCGAACCCTTCTATAAAGGAAAGCTGGGACAGCAGCATGGCACCGGCATCGGACTTACGCTCACCCAACAGTTGGTGAGAGCCCACCATGGCACCATCAGCGTCAGCAGCGTGCCCGAACAGGAAACCACTTTCACCTTCACCCTGCCCATGAAGCAGCAGGGAGTAAAAATAGAAACCGCCCCCACCCGACAGCTTTCGCCCCTGCCCGTTCCTTCCTCCCTGCAGCCTGACAGCAGTCTGGAAACCATCATCGACAGCCAGCGCGACGACGAGAGCCAGACCGACACCGACGAGGTGCCAGTGGTCCTCATCGTGGAGGACAACAAAGAAGTGGCCTACTACATCAGCCAACTGCTCTACCCCTACTATACCATACACCATGCCGCCAACGGACAGGAGGGCATGGAGAAAGCCCGCAGTCTGGTGCCCGACATCATCATCACCGACATCATGATGCCCATCGCCGATGGTCTTGAACTGTGTCGGCAGGTGCGCGCCGACGAGTTGACGTGCCACATTCCCATCATCGTCATCACCGCTCTCGTCACCGACGAAGAACGTCTGCGCGGACTGGAGGCCGGTGCCACAGCCTATCTCAACAAGCCCTTCAGCGCCGATGAGCTGCTGACGAGGGTGCGCAAGTTGTTGGAACAGCAGAAGATGATACAGAGGAAATACAGCCTCACCCCAGCCACAGCCGTTCTCCAAGCAGAGAAGGAAGCTATTAGTTCGCCCAATAATGATTCGAAGTACTCATCACTCCTTGGGAGAGGCACTGGTGATGAGTCGCCACAGTCCTCGCTCAATGCACAGTTCCTTAGCCGTCTGCAGCAACTCGTCGCCGAGAACATGGCCGACAACGCCACCGACACCGAGCACCTGGCATCGCTGATGCACTTAAGTCAGACGCAGTTGCGGCGAAAGATTGCAATGGTCACAGGCATCAGTGCCGCCAAATACATCCTGCTGCTTCGCATAGAAGAGGCCAAGCGGCTGTTGGCCCAATATCCCGAAGTGACCATCATCGACACGGCCTACCGTACAGGCTTCTCCGACAATGCTCACTTCACCCATGTCTTCCGCCGCATCACCGACATGACGCCTCTGCAATACATCAAGTCACTCTCTGGCAACGCCAAGGAATAATTTGACTTCTTATTAATATGTTTAGTCGCTCAGCCCTTCCCCTCCCCTTTTGATGGAGGGGAAGGGCTGAGCTCCTTAGAGTTTAAACCAACAGAATAAACTCTATAGCCAAGCGGAAAAATTCCCCCGGCACAAAACATCTAAACCACGTCGTAAAATATATAAATCATGTCGTAAACTTTATAAACTACGTCGTAAGTTATAAAAACCACGTCATAGAATGAACTTTTCGACTTTAGTAACCATTAAATATTTGACCTATGGGTCAATTTGCAGGATAAAATCTCTGAAAACTCCTTTGTATAAAGTCATTTTGAGCAATCAAGGTGCTTGGCGTCCAGATTGACCGTAATAATTCGTCAATGGGTCAATTTGCAGGATAAAACTCTTCGG
>JAFZSR010000059.1 GCA_017619275.1 Prevotella sp. | reverse complement strand
TGCACCGTCTTAGTCGGTTTGAGTGTAATGCGGTTGACAGACTCTCTCTTTGAGTCATCTGCCATGGTTGCATATATCTGTGTGGTCGATACGTTCTTGTGCCCCAGCATATGTTGGACGGTATAGACACTTGTACCTGCATCCACCTGTAATGAGCCGAAGGTATGGCGGCTGCAATGGAACGAGATTTTCTTGGTGATACCAGCGGCTTTCAGCCAATTCTTCAAGGGTGTCTGCGTCATTTTGTCTGAGAATCCTTCGAACACTTTACCTGTTCCGCTGCCGCCAATCAGTTCCAGTGCCTCGTCACTGATGGGATTATTCACAAGTTCCTTGGTCTTCTGCATACGAAGAGTGACGTACATTCCTCCATCACCATATGGTTGTATGTTCTCCCATGTGAGCTGACGAATGTCGCTCTTTCTCAATCCTGTCAAACAGGCAAAGAGGAAAGCTGTCTTCAGCACAGGATATTCACACGGAGTGTTTGCCAACCTGACAAGTTCATCCTTGGACAAATGTTCCTTTTCAGTTGGGATGGTATCAACCCGTTCCAAGAAGCCATTGGGGTTCTCCATAATCTTGTGTTCCCTATAGGCGGTATGAAGCACAGCCCTAAAAGTTGACCAATATCCAGCTATGGAATTGACGTGAAGTTTGTGTTCGGTGTGGATGGTCTGCGGAGCGGTCAGCAGGTACTCACGGAACTTGTTGCAGAGATTAACATTGATTTCATCGAAGCGGCATTTGTTGTTGCAGAATCGAGCAAAGTGCTTATAGACATGTTGCCACTTGCAGTTCTTATGGTCCGCCTTGGCTTTGAAGTAGGCGAGAAAATCTCCCTTCATCTTATCACTGTCAAAGAAATCATATCTCTCATTGACTATGGATTCATAGCGACGACAGCGGAGGGCTTCTGCCTTCTCGCGCATACGGTCATTGTAGTCCCGTTCTCGCTGGTTCTTCGGCTTGGCGTAGATGTAGATACCGAGGGATTCATGTCTCATGACCTTCATCGTACTCTCGTCCCTGTAACCAGGATAATAGTCCAGATAGAAGGACAGTTGTTCTCCGCCTTTGATTTTCCGTGTGCGGAGTGTCACGGTTTTGCAGATGTTACTCATACTTGTATTCTTATTTATTGTTGATAATTCATGGTGAGGCGTTTCCTCACGGGTGCAAAGGAACTGAATGATGCTGTGCTGACTCCGATTATTCACGATAATCCGTCATTAATCATTCAGAATGGTGGGAATCAGAATCCAGCAGCCTTTCTTTCTGCCATCACCCGCTCCACATCGGAACGAAGAAGGAGGTTGATTCTGCCCACCTTGGTCTTTGCAACGTGCTTGACCTTGACTATATGGCAGATGTTAGCCTTCGTCAACCCATAGAGTTCCTGCACTTGTTCAACGGTGTAGTAGTTCTCGTCTGATAATAGGTCGGTACGGCGAAGTTCATCAAAGTGACTTTGGGAATAGTAGGTGTGGCCGTACTCGCGCTTACTCGGTATCTTGTGGCGATGAGCATATGAACGGACAGCAGTGAGGTTGATGCCATAGCGGTCTGCCACTTCTTGGGGATTAAGCCAGTCGACAATGGCATCAAGGTCAATGCAAGTGCCAAAAACGGCCTCAATGTGTTTCTTGCTATAGTAGTTTCGGCCAGCAATTCGGCACATGGGTATCTGATGACGCTTAGCAGAAGCATAGAGCCAAGATTGTTTGACTTTATAGGTCTGCATCACTTCCTCGCCAGAGTAGTATTCAAGGACTTCATCTGTGGGTAGTACATTCTTAGTGTCTTTTCTCGAAGACGTTCTTTGTTTCTTGGATACTACCTTTTTCGGTTTTGAACAGGGAATGACCTGATTGTAAGGATTGCTATCAAACATCTTTTCAATGTCACTCCTGCGGACAAGAGCCATTCGACTACTTAACCGAGAGGCTGGCAGCTTTCCCTGCTCAACAAGTTTATAAACATACTGACGGGTACAGCCTAAAAGAATGGCTGCTTTAGAGAAGGTCAAGTACTCTTGTTGCTGGAGTTCCATCACTGGCTCAATGGCACGGAGGAATTCACGTTGCCTTTTCTTCTTGCTTTCCTTTGCTTGCTCGGCACATTCCTCCGAACAATACTTCTGCGTTCCGCTGTTCGGAACAAACATTTTGCCACAAAGGGCACACTTTCTGCTCTTTGACATACTTGCGATATTTATGGGTTCAACATGTTCTTGTTGTACCTCTCCGCAAGTAAACTCATGTCAGCCGTGGACTCCCATTGTCGCCTTTCGCCACGATGTTGCTTTCCTCAAAAGCTGCTTAGGAATCTGTTATCTGTCGTTACCCATCAGAAACCATTGTCAACTACGATCACGATGTGGCAAAAAATAAGCTCCGTAAATTCCCTGCGGTAGAAATACGTTGCAAATATATGGGGATTTTCCGAAGCAACCAAAAATGCCTTCCGAAGTGTTAAAATCTAAAAGTAGCTGTAATACAATGGTTTATGTTTGGTTGTTTTGTGTTATTCATGGTTGTTTAGAGGTCTCTAAATACAATTATAGAACGCAGCATTACCGATGCTCGTCACGCTCGAAGGGATATTCACCGAGGTCAGGCTGGAACATCCATAGAATGCAGAACCGATGCTCGTTACCGTGTTGGGAATGATGGTGTTTTTGCAACCAGCTATCATTGCGTTGGTTTCCGTTTCAATGATGGCATTGCAATTATTTCGTGAATCATATTTGTCGTTGTGAGATGCAACAGATATAGAGGTTAAGCCCCAGCAGTTAGAGAAAGCGTTTTCACCTATACTCGTCACGCTCGAAGGAATAATCACCGAGGTCATACCACTACAACTTGAGAAGGCACCTTCACCAATGCTTTCCACGCTCGAAGGGATGCTCACCGAGGTTAGACCGCTGCACCTTACGAAAGCAGATTCACCGATGCTTATCACGCTCGATGGGATGGTCACCGAGGTCAAGCCACTGCAGCCCCAAAAAGTACCGTAACCAATTCTCGACACGCTCGAAGGGATGCTCACCGAGGTCAGGCCACTGCAGTCCTGGAAAGCAGAGCTACCGATGCTCTTCACGCTCGGAGGGATGTTCACTGAGGTCAGGCCGCTGCAGTTAGAGAAAGCAAAGTTACCGATACTCGTCACGCTCGAAGGGATGGTCACCGAGGTCAGACCGCTGCAGCCTCGGAAAGCAGAGTTGCCGATGCTCGTAAGTCCCGTGAAGTATTGCAACTCATTGAAAGTTTTTATTGAAGAATTGCTTTGAAACACTGCCCCTAAGTCCGTCACGGCTGCAGCTTCAGATTCATCCAACTCGCCATCGCCATTGGTATCCCAATTGCCCACGCAGAGAGCTTTCACATTGGCATCGGCAAAGGTGATGATTGAATTCTGAGATGTCATCTCAACTATCTCCTTGAATTCCTTCCAATAGTCGGCGGCCTCATAGGCAGCTTTGCAACCATAAGGAACATACAATGTCGCATTCGTCCTGTTCGTGAATGTATGTTGTTCTATGTCCACAGGATTTTCCATCCTTACCGTCACCGATGTCAGACCGCTGCAACCATAGAAAGATTTGTCACCAATAGTCGTCACGCTCGAAGGGATGGTCACCGAGGTCAGGCCGCTGCAACCAAAGAAAGCAGAGTTGCCGATGCTCGTTACGCTCGAAGGGATGGTCACCGAGGTCAGGCCGCGGCAGCCATAGAAAGCATAAGCAGGTATGTTCTGTACGTTATCACCAATACTCAGGGATACAAGATTAAGACATCCATAAAAAACGGAATTATTAGAATTTCCCATTGAAGTGCAATTAGTGGCATTGAAATTGATTTCATTTAGACCGTAGCAATCAGAAAACGCACCTCCACCAATGCTCGTTACGTTCGAAGGGATGGTCACCGAGGTCAGGCCGTCGCATTCAGTGAAAGCCTCGTTACCGATGCTCGTCACACTTGAAGGGATGGTCACCGAGGTCAGACCGTCGCAGTCATCGAAAGCATATTCACCGATGCTCGTAATGCTCGAAGGGATGGTCACCGAGGTCAGACCGCTGCAGCCAGCGAAAGCCTCGTCACCTATGCTCGTCACCGTGTTAGGGATAATAGTGTTCATGCAACCGATGATTAGTGTGTTGGTTGCTGTTTCAATGATGGCATTGCAATTGTTTCGTGAGTCATATCTGCAGTTACCTCCATTAACGGTCACCGAGGTCATACCGCTGCAGCCCTGGAAAGCCCCGTAACCAATGCTCGTCACGCTTGAAGGGATGGTCACTGAGGTCAGGTAGCTGCAGTTTAAGAAAGCATATTCACCAATGCTCGTCACGGGATAGGTGGTTCCGTTGAAAGTGACGGATGAGGGGATGACTACGCTACCAGTATATTCGTTTGAATAGCTATTAAAATAATAACCTCTGAAACTCACAGCCAACTCTGTGTTGTTGTTCGTCCATTTGTAATAGATGGTCACCCCGTCACTGTTCGCCACCTCGATGTCGTGTGCGGAAGCCTGAGTGCCTACCATAATCATGAACAGGGTAAGTAGAGCACTGATATAAAAACGTTTCATCATAAAAGTATGCATAACAAAATAATATTCATTCTGATTTCTCAATCCTTCTCACCAATGCCTTGGGATTCATTTTGGAATCCCAAATGTCTACGATACGGACGGTGTCATTCTGCTCATCATAGAAGTAGATAAGCTTAAAGCGTCGGTTCATCAGATGGCATCGTCTATACAAGAGTTTTCGTTCCTGCAATAACGCCTCTGGCGTAAAAGATGTTGGGTAGCGCTTCAAGTTCCATTCTAAGGATTTCCTCTCCGTCTGCCATTGACGAGCCGTAGAAACCCCGAATTCAAGACGAGCGTTTTCGACGTATGCCCTAAAGGCCTGCTTTGCCTCTTCGCTCCATTCTATCTTAGCCATGGGAACTCTTCATAAAGCTGTTTGTCGAACTCCTCTGAAGAAGTCCAACGAACCTGCCCTTTTTCCAATTGTTCTTCAAACCTGTCTATCCTTGCAATTGCCTCTTCCTCAGAGAAGGGGCCATAGCTGAGAAGCAGATCCCAGTCAACTTCGTCAATATCTCCGCCTGAAACGCTGATACCCTTGGCGGGGTTGGTACGGACAGACTCAGCTACTGGCTCAGATGCCTTGTCCAAGCCGTTTTCCTCGTCAATCATGGGATATTTCTTTTCTTCCATCTTATATGATAATTATCAAGTTACAATTGTTATTTAGATGTTTTTTAGCGCTTTCTTTCCTTTACTGCAGGTCGAAGTCGCCAAGCGTGAACACGGCATCGCGGCTGAGTCGCTGCCCTTGCGCCTTGTCGAGGAACTCCGGCTGCCAGGTGCGTACATGGATTTGCGGCTCATCCTGATTGCGGAAATCCCAGACCATGAAGACATAGCCCTCATCGCTATAGGACGAGGAGTTCCATTGCTGGTGGACGGTGACGCCATAGATGTTGCGGAGCGTGGGATGGGGAACGATGGTGACATCGTCGAACTTGACGCGGACGTAGCTGTTGGCACGGAACACACGGCCGAGGTTGGAGATGTATTCTTGTTTGCTATGGCGGATATATTTGATGTCCACGCCCGCCGGATTCATGTCGGAGCGGCGCACACGAATGACGCGCCCCGTGATGATGAGGGCATCGTCGGAGAACACCTGCTGCAGGAACGAGAGGTCTTTCTGGTTGTAGGCCGTACGGAAGTGCTCCACATAGTTCAGCACCATCATTCGGTCGTTGATGTCGGTGGTCTCATGGTGTTTCTCCTGCATCCACTGCTTGTAGAGCGAGGAATAGAGCTCGGGGTTGATGGTATAGTAGAAGCTGGTGATGGTGCCCCGCTTGTCGAAGCTGACCACGGCCTCCTGGCGTCCCAGCTGATTCTGGCCTGTGCTGTCGGTGACGACGAGGGGGATGCCACGCACCTGGTAGCCGTCGCGGACGGTGAGCAACCGCTCGCTGACCTGCTCTGCATCGCACAGGAAATGCTCGTTCTTCCATAGCTTGCCGATGTCCTGCTGCGCCTCAGCAGTAGCCACGAACGAGGGCACTGTGATCACCGACATGTGGGCTTCGTGGGCCCGGTTGACTTCGGTCAGCAGCAGCGACATGGCATATTCTATGCGTTCTTTAAGTTCGGCGTCGCTGGTACCGTCGCTGACAGTGAAATGCACCTGCCGATAGGCCATAGCCACTGGCAAGGATGCAAGGATAAACAATGCAAAGAGGAGGAGTTTCTTCATATTCAGGTTCTATTTGGTGGTTCGATAGGCGGCAAGAATGCCGGCGATGTTGTGCGTGGGCACGTAGGGATAGAGGCGAGCCTCGACGGTCCCCTGCCGCTGGCGGATGACCTGCGCCGGGATGGTGACGGAGAGCACATGGTTGTAGTTCATCTGCTCGTTCACGGCCAGCACCGTCGCCTCCACATCGCCCTGCGCGCTGATGTCCCTCACACCGAAGAACAGCTCACAAGCGTTGTTGCGACAGAAAGCAATCCATTGCTGGAGGGGCACGGTGAACACGCTCTTATTAAACCCGTAGTTGGCTTGCGTGATGGTGATGTCGATGTCCTGCGCCGCCTGCATGCTGAGCAGCATGTTGGCAGCCGACTCAGCCGGGTGGCGCAAGCTGATGATAGGCATTCCGGCCACCAGATAGACGCGGTTGGAATAGCTCTTGCTGAGATAGGTGGCATCGTCGAGCAGAGTCGGCCGGTCGGCCAAGCCCATGAAGGCTGTGCGGAGCACATCGCCCTTCAGGTTGTTCTCGGCCTCAATCTTGTTCTCGCCACTGATGAGCTGATGCTCCACGGGGAAGAGCACCTTCAGCAGCGTCCTGCCCTCGCGACTCCATGTGGCCTCGCACCGACGCTGGTCGTAGCAGAAGCTGAAATGGTCGGAAGGGGTGAGTTGGCTGATGACGGCCGTCGACCCCACCAGGAAATGGACATCGTCGTCGCGCATCATCGTGCTGGCCGTCTTGGTCTGTGGGGGAAAGCGCAGCTGTAGGAAATAGCGCTCGAGGAAGTTGAGCACGGGCGAATGGACCGCCGTGCGCAACTCGTCGCTGAAGAGCCGGCACCCCAGATGGTCGACCACCCCACCCTGCCGATGCACGGTGAGGGTGATGCCTCCGGCCACGGGATGGCTGTAGCCCTCGGCCACTGACGTGCCCTCCAACCGCAACACGGTGGCCAGTCGCTCCAGCTCTGCCGTGCGATAGACCGTGCGGGCCGAGGATGCCAAAGCAACAACCCAGCACAGGATGAGTGTATGGACAAGACGTTTCTTCATCCTACCAATTGTTTTCTTCGAGCAACCGCTTGGCGCCGGCATGCCCTGCCGCCGCCGCTTGCTGCAGATACTGCACACCCTGACGGTGCTTGCCAGTGTTCACCCAGCGCCGCCCCAGCTGGTACATGGCCGATGTGTTGCCTTGGGCACAGAGCACCTCCAGGTCGTAGTCGGTTTGTTCTTTCTTTATAGGTTCTGTCTTTTCTGATTCTTTCTTCTCAGGTTCTTTCTTCTTCTCCACAGTTTGAACCTTTCTCTGCTCTTCTGTCGGCTTTATTTTCACCTCCTTTTTTTCCTCAACAGTTTTTTTCTCTCCTTGAACATCCACTCTTTCCGTAGTATGTTGAGGCTTTGGCAATGTCATTTTCACCCCTCCATGGTTCTTGGCGGGCCAAAAGGCCCATACCAACAAGGCCACGAGCACAAATGCCATACCACCACCGAGCCAAGGAAGGATTTTCTTTTTCGGTTTGGGAGGGTCGGGCTTGACGGGTGGAGGAACAGAAGAAGGAGCTGCAGGAATAGGGTCTTCGGCTGGTTGGCCAAATGTCAGCACTGTGCCGGCAGCACCCAGTTTGTCGCCGACTGCCATCACTATCTTATCGCCCACTTCTATGCGTTCATCGTTCAGCATGACAGTGGACTCCATCGACATAACGCTGGTTACATACTTGAAGCTGCTGTCGCTGATGCGCACCACTTCCACCTTTAAATGCTCAAATCCAGTCAGAAGGATTGAATTCTCACCTTCTGTCAGCTGCAGTGGCTGTCGCCCCAGGTAAAGTGCACAGAGGGCAGCTGAAGACGGCTTTCCTGCAGGTTGCTTTTCCTGGAAGTCAATATCCATTTGCCGTTTGCACTGAGGGCAGGTGATGCGTTTGACGGCTTCGTGCCGGGGGTTCTTCACCTCCAGCACGACACCGCATGAGGGACATTTGATGCGCAGCTGGTCAATCATGTTCTATGCAAGAAAGATCAGATGGTAGCATCAAAAGAATCGTCCACAGGCATATCATCGTTGGTAAACGAAACGGCCTCGCCAGTCTGCAGATCTATCACCTCGCCTTCGTCCATCTCGTAGTTGTGGTTCAAGTCGCTCATAACCAAATCGGCCACACCATCGTTGTCAACGTCAATCAATGCCACACGCTGGCCATTCACGTCAAGTTCCTGCATGATGACTGATTGGCCATCACCCACCTCAACGTTCTCGTAGCCCACTACGCGCACTTCGTTTTCTTCGTTGGCGATTTCATCCCATGTAGTAGCATTGGCACTAAGCTCATCATCCACCGTCGCCACCGGTTCCTGCACTACAATGGTTGCCTCTTCTTCTGCTTTTTCTGCAATCAACACCTCATCGGGTGCGACAGGCTCTTCCACAGCAGGTTCTGGTTCTTGATGGTTGTCTACTTCCATCTGACCAGCAGCCGTGTTGGCGCGCATGGCAAACAGATCTTTCTCGTCGTCAGACATGGTTTCCCATTCATCGGCCATATACGTTCCATATACATTTCCCCTCCAGGCAAACACTCCGCCAGGCCCTGTTTCCTCACGTGCGGCTGCAAAAGCTTCGCTGAAACTCATGTCGTCGCTGACTGTTGCAATAGCAGCTTCTCCCTGAGTAGCTGAATGCACATCGGCTTCTGTTTCCACACTTCCGTCTTCCTCTTGTGCACCAGGCTTAACGGCGTACATGGTTCCGGCTCCCATCACAATACCAGTTACACCACCTATGGTTACTGGCTTCCAAATCTCTTTTGCTTTCATTGTTGTTATAGTTTAATTGGTTGACGGATGCAAATTTCAACTTTTTTTTCTTCACTGCCAAATAATCGGTGACATAATCCACGAAATGGAGGGATTAAAGTATGAACTGTTTCTTACAGTAGGGACAATGTCCGCTTTGGGCCAACATTTGGGGTGACTGACCACCCAAGAAACGACCGCAGCAAGGACATACATAGTCATGCTGGAACTGCTGCGTGAGTTGGGCGGTTTTTTGAGGTACGGAGGCCGCGTTGTTCCATGCCTTGATGGTGAAAGCAAGAGAAACAAGGATAGCAGTAGCATAAAGCACGATATACCCCAGGCTTTGCCTCCCCGTCATCACACTGAGCGCTATGGCCACCATCGTGAGCAATCCTGTTGCAGAACGCAAGCTGTTGAAGCGACGCTCAGCAATTTGCAACTCCAACTTTTGTTGCTCGTATTGATCCCAGACACGGCATAAAGGGCTAACATCGGCGGGTGCCACCATTGCAATGATGTTCCAGTCAACAGGAAAATGATCGAGTCCCAATTCTATGTGGTCGGTCTTTGACACTTTCTTGGCTTCTACGCCCTTCCCATTCACATAGGTATAATGGTTGATGTCAAGATTCCTCAGCCTGATGCCTTCGGAGGTGAACGTAAGGCTGCAATGCGCATCGGCCACCGTCGGCGGCACTGCACCTTCGGCTTCGGCCAGCATCGTCTTCCCATCGGCCACCAGTTTCAACCTTGAAGTGGAGGCGTCTCTTCCTATCACGATTTCCATGCTCACGGTTCTATATAGGTAGCAACCATCAGTTCCTTCATCTTCTTGAGTGCCTCCTTGGAAATGCTGACGCGGAAGGCAAAGTGGTCGTAGTCGGAAAGCACCAGCTGCTGCTTCAGCACATTAATGGAATAGACATAGTTCATGTTGATGATGAAGCGTTTGCCAATACGCATGAAGCGGCGGCTTTCTTCTCCCAACTGTTTGGCCAAAGCACTTTCCATCTCGCCCAAGTTCATGCAGACAGACGCCTGCAGTTTGTTGACCATGACAATGGTGGTATAATTGCCATCGGCCTCAAAGTAGACAATCTTTGAGACATCTATGCGTTGCAGCTCATCGCGCGAATTGAAGAAAACGTACATATCTACCAGTCTTTTTCATATTTCTGATTTAACCTGAACCAAGTGCACATAACACCTTGGTCATCCACTCTAAACATTGTCTCGTAACTTCGTCTCAGGGGAACCGAAACGGAAGAAAGAAGACAGCGGTGCAAAGTTAAGGATTATTTACGGAATTAGCAAATAATTAGCTAAGAAATTGACACTAATAAAACGGATACCATCTCTGGAATACATAGTTCTACGGACTCAGAGGGCCCAAAGGACAGTCTTTCGAGTCCTCCGAGTCCGTAGAAAAAAATAGGAGCGAAAGCAGGTAAAAAAACACCCATGCGGGAAGAAAAAATTTGGCGTTGACTATTTCAGTCAGTCGCGATAAATCCATGTGAGCAGGGAGTTGACCCACTTGATGGAGCAGCGGAACCAGCGATAGGTGCTGACGGGCTTGCCGCCAAAGCGGAGGATGAACTCGCGGAAAGCATTTTTGCGGAAGGGTAGCCCGACGTCCATGAAGAAGATGTGTTCGCATCCGCGCTCGTAGGAGTCTTTGATGGCATGCCAGATGGTGAGCTCGCGAGGATGGAGCCACACAAACGATTTGCGACGATAAGCTGCAAACCACAGATAGGACTGTCCATGACTGTAGACCACACACGAGCAGCCCACCACATGTTCGCGATAGCGGGTGAGGAAAAGGCGGCCGTCGTCGGGATGCTCCTGGATTTGACTGAAGAATTTCTCGGCAGGGATGTAGCGCTTGGGCTTCAGCCAGTTATGATGGCGCAGCAGCTTATAGAACTCCTTGAAGTCGTCCTCGTTCTGCACCTCGTTGGTGACGATACCTCGCTCGTAGGCATTGTCGATACGCCGCTGCAGCTTGGGGCCAATGCGCTCTTCTGGACTGCGCGAGTGCAGGGAGTTGTGGATGCTCATCCAGCGCACGGGGAAGTAGCGCTGGTCGCGCAGACAGCTGTAGCCAAACATCTTCTGGCTGAGATGGCTCACCTCCATATAGAGCATGCGAGGCCCCAGCCGCGAGGTGATGGCTTGCAGCATGGTGCCGAAGCATCCGTGGCGGTCGGTATCGGGGGCATAGACGCCCTCGCCCAAGATGCGGCAGTGCATATATAAATAAGGAGGGAGCCACGACGAGCGATAGCGCACCACGGCCAGCATCTGGCTCATGATGTGGCCTTGAGCGTCTTGCAACGTCACTAAATAAGGGCGATGGCGAGGAGTTTGTTGGCAGATAGCGAAGAATCGTGCGCTGTGGAAGAAATCGTCTTCCATCAGTCCTGTCGGCAGTTCGTCGCCGCTGGTGTAGATTTTCGCTTGCAACTGCTCCATGAGGCGGGAGATTAATAGCTGGCGGTGCAGGGAATGCCTTCGGCCTTGACCAAGGAAGCGATGCGGTCGAGCTGCTCGTGGGTGGCTTTGCGAAGCCCTGGTGTGGGCGTCTCGCGGTCGATGGTGTAGACCATCACCTGCTGGGGACGTATGGCCTTAACGGCCTGGAGCCACGGCAGCACATAATCGTCGGTTGTGTTGTCGACCGACTCGCCGCCACAGTCGCCCTGCATGAACATCGTCTGGATGATGATGTGCCCGTCGAAGGCCTTCATGCGCTCCACCACCTGCGCCACGTCGTAGGTGCCCTGGGGATGGTCGACAAGGCGGATATAGTCGGCCGACACGGTGTCGAGCTTCAGGATGTTGTTGTCGACCCGCATCAGGGCATCATGAACGGCCTGACGGTGGATGAGGGTGGCATTGCTCAGCACCGACACGCGGGCTTGGGGGCAGTATTGGTCGCGCAGACGAATAGTGTCGTCGATGATTTCAGGAAAGTGGGGATGGCAGGTGGGCTCGCCATTACCGGCAAAGGTGAGCACATCGGGCAGCTGGCCATCGGCTTGCATCTGCTGCAGCTTCTGTTCCAGGGCCTTTGCCACCTCTTCGCGAGTAGGAAGGGGCTGTTCGGGCCGATGAGCCTCGTTGAAGCCACACTCGCAGTAGATGCAGTCGAAAGAGCATACCTTACCATCGGGTGGCAGCAGGTTGATGCCCAACGACACGCCCAAGCGCCGGCTGTGAACAGGGCCGAAGATGGGTGAGGGATAGATAATTGTACTCATAACAGCTTGCAAAGGTACGAAAAAAGTTAGGAGTTAGCGGTTGGGAGCTAAGAGTTTTTTGCGGCAGAAAGGATAAAAAAGGTTAAATGTGGGGAATTAACTGTCAACTTCTGACTCCAAACTCCCAACTTTTCACTACCTTTGCACGGTAATTGGCTTATTATGCCCATTTGCAAATGAAAAGAAGACGAAAAGTGACCGGCCGCCACCAAGGTATGCAGGCCGTGACTTTGTGTATCAGCACCACAATGGTGCTCATCCTGCTGGGTCTGGTGGTGCTGTCGGTTCTCACGGCGCGCAACCTGTCGAAAAGCGTAAAGGAGCACACGAGCATCAGCCTTGTGCTGGGCGACACCATTTCCGTTGCCGACGGTCAGGCCCTATTGAACGAGCAACAACAACAGCCCTACACCCGGGAGGCCAAATATATCAGCGAGGAGGAGGCCCTGCGCGTAATGACCGCCGAGATGGGTGCCAACCCTGTTGACTTTGCCGGAGTGAACCCGTTTCAGGCCGAGATAGAGCTGCGCATCAAGAGCGACTATGCCAACAGCGACTCGCTGCGGCGCATCAGCGACCGGCTGCTGAAAGACAACCGCGTGATAGAGGTGGCCTACCAGGCCGACCAGATAGACCAGGTGAACCACAACGTGCAGCGCATCAGCACCATCCTGCTGGTGCTGTCGGTGTTGCTCATCATTGTCAGCTATACGCTCATCTCCAACTCTGTGCTGCTGGGCGTCTTCGCCCGCCGTTTCACCATCCACACGCAGAAGCTGGTGGGTGCGCGGTGGTCGCTCATCCGACGCCCGTTCCTGCTGCGCAGCATCGTTATCGGACTGGTGGCCTCGCTGTTGGCGTGCGTTGTGCTGGCAGCTTGCATCTACACGCTCTACCACTATCAGCCGGGCAGCGAGGAGCTGATAGGCACCACCGAGATGATCATCACAGGCGTGGCCGTGTTTGTGTTCGGCTTCGTCATCATGCTGGTTTGCACGCTGCTCTCGGTGAACAGGTTCCTGCGCATGACGGCGGGCGAGCTGTACAAGAACTGACTATAGATTTCTGACTGTAAACTATAGACGATAAAATTGGACAAATAAAAAAAATATAATATGGAAGAAAAGAATTTTGCTTTCGGACGGATGAATTTCATCCTGCTGGGCGTGGGAATGCTGGTGGTGGTTATCGGCTTCCTGTTGATGGCCGGCGGCTCGTCGACCAACGAGGCCTACAATCCCGACATCTTTAGCGCGCGCCGCATCAAGCTGGCCCCTATCGTATGTCTGGTGGGCTTCTTGTCGATCATCTATGCCATCGTGCATAAACCCAAAGACACAGAAGGGAGGACAGCCAAATGACATGGTTTGAAACCATCATCATCGCCATCGTGGAGGGACTGACAGAGTTCCTGCCCGTGTCGTCCACCGGCCACATGATCATTACTCAGAACATGCTGGGCATCCCCCAAGGCGATGCCTTCGTGCATGCCTTCACGTTCATCATTCAGTTTGGCGCCATCCTGTCGGTGGTGTGCCTCTACTGGAAGCGCTTCTTCCGTTTCGACAACACTCCTGCCCCCGAAGGTAGCGGACTGCTGAAGCGGCTGAAGCATAAGTACTACTTCTACTGGCTGCTCCTCGTGGGCGTGTTGCCCGCAGTGATCATCGGACTGCTGGCCAAGAAGTCGGGTCTGCTCGACTGGCTGCTCGACAGCGTGCTTGTCGTAGCTATCATGTTGGTAGTGGGCGGTGTGTTCATGCTGTTCTGCGACAAGTTGTTCAACAAGGGCAGCGACGAGAACAAGGTGAACGAGAAGCGGGCCTTCAAGATTGGTCTGTTCCAGTGCATATCGGTCATCCCCGGCGTGTCGCGCTCAATGGCCACCATCGTGGGCGGCATGACGCAGGGCCTCACCCGCAAGCGTGCTGCCGAGTTCTCGTTCTTCCTGGCCGTGCCCACCATGGCCGGCGCCACGCTGCTCGACCTGCTCGACCTGCTGAAGGAGGACACCGCATGGGCCACCCCGCACAACATCGCCATGCTGCTGCTGGGCTGCGCCGTGGCTTTCGTGGTGGCACTGCTGGCCATGAAGTGGTTTGTTTCCTTCCTCACCAAGTATGGCTTCAAGGCCTTCGGTGTCTACCGCATCATCGTGGGCGCCATCATCATCGCCCTGCTGCTGACGGGACATTCACTGGCAATGGTTGACTAAATGAACTTCCAAGAAGGAGAAATCATCTGCATCAACAAGCCCTACGGCATGTCGTCGTTTGGGGCATTGGCACATATCCGCTTCCTCATCTCGCGCAAACTGCACGTGAAACGGGTAAAGACGGGGCATGCCGGTACACTCGACCCCCTGGCCACGGGGGTGCTCATCCTGTGTACAGGGCGGGCCACCAAGCAGATTGAGCAGATGCAGTATGCCACGAAAGAATACACCGCTACGCTGCAGCTGGGCGCCACCACGGCCAGCTACGACCGCGAGCACACGGTGAATATGACCTACCCCACCCGCCACATCACGCGGACGCTCATCGAGCAGGTGCTGCAAGGATTCGTGGGCGAGATTGAGCAGGTGCCGCCCGAATATTCGGCCTGTAACATTGGCGGCGACCGGGCCTACAAATTGGCGCGCAAAGGCAAGACGGTGGAGCTGAAACCCAAGAAGCTGCGCATCGACGAGATTGAACTGACACACTTCGACCCACAGACGATGCAGATGTCGATACGCGTGGTATGCGGAAAAGGGACCTACATCAGGGCCTTGGCCCGCGACATCGGACAGGCACTGGGTAGCGGTGCTTTCCTCACGGCACTCTGCCGCACCCGGTTGGGCGACGTGCGCATAGAGCAGTGCCTCACCCTCGACGAGTTTCCTGCCTGGCTCGACCAGCAAGACATCGTGATTCCTCAGAAACAGAAAAATATATCATAGATGAAGCTTTCACAATTCAAGTTCAAACTGCCCGAGGAGCAGATAGCACTCTATCCGCCCCATAAAATCTTCGAAAACGAAGACGGCACCGTGGAGCGCGTGTATCAGCGCGACCGCTGCAAGCTGATGGTAGTGCACCGTAAGAGCGAGAAGATCGACCTGTTCCAAAAAGATGCCAACGGCAACGACACCGACGAGGGTCTTACCTTCCGCAATGTGGTGGACTATTTCCAAGAGGGCGACACCTTCCTCTTCAACGACACTGCCGTGTTCCCCGCCCGCCTCTTCGGCACGAAGGAGAAGACCGACGCGAAGATAGAGGTGTTCCTGCTGCGCGAGCTCAACAAAGAATTGCGTCTGTGGGATGTGCTCGTAGAACCCGCCCGCAAGATACGTATCGGCAACAAGCTGTTCTTCGACGGCGACGGCCCCATGGTGGCCGAGGTCATCGACAACACCACCAGCCGTGGCCGTACGCTGCGATTCCTCTACGACTGTCCGCACGATGAGTTCAAGCGTGAGCTTTTCGCGCTGGGTTCGGCACCTGTGCCACGCTATATCATCGACCGCCGCGAACCCGAGGACGACGACACGGTGAACTTCCAAACCGTCTTTGCACGCCACGAAGGAGCCGTCACCGCCCCTTCCACAGGTTTGCATTTCAGTCGCGAGATGATGAAGATTATGGAAATCCGTGGATTCCAGAACGCTTTCCTCACCCTGCACTGCTCGCTCGGAGCCTTCGACACCATCGAGGTGGAGGACCTGACGAAGCACAAGATGAACTCCGAGCAGATGATTGTCGACAAGGAATGCTGTAACGTGGTGAACCAAGCCAAGCGCGCCGGCAACAAGGTGTGCGTGGTGGGCGTGAGCACGGCTCGCGCCGCCGAGAGTGCAGTGGGCACCGATGGCATGCTGAAGGAGTATGACGGTTGGACCAACAAATTCATCTTCCCTCCCTACGAATTTGGGCTGGCCGATGCCCTCATGGCCAACTTCTATCATCCCGAGTCGACAATGATGATGCTCACTGCAGCATTCGGTGGCTACGACCTCATCATTGAGGCCTATAACAAAGCACTGGAGAACGACTTCATGTTCGGCTGCTATGGCGACTGCATGTTGATTCTCGACGATTAGACAGCAGAGGCAGTGGAAGGAATGCACACAGCATATCTGGGGCTGGGAGCGAACCTGGGCGACCGAAGGGAGACACTCGACCAAGCCTGCCAGATGATTGGTAAGCTGATTGGCGACATCGTGCGCCAATCAGCTTATTATGAAACGGCGCCCTGGTCGTTTGAGTCGGAACATCTCTTCCTCAATGCCGTGGTGTGTGTGCAAACTACGCTGACTCCCCGACAGCTGCTCAAAGCCGCACAGCGCATAGAGCGAAACCTGGGCAAACGGCGCCAACACGCCACCGAACGAACGGCCGACACCATCTACCACGACCGCCCCATCGACATCGACATTCTGCTCTACGACGACATCAACATCAACACCCCCAACCTCATCATCCCTCATCCACGCATGGCCAGCCGCCCCTTTGTGATGGACCCCCTGCGCGAAATCATGGATGCAACGGCCTTTGAGCACCTTCTGGAACGACTACAATGCGACGACTGACACCAACCGCCTTTCTCTTTGCGATGCTACTGTCGTGGGCTGCTTGCACGAAGCAATCTGCCCCCATGTTGCCGCCTTGGCAGGGCGAGACTGCCGACAGCGATGGCAACGTTTTCGACTTAGAGCAGATTCAGCATGCTGGCGAACTCATCGCGCTCACCATACCCGGCCCCACCACCTACTACGACTTCCAAGGCGCCCATCTGGGTGTGCAGTACTTGCTGGCGCAACGCTTTGCCACCCATCTCGGTGTGAGGCTCAGGATGGAGACCTGCCGCGACACCACCGAGCTGCTGCAACGGCTGGCAGCCGGCGATGCCGACATGGTGGCCATGCGAATGGACGACGACTCGCTCACGGCTGGCTGGCTGTTGGGAGAGGGCAAGGCATCGCTGCAAAAAGCATTGACAGAATGGTACACGCCCCAGTTGCTGACCGAGGCGCAGGCTACCGAGCGGCAGATGTTCTCACGGCCACGTGTCACCCGCCGTGTACATGCGCCCATGTTGCGACGCGGAGTCATCAGCCACTACGACGAACTGTTCAAGCGCTACAGCCGTGGCATCGGATGGGACTGGCGACTGCTGGCAGCGCAGTGCTATCAGGAGTCGACCTTCGACCCAGATGCCGTTTCGTGGGCAGGAGCCAAGGGCCTGATGCAGATTATGCCCAAGACTGCCGACCACTTGGGGCTGCCCCGCGACCAAATCAACGACCCCGAACAAAACATTGCCGCCGCCACCCGCTACCTGCACGAGCTGGAGCATGAGTTCAACTACATCCACGACCGCACAGAGCGACAAAACATGGTGCTGGCCAGCTACAACGGGGGCATCCTCCACCTTCAAGATGCCATGCGACTGGCCGAGCGCGACCACCGCAACCCACAGCGATGGAACGACGTGCGAGAATATGTACTGCGGCTGAAAGACCCACACTACTATCAAGACACATTGGTGCGCCATGGCTATATGCGCGGCAACGAAACCGCCGACTATGTCGACAAGATTCGGGCCCGCTACCAAAAGTATATACGTCAGGTGAGCCAATAGCCTTAACCCACCCCCAACCCCTCCCGAAAGGGAGGGGAGCTATATAGACAAACAAGTGGAACAATCAATGGAGCAGACGGCAGCAAAAGTAACTAAACTTCCCTCCCGCACGGGAGGAAAGCTATATAGACAAACAAATGGAACAATCAATGGAGCAGACGGCAGCAAAAGTAACTAAACTCCCCTCCTGCACGGGAGGGGCAGGGGGTGGGTTCCTCATTGCCGACAGCGGCAGCACCAAGACCGACTGGGCATTTGGCTCTTTCAGGGCTTCGACACAAGGCATCAACCCCTTCCACCAAGACGAGGGCACCATCCTTGCCATCCTGCAGCACGAACTGCTGCCACAATTGGCAAAGGAACAGCATACGCCCGCCGATGTGCAGTCAATACAGTTCTATGGCAGCGGCGTGCGTCCCGAACTGGAAGGCAAGATGGAACGTCTGCTCGCCACCGTGTTCCCCGAGGCCCACAGCATCCAAGCCCGCGGCGACATGTTGGGCGCCGCCCGTGCACTCTTTGGCCACAACGAGGGCCTGGCATGCATCCTGGGCACAGGAGCCAACTCCTGCCTCTACGACGGGCAGCGCATCGTGCAGAACACGCCGCCTATGGGGTTTATCCTGGGCGACGAAGGCAGTGGCGCCGTGCTGGGACGAATGCTGCTCAACGCCCTTTACAAAGAAAGACTGTTTACTGGAGCAAGGGAACTATTTGAACGGGAGTTTTCCGTAACCCTTTCGGATGTCATCGACCGTGTGTACCGCCAACCTATGGCCAACCGCTGGCTGGCCTCGCTTGCCCCCTTCGCACATGCCCACCTCGACAAGCCGGAGGTAAACAGTTTGGTGGTACAAAACTTCCGCAACTTCATCTGCTACAACCTGGTGCCCTATCATCGCCCCGACCTGCCCATTGCAGCCGTTGGCAGCATTGCTTTCTATTTCCAAGAACAACTTCGGCAGGCTGCCAGCATCGAGGGTTATGCCGTGGGACAGATATTGCGCAGTCCCATCGATGCTTTGGCGCAACGTTAGTACACGCTGGCATCTAAGTTTCTCTCTTTGAAGAAACGACGTGTTGACAGGAAGAACGTCAGCACGCCCAGTGCATTGACGGCAGCCACCATCCAAAAGGCTGCCGCATAGCTGGCATGCTCGGCAACAACGCCTCCAAGCAGGATGCCAAGTCCCATGCCGATATCCCATGAGATGAGGATAGTGCTATTGGCCGTGCCACGCTGATTGCTCTTCGCCACGCAGATGGTCATGTTCTGGAAGGCAGGCCACATGTGGCCGTTGCCCAGTCCGATGAGCAGGGCCGAGGCATAATAGCCAACAGCATTGGGCAGCAGGATAAACAAAACGTAACCCACCAGCGAAATCACCATTCCCTGTGCAGCATGGTGTGTCAGTCTGCCCCTTCGCAGCGACTTTGCCCCCTGAAGCCTACTCAGTATCAACCCGATGCTGCACAGCATGAAATAGGTGCCCGTACCACTGGTGATACCCATCACTTCTTGGCTATAGATGGCCAAATAATTGCTCAACACGCCAAAACAGAAGCCAAAAGCCACCATGTTGGCACCAAGTAGCCAGCCTCGCAGAAGGAAGAAACGGTCGAGCGACAGTTTGCTCTTGTTGCACACCAGTTCCTTTGTCGGAATCTTCACTGTGGCATCAACCACCATCCCCCCAGTGGCAACGATAAGGGCTATCCAAAACAGCAACTCGAAGCTGTGGGTCCAGCGATAGATGAAGATGCCCACGGTGGGAGCAAGAGCCATGGCAAGATTGTTCGACAACCCATAGTATCCGATGCCTTCGGTGCGACGGCTCGATGGCAACACGTCGATGGCCACAGTGCTGTTGGCCACCGTCAGTGCCCCAAAGGGACCTCCGTGCAGCGTGCGCACCACGGTGAAGAGCAACAGTGTGGAGGCTGCCAGATAACCCGCAAAGAAAATGGAGAAAGCCATGAAGCAAACCATGAGCACCGTCTTGCGCGGAAAAGAGTCGACAAAATAGCCACTGAACGGACGAAACAACAAAGTCGTGGCCGTGTAACCCGACAGCACCAATCCTATCACATCCTTCGTGGCACCGAAATGCTCGCTCAGGTAGAGCGGCAACAGCGGTGTAAGGATATAGAAGGCGAAGAACAGCGCAAAATTGGCCGCCATCACCTTACAATAGTTTCGATTCCAGAGTCTATCCATTTTGTTGTGTTGTAGAGGAGCACCCTCCGCTTTGAATGTGCAAAATTAGCATATCTATTTCATTCTTCCCCATTGCTTTAACCACAATTAACCATTTTCCATCTCATCGAAACCATCCCAAACCAAAAGCTGACATGCTAATTTAGTTTATTGGTATCCGGATAAAAACTGTCTGCGCCAGGACTTATGCTCCAGACACGCACACATTCTTCAGACTACGTCGTGGTTTTTATAAACTACGTCGTAATCTATATAAACTGCGTCACGATTTATATAGACTACGTCGCGATTTAAACAAATAAAAAGACCCATTTAGTTAAATAAACATAATAATTTGACGAAAGGCAATGGAGAAACGGCTTTATCAATAAAATATGAGTAACTTTGCAGCCGCTTTGCGCCCAAGGACTGGGCGCGGGGAGCTGAAACAGGTGTCGGCTCCTTTGATTATTAACCATTTAACCGGTCTGGTAAACACCTGTTCAGGCCAATCCCCCAATGCTGTTGGGGAAGAAACATGTCAGAATTAACAAAGAACGTTAAGCCGCTCGACGACTTCAATTGGGAAGAGTTTGAGAATGGCACCGTAGCCAACGTGAGCAAAGAAGAACTCGACAAGGCCTACGACGAAACCCTGAGCAAGGTGGCCGACCACCAGGTTGTTGACGGTAAAGTCATCAGCGTCGACAAGAAGGAAGTGGTGGTGAACATTGGCTACAAGAGCGACGGTATCATCCCCGCCACCGAGTTCCGCTACAATCCCGACCTGAAGGAAGGCGACATCGTGGAGGTGTATGTGGAGAGCGCCGAGGACAAGAAAGGCCAGCTCCTGCTCAGCCACAAGAAGGCTCGCCTGTCGAAGGCTTGGGACCGCGTGAACGCCGCTCTCGACAACGAGGAGGTGGTTCAGGGCTTCATCAAGTGCCGTACCAAGGGTGGTATGATCGTCGACGTGTTCGGCATCGAGGCCTTCCTTCCCGGTTCACAGATTGACGTTCATCCCATACGCGACTACGACCAGTTCGTGGGCAAGACGATGGAGTTCAAGGTGGTGAAGATCAACCAGGAGTTCCGCAATGTCGTCGTCAGCCACAAGGCACTCATCGAGGCCGAGCTGGAGGCTCAGAAGCAAGAGATTATCTCGAAGCTCGAGAAGGGTCAGATCCTGGAGGGAACCGTGAAGAACATCACCAGCTACGGCGTGTTCGTAGACCTGGGCGGTGTAGACGGACTCATCCACATCACCGACCTGAGCTGGGGCCGCGTAGAAGACCCGAAGAAAGTGGTGGAACTCGACCAGAAGATCAACGTGGTCATCCTCGACTTCGACGAAGAGAAGAAGCGCATTGCACTCGGTTTGAAGCAGCTCACCCCGCATCCTTGGGACGCTTTGGATGCCGACCTGAAGGTGGGCGACCACATCAAGGGCAAGGTTGTTGTCATCGCCGACTACGGCGCATTCGTAGAAGTGCAGCCCGGTGTTGAGGGACTCATCCACGTCAGCGAGATGTCGTGGAGCCAGCATCTGCGCTCAGCCCAGGAGTTCCTGAAGGTGGGCGACGAGGTGGAGGCCGTGATCCTCACACTCGACCGCGACGAGCGCAAGATGTCGCTGGGCATCAAGCAGCTGAAGGAAGACCCATGGGAGGCTATCGACGTGAAGTACCCCGTTGGCTCGAAGCACAACGCAAAGGTGCGCAACTTCACCAACTTCGGCGTATTCGTGGAGTTGGAGGAAGGTGTGGACGGACTTATCCACATCAGCGACCTGAGCTGGACAAAGAAGGTGAAGCACCCCTCGGAGTTCACCAAGGTGGGCGAACCCATCGACGTGGTGGTGCTCGACATCGACAAGGAGAACCGTCGTCTCAGCCTTGGTCACAAGCAGCTGGAAGACAATCCTTGGGATGCCTTCGAGAGCAAGTATGCCGTTGGCAGCGTGCACGAGGGTAAGGTGGCCGAGGTGCTTGAGAAGGGTGCCGTGGTGCAGCTCGAAGAGAATGTTGAGGGCTTCGCCACTCCGAAGCACCTGGTGAAGGAAGACGGCTCGCAGGCCCAGATGGGCGAGGTGCTGCCGTTCAAGGTCATCGAGTTCAACAAGGACAGCAAGCGCATCATCCTCAGCCACAGCCGCACCTTCGAGGATGCACAGCGTGAGGAGAAGCGTCAGGCTCGCAAGGCCGCCGCTCAGGCTCCGCGTGCAGCCGCCAAGAAGGACGAAGCTCCGAAGATTGAGAACGTGGCCGCTTCCACTTCGTTGGGCGACATCGACGTGTTGGCTCAGTTGAAAGCTCAAATGGAAAAGGGCGAGTAATTTCAAATGAACCATTAAAAGTGAGAAGTGAGAAGTATGGAATGCTTTCTCACTTCTCTTTTTTCATTTTCATTTATCATTTATCATTTAACATTTAGGCCGTAGGCCGCCATCATTTATGACCATCATCGAGCAGGCACTCGTGGCCAAGAATCCCTCGAAGCGCAGCGAGGACGGTATCGTGGCAACAGCCGACTTTGTGGCCGTCGTCGACGGCTCCACGTCGAAGTCGCTGGTGCGCTGCCATCGCGACTTTGCGTTGCGTTCACGCTCCAACGGCGAGCTGGCCATGCTCATCGTGTCGGCCTGCATTAAGAAGCTGCCCGCCAACAGCAGCTGCCACCAGTTCTGCCAGAAAGCCACCAATGCCATACGCAGCAAATACAAGAAATCGATGCTCGATCACCTGGCCTCGCACCCTGAAGACCGCTTGACGGCCAGCTGCATCGTCTTCAGTCGGCTGCGTCGCGAGATTTGGATGATTGGCGACTGCCAGTGCCTGGTGGGCGACAACTACTTCGACAACCCCAAGCCCTACGAGCAGGAGCTGGCAGAGCGGCGGGCCGAAATCATCACCGCCAGCCCCAAGCCTTGGGACCATTTCCTCGACAACGATACGGCACGTGCTGCCATCATCCCACGGATGAAGGAAACCATTCAGCAACAGAACAAAACCTACAGCGTCATTGATGGTTTTCCCGTGGCCGAGAAGCATGTGCGCATCATCACCCTTGACTTCCAGCCCTGGCAAGTGGTGCTGGCCAGCGACGGCTATCCATTCCTCTGCCCCACCCTCGCAGAAAGCGAGTCGCGTCTTGAGGCCCAGCGCCTGAACGACCCGCTCAACATCGGCGCATTCAAGGCTACGAAAGCCTTTGCCGCTGGCAACAACTCATTCGACGACCGCGCCTACGTCAGATTTACGGTGTAAAATTTGGTTGTTTCAAAAAAAAAAGCTAACTTTGCAGCCGCTTTTTAAGACATTGCATTTCCCCTTGTGGAGTGCACAAAGTGGAGGTTCCGTAGCTCAGCTGGATAGAGCAACAGCCTTCTAAGCTGTGGGTCTCGGGTTCGAATCCCGACGGAATCACCCCCAAAAGCCCCAACCAACTATTATCCAGTTGGTTGGGGCTTTTTTCATTTTCATTGACAGCCCAGAGTAACCAACAAATGCAAATCAATCTACCATCCTGTGAGATAAAGCTGCGCGAACGAAACGGCCGCCGCGAGATCTTCGATTTTCTGCGACGGCGCTATGTTGCACTGACGCCCGAAGAATGGGTGCGGCAGCATTTCACTCATTTTCTGGTAGAGCATAAAGGATACCCCAAGGGACTGCTGGCCAACGAAATGGAACTGCGGGTGGGCGAAAAGCGCATGCGTTGCGACACCGTACTCTACAGTCCGTCGCTGCAACCGCGCATGATCATCGAATACAAAGCCCCCGACGTGGTTATCACCCAGCGCGTCTTCGACCAAATCACCGTCTACAACATGCTGCTGCATGCCGACTACCTCATCGTGTCGAATGGCATGCAACACTACTGCCTATGCATGGACTATGCAAACCATAGCTATGAATTCCTAAACGACATTCCAGCGTATACAACGTTGAACGTTGAACATTGAACGATCAATATTCATCCGTTCAACGCTCAACGTTCAATGTTCAACGTTCAATGTCCAACGTCCAAGTTATGCCATGTCGTTGGCGTCGGTCGACTTCTTTGAGGTAGCCGACTTGCGAACGCTCACGCCACTGGAACGACGACGCGAGGTCTTCTTCTCGTCGGCTGCAGGAGCCTTCTCGGTCTTTACACCAGCCAGTTCGGGGTCGATGAGAATACGTCCGCAATATTCGCAAACGATAATCTTCTTGTGCATTTTGATGTCGAGCTGTCGCTGGGGTGGAATCTTGTTGAAGCATCCGCCACAGGCATCGCGCTGCACGTAGACGATGCCCAGGCCATTGCGTGCACTCTTCCGGATGCGACGGAACGAGGTGAGCAGACGGGGCTCAATCTTTGCCTCCAGGTCGTGGGCTTTCTCGCGCAGTTTCTCCTCCTCGGTGCGAGTCTCTTCCATGATTTCGTCGAGTTCGCCCTTCTTCACATTCAGGTCGCCCTGTTTCTCCTGCAGTTCGGCATCGGCCGAGTCCAGTTCAACATTCTTTTCTTCTATGCGGCGATTGGCCTCGCTGATTTTCTTGTTGCACAGCTCAATTTCAAGTGACTGGTATTCGATTTCCTTCGACAGTGTGTCGAACTCGCGATTGTTCCTCACTTCGTTCAGCTGTTGCTTGTAGCGCTCCACGCTCTGCTGAGCCTCGATGATTTCGCCACGTTTCTGTGAGATGGCTCTGTTAAACTCGCTCACCTCTTCTTTAATGCGGTCAATACGCGTGGTGAGTCCCTCGATTTCTGCCTCCAGGTCTTCCACCTCGAGTGGCAATTCGCCACGCAGTGCTTTCTTCTCGTCGATGGCCGAGAGGGCCGTCTGCAATTGGAAGAGGGTTTTCAGCTTCTCCTCTACCGACAGGTCTGTAGGATCTTTCTTTGCCATAATGTGGCCCCCCTCTTATCCCCCCAAGGGGGGAGGCCGTCGTCGGGGGCTTGGGCCTTAGATGTATAATATAGGATTCGTATTCGTCTTTGCTATCTGGGTGCGCATGCCGGGACAGCTGTCGTTGATGATGTCGCGGAGCAGTTGGGCGGTGAAGTGCTCACTTTCGTAATGGCCCACCACTACGATTTGCAGCTGCTGTTCGTGGCCGAAGTACTGATGATAGTGCATCTCGCCGGTGATGAAGGCGTCGGCACCATGGGCTTCCACTTCGTCGAGCAGGAAATCGCCTGCGCCACCGCAGATGGCCACCTGGCGGATTGGCCGCTGCAGCATTTCGTTGCATAGGGCGCACTGTGCCTCCAGGCGTTCTTTTACAAAAGCCACAAAGGGCTGGGCAGCCATAGGCTCGGGCAGGGTGCCCATCACCCACTGGCCTTTCTCAACGGCGATGCCGTTGAGCACCTGACCGCCCGCACCGAAGTGCACATCGTTAAGCCCCAGGCATTCGGCAATCTTGAAATTCACACCCCCAGCGGCATTGTCGAGGTTGGTGTGCATCGACACCACGCACACATCGTGCTTGATGGCCTTGCGCACCGTGCGCTGCACGTCGTTCAGGTCGGCCACCTGCTTTAGTCCCCTGAAGAGCAGCGGATGATGGCTCACCACAAGGTTGCAGCCACAGCTGACAGCCTCGTCGATGATGGCCTCAGTAACGTCCAGACACAATAAAGCCCCTGAAACCTCCGCCTCTGTCAATCCTATCTGCAGGCCAGCATTGTCCCAGCTTTCCTGCAGCGGCAGGGGCGCGAATCTCTCAAGGGCTTCCAGCACTTGCTTTATTTTCACGCTCTTTGTCGCACGCGTCTTATGCGTTCAACATGCAAAATTACGGTTTTTCTCGCAAACATGGCCCCATCGTGCCATTTTTTTGGAAATATTTAACGGTTGAAATAAAAACACAGGTTTTCAAGCTACCACCCTTTCAAGTTGTCGAGGGCCTCGATGCGCTCCTCCACATCGTCGGGCAGCATCTGGAAGAAGTCGATGCCAGCGCGCTGTTCCACCTCGTCGACGCTGACGGCCTGGCTTCGCCAAGGCTGACTGCTGCCGTTGTTCTTGAAGATGAAGCCAACGGCCAACGGCTTTGGCTGGGGCCGATAGACAACCTTGAAGAAGCCAGTAGGAACAGCCACTTTGTTGCGCCCGATGGTGCGCACCTCGTCCTCAGGCTGCTCATAGAGCGGTCCGCACACGATGGTGAGTTCGCCATAACGACGCGCCCACGAGCGGCACTGCATCTCCAGGTCGTTCCAGTCGTCCTTGTTCAGCCCATGGTTCTGCGGACAGATATTCGTCATCAGGAACGACTGCGTCAGCGCCTCCTGATCCCACTTGTTATCACCCGCCGGGCACATGTGTCCACGGTCGTAGCGCGAATTATAGTAGTCCTGGAAGGTGGCACGCGGCTCTGCCACGTCCATGTCCTCTTCGAAACGCTCGTTCTCCCGCTGCAGTCGTCCGTAGGTATGGTCTTTCGTCAACGTCCACGCCACCCAGTTGGGCGTGCGACGGCGCTTATTATAGCTGGTGGTGTAGGCCTTGCGCTGCAATATGATCTCGCTGGTGCCACGGCCGACCCGCTGTTTCAGCAAGTCAATCGCGGTGGTGCTCACGGTGGTCTGACTACCTGTGCCAGCGGCTGCAGGCTTCGTGGTGGTGCGTTGCTGAGTGAACGTGTCCATCTGGGCATCGTCTTGCGACTTTGCCTCCTTGCGACAACCAGCGGCCACCAGCACGAAAGCGGCCACCCATGCCCATAATACTCTTGTATACTTCATTGCAGACGCAAATTTAGGTATTTATTTCCATTCCACCAAAAGAAATCCACTTTTTATCAGAAAAAAAACGTCACCCCACTATTTGACCTTTTGCGACTTTGTCCGTCTAATAAGCAATAACTTCAACAACAACATGAAAAAGATGCTATTATTGCTGTCCTTGATGATGGGCAGCATGTGCTACGCAGAAGACATCACCATCCATTATAAAGGGGCGACGGCGAAAGTGGAGCAGACATTAAAGGACAGCGTGAGCGTGAGCGTCGATGGCGCCCAAGTCAACATTGAAAGTCAATACAAAGACCATAAGCTCACCCTCCGCCTGACAGGCAAAAGCAACGACGGACAACTCAACTTGAAGACGGCCGGCAAGGCAAAGATAAAACTCGACGGTCTGACACTGACCAGTCAAGAGGGTGCGCCCATCAACCTGAAGAACAAGAAGAAGGTGGAGATTGTGGCCACCAAGGGCACGGAGAACACGCTCACCATCACCGCCTGCAACGACACCGCCAACCACAAGGCTGCCACTATCTGGGCGAAGGATAAGCTGCTGCTTTCAGGCACAGGAACACTTAACGTCATCGCCACCGGCGACGGTTGCCGAGGCATCAAGACCAAGAAGGACATCACCATTGAGGAACTTACGCTCAACGTGACGACCACAGGCGACAACCTGGGCGAGAAGCCATTCGGCATGGGTGGTTTCCCCGGTTTCGGTGGTGACATGCCCGATTTCGGCGGTGAAAGGCCCGACTTTGGAGGCGGTTTTCCCATGCCCGGCTTTGGTGGTATGCGCCCCGAAGGCAACGACACCACCAGGCGAGGCAGATTCCCCGGCTTCGGCGGTGGGATGCCCTTCCCCGGCTTCGGCGGAGGACGACCCGACTTTGAGGGGATGCGCCCCGAAGGCAACGACAGCACCAGGCGTGGCGGATTCCCCGGCTTTGGTGGAGGGAGGCCCGACTTTGGCGGCGGCTTCCCGATGGGTGGCTTCGGTGGTGGATTCCCTGGTGGCTTTGAAAACGACAGCACCGAGGAGGGCGGCTTTGGTGGCTTCGGCGGCAAGCATAAATATGTAGCCTCCACCAAGGGCATCGCATCGAAGGGAAAGATCATCATCAACAGCGGCAACGTGACCGTGAGGACTTCCACCCCTGGAGCCGAAGGCATTGAGGGCAAGGATGGCGTCGTCCTCAATGGCGGCAACATTGATGTGCTGGCCACCGACGATGCCATTAACGCCAACAACACCATCGAGTTCAATGGTGCCCATGTTGTTGCCCGCAGCAAGGGCAACGACGCCGTGGACTCCAATCCCAAGGGCGGCTTCTTTATGGGCTTAGGTGGCAACAACCAGCAGGAGCAGGACCCCGCCATCGTCATACG
This sequence comes from Prevotella sp., assembly GCA_017619275.1. Taxonomy (GTDB): domain Bacteria; phylum Bacteroidota; class Bacteroidia; order Bacteroidales; family Bacteroidaceae; genus Prevotella. The sequence continues at coordinate 9,217 of JAFZSR010000059.1, read as the reverse complement.
CGGCGGCACTGTCTATGCATGGAGTCAGGTGGGTTCGCCCGAAGAGGGTCTTGATGGCGACTTTGCCCCCTTCGTCATCGAGGGTGGCACCATCTTCTCCGTCGGCGGCGGCATGGGCGAGATGCCTTCCGTGCCCACCAACGAGACTGCCCGCCAGACAACGGCTCTGCTCATCGGCATCAACATCGCAAAGGACGAACCCGTTAACATCTACGACGAGAATGGAAAGCTTATCCTCACCGTTACCATCCCCTTCTCTATGCGCCGCAGTGCCAGCCTCGTTGGTAGCCCCGACTTCAAGCTGGGCAACACCTACACCGTGAAGACCAAAGGATATGAGAAGACCTTTACCCTTAACGATCCTTTCACCGCTGTAAGATAAAACACGATAACAATGAAACTACGACACATCATACTTACCGTGGGCCTACTGGCCAGCACCATGGCAAGCGCCCAACAGGAGGAGGTCAGGTTCCCCTTCCCCGCCATTCCCGAAGTGATGACCGAGCCGCAGGCTCGTCTGGAATTTCTGCTGGAACACTACTGGAGCGTCTTCAACTTCGAAGACTCCACGGCAACGAACCGTGCCACGGCCGAGCAGGGATTCGTGGACTACATCAACCTGCTGCAATACGCCGACTCGGCGGTGCAGGCCGGCAGCGTGCGCATCTTCGCCGACAGCATTGCCCGTAAAGCTCACCGGCAGAAGCAGTTCGACGAACTGATAGACCACTATCTGGGCAATCCCGACTCGCCCATGCGCAACGATGTGACCTATGCACACCTGCTGCGCGTGCTGCCAACGACGCCGCAACGCACGTTCCTATTGCGCGAGGTGACGAAAAACCAGCCAGGCACCACAGCTGCCGACCTCCCCTTGGGCAAGGCGGCGAGCGGCTGCGTGGTGTACACATCGGAGGACGAGCCAGAGCCGAGACTCTACTATGTGGAAAGCCCGACGACGCTATTGGTGTTCTACGACCCCAACTGCGAGCACTGCCAAGAGATGATGCCGCAAATACGCCAGATGATGGAGCGCGACTTCGCCTCGCGCACGTGCGCTATATATATTAATGTGGAAGAGAATACCGCCGCACGTAAATTCTATTACCTGCCCGCCCTGCCAGCGCTTTATCTACTCGACAGCGAAAAGACGGTCATTATCAAGGACGGCAACTTGCAGCAGATTGAAAACTATCTTCGCCGCTGACGCACGGCCTCAAAGAGGAGGATGGCGGCCGACACCGAGACATTAAGCGAGTCAAGCCTGCCCTGCATGGGTATGCGAATGTGGGCCGTGGCGGCCTCGCGCCACTGCTGCGTGAGGCCAGTGCTTTCGGTGCCCATCACAATGGCAGTGGGACCGCGCATGTCGGTTTCGTAATACAGTTGCGAGTCTTGCAATTGGGCAGTGAGGATGCTAATGCCATGCTCCTTCAGGAAGGCGATGCATTCCCCGCTGGTGCAGGCCACGGTGGGCACAGTGAAGATGGCGCCGATGCTGGCGCGGATGAGGTTGGGATTGTAGAGATCGGTGAGCGGGTCGCATACGATGACGCCCGTGGCACCAGCCGCGTCGGCCGAGCGCAGCACCGCACCAAGATTGCCAGGTTTCTCCACGCTTTCAAGAACAACGAATAGAGAAGAGGGGGTGAGCGCCAAGTCATTGAGCATGTATCTCCGCTCCTTGACAATGGCGATGACGCCCTCGGTACTGCCCCGATAGGCAACCTTCTCATAAAGCGATGGAGGAAGGATAAAGGGTGACAAGCCGAGGGATAGATTGGGGAGCATTTCATCCTTCCGCACAAAGAGGCTCTCCACCTCATAGCCCGCTGCAAGACAATGTTCCAACTCGCGGCGCCCCTCCACGACAAACAGGCCTTCGCTGCGCCGCAGCTGTGACTTCTGTTGCAACTGCAACAGGTGCTTGATACGGGGATTCTGATAGCTCATGATTTCCATTCTTCTCTTTTTCCTGCAAAAATACAAAAAACGGACGAAAAGATGAGCATTTTTCGCCAAAAATGATTACTTTTGCAAGAAATTCTGAAGAAATGAACCAAAAGATAGATTTTTTCCTGCCTTCTGCCGATGAACTGACGGTAACCTATATGAGAGAGCAGCTACTGCCGCTGCCCGTGGTGAGACATTTCTGCGCCATGAGGATAGAACCCCTGCCCTCGAGCGATACCCTGCGCACCATCGCCGCACAAGCCAAAGGCGAATACACCGTGGTAGTGACGAAGAGCACCCGTCTGCTACTGGGAGCGGGAGCCCTGGAGCGCATGGCACGCGTGGCCGACGACAGCGGAGCAGCACTCGTCTATGCCGACAGGCTCGAAAGAAAAGAGGATGACGGGAAATGGAAAGAGGAAAAGCATCCTGCCATTGACTACCAGCTGGGGGCTATCCGCGACGATTTTGACTTCGGGCCGCTGTTGCTCATCCGCACCAGTCTGCTAAAGGCTTGGGCCAAGGAGCACGCCGACACCTCCTATCAGTATGCAGGACTCTACGACCTGCGCCTCTACCTGAGCCGTCACGGAGAACTGCTGCACCTGAACGAGATGCTCTACACCGTGGAAGAGCAAGACAATCGGAAGTCGGGCGAGAAGCAGTTCGACTACGTGAACCCCGCCAACCGCGCCGTGCAGATCGAGATGGAGCAGGTGGCCACACAGCATCTGAAGGCCATCGGCGCCCTCATCGACACCACGGCCTACGCCGACGTGGACTTTGATGAACAGCCCTTCCCCGTGGAGGCCTCGGTCATCATCCCCGTCTACAACCGTGTACGCACCATCAAGGATGCCGTGGAAAGCGCCCTCTCGCAAGAGACAAGCTTCCCCTTCAATGTCATCGTCGTTGACAACCACAGTACCGACGGCACCAGCGACATTCTCTCCAGTATGTTGCCAGACCAAAGCGCCCTCGTTGTCATCAGCCCTGAGCGCACCGACCTGGGCATCGGCGGTTGCTGGAACATGGCCATCAACGACGCCCGCTGCGGCCGCTTCGCCGTGCAATTGGACAGCGACGACCTCTATTCCTCCCCCCAAACACTGCAGCGTATCGTCGATGCCTTCCACGAGCAGAATGCCGCCATGATAGTAGGCAGCTATCGCATCTGCAATTTCCAATTGGAGACGCTGCCGCCAGGGCTCATCGCCCACAACGAATGGACCGACGAAAACGGCCCCAACAATGCGCTACGCATCAACGGACTGGGAGCGCCACGCGCTTTCTTCACCCCCCTGTTGCGCCAGTTGCAGCTACCCAACACCAGCTATGGCGAAGACTATGCCATGGGGCTGGCTTTCAGCCGCCGCTACCGCATAGGGCGCATTTACGACGAGCTTTATCTTTGCCGCCGCTGGGAGGGCAACAGCGACGCCGCACTGAGCGTGGAGCGCGTCAACGCCAACAATCTATACAAAGACCGTCTACGCACTTTGGAGATACTGGCTCGCCAGCGCATGAACAAAGACGAGAGGGGCGAGCAACGCGAGGAGAACACATCGCTGCAACGTTTCTTCGAGCGGCAGCTGTGCACTTGGCCCGAAGCCCTGCAGCGCTATCGCGATTTGACTAATGTGGAAACGAAAGAATTGCATGTGGGACAGCTGACGTTGGCTGCGCAGTACAACCCCGCTCGCATGCGCTCCACTGGCGCCAACATCAGCCGTCAGGCACTCGAAGTGCGCCCCTGCTTCCTCTGCGACGAGAACAGACCGAAGGAGCAGATGAACTTATCACTTTTCGCCTCCCAGTTATCACTTCTCGTCAACCCCTACCCCATCCTGCCCATTCACTTCACGCTCCCCACCATCAGCCATCAGCCTCAACGCATACGCCCCCTCTTTGGCCTCATGCTGTCGGTACTGGATCGCTATCCTCAGCTCACGGTTTTCTACAACGGACCACGTTGCGGAGCCTCGGCACCCGACCACGCCCACCTGCAAGCGGGCACCTCGGGATTGCTGCCCCTGCAGAAGTGCTGGCCTCAGCTGCAGCGAAACCTTACCGCCATTGTGCAGTCGGACGATGACGCGCTGCTGGCCAGCATTGACGACTATCCCTGTACGGCGCTCGTCATCCGCACCAAGAACACAGATGCTGCTGAGCAATTGTTTGAAAAGCTTTACAGCACCATGCCCATCGTCGACGGCGAGGAGGAACCGATGATGAATATCGTGGGCTGGCGCGAGGCTGAAAGCTTCATCATTGTGGTGTTCCCCCGTGCCAAGCACCGCCCCGACTGCTACTACAAGGAAGGCGACGAGCAGCTATTCGTCAGCCCCGGCGCCCTCGACATGGCAGGACTCATCATCACGCCCCGCCAAGAAGATTTCAACAAAATTGATGCCGAGCGGGCGGTGGCCATCCTCAAGGAAGTAAGCCTTCCCCCCAACAGCCTCACCGCCAACAGCCTCACTCCCAATCCCTCTCCAAAGGGTGAGCCCGTTTCAGTAGGCATAGTCAGCGGCCAGCGCATCGATTTCTGCCTGAACGGTACTTACCAGGCCAAAGGAGAAAACGTGGAAGGAGCGCAAACGGTAGAGATGGCCGAAGGAGGACTGCTCTGGCATGGGCAGCAGTATCGCGAACTGAAATTCACACCTATCCCCACGAAGCGCGACCGCAGCTTCACCCTGGCCGACGTTATCATCGGCAACGGTTTTCATTGGGAGCGCCATCAGCAACAAACCTTCAAGGGAACCCTGCGCCTACTCGTTGAAGCCGACAAGGTGTTGGCCATCAACGAGCTGGGCGTGGAGGACTATCTCGAGAGCGTTATCAGCAGCGAGATGAGTCCCACGTCGTCATTGGAGCTGCTCAAGGCCCACGCCGTCATCAGCCGTTCCTGGTTGCTCTGCCAAATGAAGAAGCGCAAAGAGGAGCGTGGAAAGCGAAAAGAAGGCGGCGGCTTTTTCTCATTCATCAAGAAAGACGACGAACTGTTGCGCTGGTACGACGGAGGCGAGCACACGCTCTTCGACGTTTGTGCCGACGATCACTGCCAGCGCTATCAGGGAATCGTCGTCAGCGACAAGTGTGCCGAGGCCGTGCGCGCCACTCGCGGCGAGGTATTGATGTACGGCGACGAGTTGTGCGACACCCGCTTCTCGAAGTGCTGCGGTGGGCGCTCCGAAGAATATCAATACTGCTGGGAAGACACGCCCAAGCCCTACCTGCAGAGCGTTGAATGCCCGTGGTGCAACACCAAGGACAAGGACGTGCTGAGCCAGGTGCTGAAAGACTACGACCAAGAAACCACCGACTTCCACGACTGGACGATGAAATACACTCAGCAGGAGCTGACCGACCTGGTGAACCGCAAGCTGAAGATGGACATTGGCGACATCGTAGACCTCGTCCCTCTCGACCGAGGCAAAAGCGGTCGCATCTGGCGCCTCAAGATCGTGGGCACCAAGCGCACGTTCACCATCGGAAAGGAGTTGGAGATACGCCGTGCGTTGAGCGAGAGCCACCTGCTCAGCTCCGCCTTCGAGGTGGAGAAGACCCCCGACGGCACTTTCGTGCTCCATGGCCACGGGTGGGGCCACGGCGTGGGCCTCTGCCAAATCGGTGCCGCCGTGATGGGACACGAAGGCAAGAGCTACCGCGACATCCTCTTGCATTATTATAAAGGAGCAGAAATAAAACAAGCATATTAAATTATTCCCCAGTCGGGGGTGTCACGCATCTTTGCGTGACCTCCCCAAAATAAAAAAGATGAAGAAGACAACAGCCCTTACAGCCCTGTGCCTCGCTATGGCACTCTGCACACAAGCCCAAAGCCTGAAGCGGCAAGGCTCCGCAGTGAGTAACATCGTCCCAAAAGGATGGGAGGTGAACCAAGCAACAGGCGACCTAAACAAAGACGGTATCGACGACCTTGTGCTGGTGGTGAAGCCCGACTTCAGCGAAAACACCAAGACCCGTGAAGACGGCTATGTGTACAACTTCAACCAACCCATCCTAGCCATCTACTTCGGCAACCCCGACGGCATCTTTAAGCAGTGGAAGGAGTATCCCGACGTGATAGAAGCCGACGGCGAGGGAGTGAGCGTAGACGTTTCAATAGAAGTGACCAAGCGGGGCACCCTGTCCTTGACGACAGAAATTTTCCACAGCATGGGCAGCTGGGGCAACGATAAAGACACCTATGTCTACCGCTTTCAAAATGGCGATTTCTACCTCATCGGCCAACAGACAGAGTGCATGATGCGCAACACGGGCGAGATAGAGATTGTGAGCGATAACTTTCTGACATGGAAACGGCTGACCATCAAAGACAACGCTTTCGAAGATAACTACAAGAAGAAAGAGACATGGAGCCAACTGCCAAAAACGAAACTAAAAAAACTGGGAGAGTAATGGAAAAGAAAAGAAGCCCGTGGGCTTGGATTCCCACGCTCTACATTGCCGAAGGCCTACCTTATGTGGCCGTAATGACCATCTCGGTCATCATGTACAAACGACTGGGCATCTCCAACACCGACATCGCCCTCTACACGGGATGGCTCTATCTGCCTTGGGTGATCAAGCCCTTCTGGAGTCCCTTCGTAGACTTGGTGAAGACGAAGCGTTGGTGGACGGTGACGATGCAGCTGCTGATGGCCGTGGGCTTTGCAGCCATCGCCCTGACGTTGCCTACGTCGTTAGCCTTCCAGTTGTCGTTGGCAGCCTTCTGGCTGGTGGCGTTCACCTCGGCCACCCACGACATCGCCGCCGACGGCTACTATATGCACGCCCTCGACAGCCACGAGCAGTCGCTCTATGTTGGCATTCGCAGCACTTTCTACCGCATCGCCACTGTGGCCGGACAGGGTCTGCTGGTCATCCTGGCGGGATTCCTGGAGGACAACACCGACAACATTCCGCTGTCATGGACGATCACCATGGCCATCCTCTCGGGCCTGATGCTTGCCGCCTCGCTCTATCACCAGTTCATCCTTCCCCACCCCGATAGCGACCAACCGAAGGAGGGCGTAACAGCACAAAACATTCTGCGAGAGTTCCTCGAAACCTTCCGCACGTTCTTCATCAAGCCTGGTGCCTTGGTCGCCATCCTCTTCATGTTGCTCTATCGTCTGCCCGAGGCGCTATTAGTGAAAATGGTGAGTCCCTTCCTGCTCGACCCCACCGAGCAAGGCGGACTGGCACTGACCACGAAGGAGGTTGGCATTGCCTACGGCACCGTGGGCATCATTGGCCTCACCATCGGCGGCATCCTCGGCGGCATTGCGGCAGCCCGTGGCGGACTGAAGAAATGGCTGTGGCCCATGGTACTGGCCATCACCTTGCCCGACGTGGTTTACGTCTATCTGAGTTACGTCCAGCCCGCTAGCTTGCTGCTCATCAACGTTTGTATCTTCATCGAGCAGTTTGGCTATGGCTTCGGCTTCACCGCCTACATGCTCTACCTCATCTACTTCGCCGACGGTCCCCACAAGACGGCCCACTATGCCATTGCCACTGGCTTTATGGCACTTGGCATGATGCTTCCCGGCATGGCCGCAGGATGGTTGCAGGAGACGGTGGGCTACCCGAATTTCTTCCTGCTGGCCGTGGCGTGCTGCGCTGTCACCTTCCTGGTCTGCACTTTCATCAAGATTGACCCACAATTCGGTAGGAAAAATCCCACGCAGAAATAGGAGTTTCCCTTTGGCAGAACGAAGAAAAATCATTAACTTTGCAGCGGAAATAAATGAACAACAACCATAAAAACTTTGAAAACATGAAAAAGATTCTATCAAGCATCATGATGCTGGCTACGATGATGGCCGCCATGACCACCCTCACCAGCTGCGAGGAAGAAGACGACTACATTGCCCAAAAGCTGCGCGAAGGCGACTGGCAGGGCTACATTGGTGCCTACTATAGCGACCGCTGGGGCATCAGTGGCAGCACCTATGCCACGGTGATGCGCTTCGAATCGAGGGGCAGCTACTACACCAGCGGACGTGGCTACGAGCTGAACTACAACGTCAACTCCCCCCATCGTGACTATGCCTGCTCATCGTTCAAGTGGTTCATTGTCGATGGTGACATCACCCTGCTTTATGACGACGATGTGTGGACACCCATCTACATCATCGACTACTCGCTGGGCAGTACTTGGTTCCGTGGTAAGATCTACACGCCCACCAACCGTCGCATCCAATTTGAGTTCGAGAACATCGCCTACGACGACTGGGATTACTATCGCACCGGCAATGGCCGCTACGGTGGCTACGGTGACTTCACCAACCAAAACTGGCTCCGCTCACGCGACAAAGATGGTGAAGATGCAGTGCCCTTCCTCGACCGCACCGACATCGTCCGCGAGCAGAGCGGCGAGCCTGAGGCTATCAGCGTAGCCAGCGGCGAGTTTGCCAAGGCCATGATGAAGTGAGGAGTGTTTCCCTATCACAAATAGGTTTTCCCCTAATGCCATTTAGGGGAAAACTTTTTTTTATGTGGCTACGATGCACTATCTTTGCAACAACAAAACCTTTAAAACGTTACGATTATGAAGAAGATTTACACCTACCTGCTGATGGTGCTGATGGCAACCACGGCAACTATGGCTTTCACAAGCTGCGAGACTGAAGACCAGTATGAGGCAGAAGTGCTGACCGCAGGCGACTGGCAGGGGTACTTGGGCGCATACTACCACGACCGTTGGGGACTCATTGGCAATAGCTACGAGACCGTCATCCGCTTCTGCTCAAGAGGATACGGAGCTACCAGTGGTCGCGGCTATGAAGTGGATTACGACACACGGTCGCCGTTCAACGACTATGCCTATTGCGAGTTCTCGTGGTCGGTGGTCGACGGTGTCATCACGCTCATCTACGACGACAGCACCTGGTATCCCGTCTTCGTGAACGACTACTCGCTTTCGAGCACCCACTTCTCTGGCTACATGGACGACGGTACCAACCGCAACATCCGCTTCAAGCTGAAGAACGTGCGCTTCGAGAATTGGGACACCTACCGCAACTACTATTACGACGACTATTATTACTCGCGCACTCGCGCCGCCGAGGCTGAAAGCGCCGATGTTGAGCCCCAGCCAGGGAAGAGCATCGCCAAAGGAGCGTTTGCTAAGTGAGAAGTAAAAAGTGAGAAGTGAGAAGTGGGCTGCGCACAGTAACATGGCACAGCCCACTTCTCACCTCTCACTTCTCACCTCTCACTTCTCACCTCTCACCTCTCAGATTCC
>JAFZSR010000058.1 GCA_017619275.1 Prevotella sp. | reverse complement strand
CTGGGCGTTGGTATAGCACACCACGCGCACTTTTTCGCCTTTCTCCCAGTTCCACACGGCGCTGGCGTATGGGGTGGGGCGCTGGTTCGTGCGTCCACGATTGCCGTTTCGTCCCATGCGTCCCGACGTGCGGTAGGAACCAATATAGCAGACGGGCTTCGTGCTCCACAGGGCAGCGCGATACCAGCCCAGGGGCTTGCGCTGTCCGGCCAGGTCCAACAGTCCTGCCGACGAGCCGCGAGCGGGCCATTGTCCGCTCTCGCCCAGATAGTCAATGCCCGTCCACAGGAACTGCCCGAAGATGTGGTCGTTGTCGGTCACAGCCTTCCAGGCGGCCAAGTCGTGCCGGTTCTCCGAGCCGTAGATGATGCGCTGCGGATAGGTCTTGTGGTCCTCGCCGTAGCGGCTCTCCGTATAGTTGTAGCCTACCACGTCGACGGCCGAGGGATAGGCAGTGGCATTCGACATCACCACGCCCGCCAGAGCTCCTGTCGTAGGACGCGAAGGGTCCAGCTCCTTCACCACCTTGGCCAGTCGCTGGGCAATGATGCCTATGCGCTCGGCATTGGGCTGGTCGGGCTTATAGCCGCCATACATGGGCTGGGTGAAACCTGTTCCGTCGCCGTTGAGCACGGGATGCGAATAGGGGTCGTTGGGATAGTCCACCTCGTTGCCGATGCTCCAAAGGAAGATGCTGGGATGGCAGCGGTCGCGGCGCACCATGTCGGCCACGTCGCGATCAATCCATTCCTCGAAATAGGTATACGTTCCCTGGAACTCCGGAGCACCAGCATTCCAGCCCTTCAGCCATTTGCGCTTGGGGAACTCCCACTCGTCCGAGGCCTCGTCCATCACTAGCAAGCCCAGCTCGTCGCACAGGTCGTACACCTCGGGGGCATGTGGGTTGTGGCTCATGCGGATGGCATTCACGCCGATGTCTTTCAACTCCGCCAGACGGCGACGCCACACCTGAGCTGGCACGGCAGTGCCCAGCACGCCGGCGTCGTCGTGGATGCACACGCCCTTCACCTTCATCCACTCGCCGTTAAGGGCAAACCCCTTGTCGGGCGAGAAGTCGAGCGTGCGCAGACCCACGCGCACCGTCGACGTGTCGTTATCCTCGCTGCTCTGGGCCTGGAGGATGGTCTTCAGCGAATAGAGATAGGGGCTGTCGAGCGTCCATCGCTGCGGGTTCTTCACCGTCAGCCTCACCGTCTTCTTCTCCTGCGTGCCGATGGCCGTCTTCGTCGTGGCCACCACCCGGCCGTTGGCGTCGCAGAGCTGCACGACGGCATTCAGCCGCCTACTTTCGTCCACGGAGGACACAGAAGACTCAGAATAATTCTGTGAATTCTGTGTGCTCTGTGGTGCCGTCGTCTCCACATCCACCTCCAGCTCGGCACTCTTGGCGTTGATGCGGGTCAGCCTGTAGGCCGTCCCCCACTGTGCCAGATGCACCTGGGGCGCAGTCACCAGCCACACATTGCGATAGATGCCCGAGCCTGTGTACCAACGGGAGTCGAACTCCCGACTGTGGTCCACGCGCACCGCCAGCACATTGTCGCCCTGCTGCAAATGAGGGGTCATGTCATACAGGAACGAGGCAAAGCCACTGGGCCGCTTGCCCAAAAGCTGACCGTTCAAGTAGACCTCCGAGTAGTTGTAAACGCCTTCGAAATAGACGAAATGCCTCTTTCCGTCGGCCAGTCGATTGGCAGGGATATGCATCCTATACCAGGCCACGCCGCCGGGCAGATAGCCTTGGCACGACCCCTTGTCGGGCGACATCGGCAGCTCCACGCCCCAGTCGTGTGGCAGGTTAATCTTGCGCCAGCTCGAATCGTCGAAATCCTTTTCCTTCATGTTGGGCTTCTCGCTGATGTTCCAAGAAGCATCCATGCGGAGGAAGCTCCAACCCTTGTTCAATGGCTCGGCATGGCCAAACGATACCTGTGCCTCTGCTTGACGTGCAACGACAAGCATGACAAATAGTGAAATCAACAGCTTTTTCATGTCCTATTTAGTTTTTGAATGATTTATAAATAATGTACACGGTTTCCAACCGCAAAGATAACAAAAAAACGGGAACGGCGCTATTTTTTTTGCCAGTTTTTTTAGGCAATGATATAGCGATAGCGGGGCGCTCAAAAAAAACGTACAAGATTTTTCAAAAAGTCGTTACCAAAATTTTGGTTGGCGCATACACCCTTTTTCTCAATCAGGATTCGCCACTCGGCTGAGCGTGGGAGCGTGGTGCGCAGCCCTTCCCCTCCCTTCAAGGGGAGGGGAAGGGCTGCGCATTGTTTTTCGTCCAATTAAACACCTTATAGATACACCAGTGGCGTTATCAACTCACTTCCCTAAAACCTTTTGTCCGTTTACGATGTTCAATCCCTTCTGCAAGGAACCGATTCGCTGGCCTTGTAGGTTATAGATGGCTTTCTGGCCTTGGGCGAGTGGGGCGAGGTTCAACTCCTCGATTCCCGTTGTCCGTGCCTCGAATTCGCCGACGAAGGATTCCTCGTCATTCTCCACAATCACGGTGTAACGGCCTTTGGGATAGGTGGAGATGTTGATGTTGAGGCCAACGATGTTACCTGCGTTGATGGTCTTCTCGTAGACTACCTTGCCCGTTTCGTCGGCAATGCGTACCTGATAGGTGGCGCTGAGCGGGTCGAGATTGATGCTCAGCTGCTGTTCGTTGTATTCGCCATAGAGCGGCTGCTCGGTTTCTCTCCACCTCGGAGCCTTCGGCTTTGGCTTGGTGGTATGCGTGAAGTCGAAGCGGTCTCGGGCTCCCATGACATCGGGGGTGGCTCCATCCTCATATTCGTCGTTGAGGTAGATGACCTCATCATCAACGGCACAGGCCATCAGGAACCACGCGGGATCAACATGTCCTGGATAGACATTGATGGTGGGGCCGTCAATACTTCCGACACCTTCCAACCAAGCGGGACTGTAGATGCTTTCTCCGTCTGCCCACAGCCTAACATCTCTATACACGCCCTTAAAGCCCGTTAGTCCTCCTGTCTGCCTCGGACCTACCACGTATGCCAGACCATCCATCAGGAAAGTGCCATTGTCAGCGAGGGAGAAGTCGTACATCAACTTAAACTGATTGGCAATCGAGTCGTAGGCGTACACTCTCTGGTCTTCTTCGTACCAAGCTCCCGCATAGCTCAGGGCTGGATATTGCGAAACGTCATCATAATCAGGATGCTCTGGGCTTACGTATCGCTGGCGCATCATCTGCTTGCAAGCCTTTCCGTCGACGATGGTGTCGCCATCGAAGTAATAGTATTCCACCAGCTGCACAGGATTCGAGCCGACGCCTCCTACCTTCCACACTTTGCCCTCTTCGACCATTGGGCGATAAACAATATTCAAGTCAGGATTGGTCTGGACGTTAAAGTCATCAGCCGTGAAGATACACTCACCATCCTCATAGCATGATACGAAATAGGTAAAATCGCTTGTTGTCATCACTGGTGGTTCTCCGTATGGTTGCTGGTCCTCAATACCACTGCTTGCCGATCCGACACCCTCAACCCAGATATTGTGCCAAACACCTTCGCCACCATATTCTATTGTCGTTAACACTTCACCTTCTTCCGAATACTTCTGCAATAAGGTGTATCTGCGGAACTGACGATTATTAACTTCTATGGTATCAACACTATAAACCATACTATTTGTGTTGCCTGAATTGTTTTCCGCCTTCCAAGTGAACACTCTTCCGAAATCATTACGTCCGAAATCAAAGAAACTGCGGGCGGTGTTGTTCAAAACTTTATAAATAGAGCGTCCTTTTTCTAAAAGGAGACATTCGAACCGTTCCGTCGCCTCATCTTGATACCAGAGTTTCTTATAAGTGGTACGTCCGATGATGGTATCGCCCTTTACTACGTAGGAATAGGGGACATAATGCTCACCGTCTTCATCCAAATAATAGTGTATATAGTTCCATCGCTTTCCCTCGATGGCCATTTTATGATAGCCTTCGTCTGTCAAATCTGGTATAATTGTCTGATAGAGCTTCTCGCCATTCAGTTCACAGGCATTTAGAGTGCTATAGTTACCAGGAAGAGGTAGCATATATAAGAAATCAATCGTGGCCCCAACACCCTCTATCCAAGATAGTTCTGCGTAGTCCCTCTTCTCATTATCCCAGGAAGGACTTATATCCATAGAATGTAGTATGTATTTCTTGATAGTATTACCACCATTGTCTTCTGTTCGAATATCTTTCACGACCATTTGACCTTTCTCAACGTTAAGTGTATCGCCCACTTCGCAGTCGAAGTCATATATTAGCGCTGCCTCATCTTTTCCGGGAAAGAAACAATAAACTTTCTTGTTTTCCTCATACAGTGCTCCTTCATATCTGACGATACTATCATTTAATACATTATCGGAGTACAGTTTCAGGCTGTTCTTTCCTGCAATCAGGGTGTCGCCTTTCAAATCATAGTAATAATAATGATTGTATTCGTCTGGACGTAACGACATATAGTTGTCGTAGGTCCAATGCTTACCATCTTCTACCAAAAGACGGTAGTCGTTTGGCACCTCTTGTGCTTGCATCGTAATAGATGCCAGCATACACACAGATAATAAAAAAGAATGTTTCATGTCAAATAGTTTTTTGTTATTGTTTTTATTCTTGTTTTTTATTTCCTGTTAAGTATCTGTTCCAACGTGATGTCGGGATTACTCTCTCCGAAAACGTCCTTCTTCAGCTTGAGCTTGCGATGCTGGACGGCAGAGACGGTGAGGCAGTAGATGTTACCGATGGTGCGGTTGCTGATGCCGAGGCGGGTGAGGATGCACAGATGGATGTCGTCGTCGTGCATCGTGGGGTGATGCTCGCGGATACGGGCGAAGCGGTTGTTGTCGATGGCGTTGAGCGTGCGTTCTATCTCGTTCCATTCGTGTGGACTGAGATAGATGCGCGAATCGGCGCTTTGGCTCAGCTTCTTGAGCGCCTCCGTGCGCTCGAGGATGAAGTCCTGCAGGAATGCCACCACTTCGTTGGCTTGATGCAGCAGCGTCTTCTGATGCTCGGCCTCCTGCTGCAGTTGCTGCTGCCGCTGTTGTTGTAGCCGCATCCTATACCGAACCATCAACACCATTGCCAAGATGACGAGGAGCGAGGCTATCATAATAATAAGGAGTGTACGACCATACATCTGTGAGCGGTAGGCGAGTTGCTGGTTCTCCATCTCCTGACGTAGCGTCTCCTGATAGTACGCGTCTTTCTGTTCGAGTGCCTTATAGTAGAAGTCCTCTATTTGCTCGAAGGCTCCGGCCACGCTGTCCTCCACCTGCGTGGCTCCCATGCGCCGGAGCGCAATCTTGGCGAGGTTGCTCTGTACGATATAAGCCAGATGGACATCATCGCCCGGCTCAATCTGCCGATAGACGGTCTCTGCCGAATCGAGCATGTTGAGGAAGAAGTAGCTGCGGGCCAGCACCTGCAAGGTGCCAGGCCTAAGGTCGGTCAGCCCCTCACTGTCTTCCCCCAAAGGAGCGAGGAGGGATTCTGCCTGGCGGGCATAGTCAACAGCCTGGCGATAGTCCTCCTTTGCCCAAGCAATGTTTGCAAGACTGGTAAGCGTCTGGCACATCTGGTCGGTCATCTGTTTGTTCTTTGCTATATCGTACGCGCGATGGATGAAGTCGAGCGCTTCGTCGTACGCCCCCTCATTGATGAATGCCACTTGCGCGGCGTAGGTTCCTGCATAGTCGAGCAGGATGACATAGTTTTGCTCATTGTCGGGATGCTGCTCATAGACGGCCAGGGCTTTCTTCATCAGTCGCAAAGCCTCTACAGGGTTAGCTTGCGAAAGCGCATCGGCCAATCGCTGATACGCGATATAATTGGTATGCCAGTCCTCCGCCTCTTCCGACAATAGGATGGCTTTTCGCAGCAGGGTCTCGCCCTGTCTGACGCTGTCTTCTGCCAAAGCCGCCTCAGCCTCCTCCAGACATTGGGCTGCCGTCTGTGGATTGGATGCCTGCTGCTGACTGCAAGCCATCAGCAGAACGCCTACGACGAATATGTAGAATGCTCTCGTAAACATAATATTTGCTTTTATCTGGGTGCAAAGTTACGATATTTTTTCGAAAGCCACATCGGTTGCCTATGGAAAATGTATGAACGAGGCGCCGTGGAAAACCGCTACCAATCAACGAATTATAATAAATCGCGTAGCTCCCCCTATGGAAACTGCTCGATAAAGGTATGGAAAGGGACAAATAAAGTGGGGAGTGAAGGGGGCGGTCGAGCGTAGGAACCCCCGCTCGGTCGGATCCGCGATATTCTAGTCCGTCCGGGCAGGGAACGGCGCAAAACGATGCTTCGTGTAGGTTTTGTACGAAGACGAAATTCCCGGAGAAACGGTCTTTTCCAAGCAAGCCATTTCGCGTCTGAAAAAAAGGAGTACGACTTTTGAAAATTTGGAGCGCGACTTTTTGAAAAAAGGCGTTGACTTTTTGAAAAAAGTCGCGCTCCAAATTTTCGTCCTCGAAATGGCACTGAAAAAGAGCCCGTTGCGAAGAAGCCTCATCCACCCCAAAAAAGACATGAAAGAATTCATTCTTACTAAACCAAGAAGGACCATTTTTTTTCAGAAAGTAACAAAAACTATTACTTGTTAGAAAAAAACTTATTACAATGTTATTTATATTTAAAGAGGAGTGATATTTGGTGGATTTTTTGTACTTTTGCAGGCTGAAAACTTGAAGGAAGCATAGACATGACAGAAAAGAGCATGGAGGGGACTGTTCCCTCCGAGAGAAAGAATCCCTTTTTTGAGCCATACAGGACGCTGCACGACGTGGCGCCCTTCGACCGTATCCGCTTGGAAGACTACGAGGAGGCCTTCATGGAAGGCATACGCCGCGACAAGGAGTTCCTCGACAAAACCATCAACAACCCCGCCAAGCCCACCTTCGACAACACCATCATCAACAAGGACGACGATCCCGAAGGTTACTACGACCTGCTGGAGCGCGTGAGCACCGTGTTCTTCAACCTGCTCTCGGCAGAGACCAACGACGAGATGGACGCGCTGGCGCAGAAGATGAGCCCGATACTGACGCAGCACGCCAACGACATGCGGCTGAACGAGCAGCTGTTTGAGCGTGTGCGCCAAGTGCACCTGCATCACCGTCGTTTGACGCCCGAGGAGAAGCGATTGCTCGACGACTGCTATCAGGGCTTTGTGCGCAGCGGCGCCCTGCTCGACAAGGAGGGCAAAGACCGTCTGCGCCAGTTGACGGAGGAGGCCTCGCTGTTGGGCTTGCAGTTCTCGCAGAACCTGTTGAAGGAGAACAAGGCCTTCAGTCTGCACATCACCGACGCCGCCCAGCTCGACGGACTGCCACAGACCGCCATCGACGCCGCCGCCGAAGAGGCCAAGCAGCGGGGCGAAGAGGGATGGACGTTCACCCTCGACGCTCCCAGCTACTCGCCCTTCATGACCTACAGCACCCAGCGCGAGCTGCGCCAGCGGATGTATATGGCCTACAACACCAAGGGCATACACGACAACGACTGCAACAACCTGGCCATCTGCCAGCGACTCATCAACCTGCGTCGCGAGATTGCCCAGCTGCTGGGCTACAAAACCTACGCCGACTATGTGCTGAGCCGCCGCATGGCGAAGAATGTGCGTGGCGTCTATCGTCTGCTCAACCAGCTGGTGGATGCCTATAAGCCAACGGCCAAAAAGGAGTTGGAGGAACTGGAAAAGCAGGGGGTGGGTCTTCTTCAGCCTTGGGACGTTGCCTTCTACAGCCACAAGCTGAAGCTGAAGAAATATAATATTGATGCGGAGATGCTGCGCCCCTATTTCCAATTGGACAAGGTCATCGACGGCGTCTTCGGCTTGGCCACCCGCCTTTATGGCATCACCTTCAAGGAGAACAAGGCCATCCCCGTCTATCATCCTGATGTGAAGGCCTACGAGGTGTTCGACCGCGACGGCTCCTATTTGGCTGTGCTCTACGCCGACTTCCATCCCCGCAAGGGCAAGCAGGGCGGCGCGTGGATGACGCAGTATCAGGGGCAGTGGATAGACAAGAAGGGAGAAAACGTGCGTCCCCATGTCTCGCTGGTGATGAACCTAACGAAGCCCACGCCCGACAAGCCCGCACTGCTGACGCTGGGCGAGGTGGAGACCTTCCTGCACGAGTTTGGCCACGCCCTGCACGGCATGCTTTCCAATTGTCGCTTCGAGAGCCTCAGTGGCACCAACGTGCTGTGGGACTTCGTGGAGCTGCCGTCGCAGTTCATGGAGAACTTCGCCGTGGAGAGGGAGTTCCTGCGCACCTTCGCCTTCCACTATGATACGGGCGAGCCGCTGCCCGACGAGTTGATTCGCCGCATCGTGCGCAGTCGCAACTTCATGGTTGCCACCGCCTGCATGCGCCAGGTGAGCTTCGGGCTGGTCGACATGGCCTACTACACCATGCGCGACGAGTTCACCGGCGACATCATCGCCTTCGAGAAGCAAGCCTGGCAGAAGGCCATCATCATGCCCCAGCGCATGGACACCTGTATGACTACGCAGTTCAGCCACATCATGGCTGGGGGCTATGCCGCCGGCTACTACAGCTATAAGTGGGCCGAGGTGCTCGACGCCGATGCCTTCGCCGTGTTTAAGCGGAGCGGCATCTTCAACGAGAAGACGGCCCAGCGCTTCCGCGACTGCATCCTCTCGCGTGGTGGCACCGACGACCCCATGACGCTCTACAAGAATTTCAAGGGCAGCGAGCCCACTATCGACGCATTGTTGAAGAGAAATGGAATTAAAAGAAAAACAAAATAAGCTCGACCAGCGCTACCTGCGCATGGCCCGCATCTGGGCGGAGAACAGCTACTGCAAGCGCCGCCAGGTGGGTGCCCTCGTGGTGAAGGACAAGATGATCATCAGCGACGGCTACAACGGAACCCCTTCGGGCTTCGAGAACATCTGCGAGGACGACGAGGGCGTGACGAAGACCTACGTGCTGCATGCCGAGGCCAACGCCATCACCAAGTTGGCACGCAGCTCGAACAATAGCGACGGCGCCACCATCTACATCACCGCCTCGCCCTGCATCGAGTGTGCCAAGCTCATCATCCAGGCCGGCATCAAGCGCGTGGTGTATGGAGAAAAGTATCGCCTGATGGACGGCATTGAACTGCTGGAGCGGGCGGGTATAGAAGTAGTGTATCTGGAATTATGAATAAATCCAACCGTTTCATTCCCTTGTGGCTCGCCTTGGCAGCCATCGTGGGCATCGTGGTGGGAACCTTCTACGGCAACCACTTCCAAGGCAACCGCCTGAACATCATCAACAGCGGCTCGAACAAGCTGAGCAACCTGCTCTTCACCCTCGACGACCAGTATGTGGACTCCGTCGACGTGCCCGACCTGGTGGAGAAGGCCATCCCTCTCATCTTGGGCGAGCTGGACCCCCATTCCGTCTATATTTCGACCAAAGATGTTGAGATGGCGAACGACGACCTGCGCGGCTCCTTCAGCGGCGTGGGCATCGAGTTCATCATCCGCAACGACACGCTGCGCGTGCAGAATGTCATTAGCGGAGGCCCCGCCGAGCAGGCAGGTCTCATCGCCGGCGACAAGATTGTAACCGTCGACGACTCCACCTTCACCGGCCCCACGCTGACCAACGAATATGCCATGCACACGCTGAAAGGTCCGCAAGGCACCGAGGTGAAGCTGGGTGTGGTGCGCTATGGCGAGAAGGACGTGCGCGAGTTCACCGTCACTCGCGACCAGATTGTGACCCACAGCGTCACCGCCGCCTATATGCTCGACGAGACCACGGGCTACATCCGCATCAAGAACTTCAGCGACAACACCTACGAAGAGGTGGTCATCGCCTTGGCGCAGCTCTCGATGGAGGGCTTTGAGCAAATCGTGGTCGACCTGCGCGGCAACTCAGGTGGCTATCTGCACTCGGCCGTGGAGATTGCCAACCAGTTCCTGCCACGCGGAAGCCTCATCGTTTATACCGAGGGACGCCGTTCACCGCGCGAGGAATACCGCAGCAACGGCCACGGCTCGTATAAGCAGATGCCACTGGTGGTGCTCATCGACGAAGGGTCGGCCTCGGCCAGCGAAATCTTGGCAGGAGCTATCCAGGACAACGACCGCGGCACCATCATTGGCCGCCGCAGCTTCGGAAAAGGATTGGTGCAGCAACCGCTGGAATTTACCGACGGTTCGATGATGCGCCTCACCATCGCCCGCTACTACACCCCGTCGGGGCGCTGCATCCAGAAGCCTTATACCAGCGGCATGGACCGCGACTACGAGGAAGACCTGCTCATGCGCTACCAGAACGGTGAATTCTTCTCGCTCGACAGCATCAAGCACACAGGCCCCGAATACTACACCACGGGCGGGCGCACCGTCTATGGCGGAGGCGGCATCACCCCCGACATCTTCGTGCCCGAGGACACCACCGACTTCACCACCTATTATCGCGAAGCCACCTACAGCGGACTCATCCTGCAGTTTGGCTACGACTACACCGACCAGAACCGCCAGAAGCTTTCGGAGTTCGAGAACGAAGAAGCATTGGTGAAATACCTGAAGCGACAGAACCTGGTGGAGAAGTTCGCACAGTATGCCGACAGCCGAGGCCTGAAGCGCCGCAACCTGATGATTCAGCGCTCGCACCATCTGCTGGAGGAGTTCATCCTCAGCCGCATTGTCTACAACATGCTCGATGAGCAGTCGTGGCTGCAATACCTGAACCACGACGACCCCGCCGTGAAGGAGGCCCTGCGCATCATGAAGGAGGGCAAGGCATTTCCCCAGCCTGCTGAGAACGACAAGAAGGACGACGACAAGAAGAGCGACAAGGTGGCCCAGACCTTTGACTACAGGGCCACCCACCTACGCCCCTCACTCGTGGCCAAGAGCTGAAAGCGCGTCAACTGTTAAAAGTAGACAAAAGATTGGGCCTATTGTCCCGTAGGCAGATATTTTTTTGTACCTTTGCACTCGCTTTAAGAACTTATCATTTTAATCCTAACAACACCGTATGAACAAAAATCTTTTTTGCGTCGTGGCCATGCTGTTTTTGTCAGTGGGCGCCGTCTTCGGGCAAGCCGAGTTACAAGAGGAGGAAGAAATCATCAATGAACTGCTGGATTACGACACAGAAGAGATAGGCAACTTTGACTTTCTATATCGCAACAATGGCGAGAGCCTCGACTACGATGAACTGATGACCGAGAACATCATCGACGAGGCGCTCTCGCACATTGGCAAGCGCTATGTCTACGGCAGCAAGGGACCCAAGACCTTCGACTGCTCGGGTTTCACCAGTTATGTCTACAAGCACCAGAACAACGTGTGGATTGGTGCATCGTCGCGCGAGCAGTATGCCATCCACCAGCCCATCAAGCGCAACGAGATGCAAGCCGGCGACCTGGTGTTCTTCACTTCGCCTCGCTCTGGCCGTAACGTAGGCCACGTGGGCATTGTTCTTGATTACGACCCCATCACCGACACCTTCACCTTCATCCACGCCAGCACCACCAAGGGTGTCCGCGTGAGCAAGAGCACTGAAGGCTATTACGCCAAGCGCTACGTGGGCGTCAGACGCGTAAAGTAGCGGCCTACGGCCTAAATGATAAAGGAAAAATGATAAATGATAAAGGATGCGCTTGATGACAAGTAATAATGTTTTGGCTGATAAAACGATTGCTTTCTCCATCAGGATGGTAAACTGTTATCAATACCTCATGGAAGAAAAAAAAGAGTTTATCATGTCCAAACAGTTGTTCAGAAGTGGAACAAGCGTAGGGGCAAATGTACATGAAGGCATACAAGCTCAGAGCAAGAGCGATTTTATCAGTAAGTTAGGGATTGCCTTGAAAGAGGCAAGCGAATCTTCGTATTGGTTGGTGGTATTATTTAGGTCAGAAAAAATCGACGAGAAAATCTATTCTTCTCTAAAAAAAGATATTGACGAGATAATCAGAATTCTTGTTTCCACAATAAAGACGGCGAAACATAACATAAATACAAAGCACGAAAATGAGAAATAAAGGATTGGCGTTAGCCCTATCATTTATCATTTATCATTTTTCATTTAGCCCTGTAAGGGCGCAAACCGACACGCTGACCATTGCGATGGTGGGCGATGTGATGATGGGCACCACCTATCCCAGCCAGATGCTGCCGCAGAACGAGGGCAAGGACCTCTTCCGCGATGCCGCTGCCATCCTGCGGCGTGCCGACCTTACACTGGGCAATCTGGAGGGTACGCTCTGCGACGGTGGCCGAAGCACCAAGGGCTCGGGTCCCAACAGCTATAGCTTCCGCACCCCCACCAGCTTCGCTCCTCGCCTGAAAGAGGTGGGCTTCGACTACATGAGCATGGCCAACAACCACGCCAACGACTTCGGGCAGGAAGGCATCGAGAGCACCGAGCGCTGTCTGCGCGAGCAGGGCATCCTCTTCAGCGGCATTGAAGGGCGTGTGGAGAGTGCCGTCATCGAGCGCAGCGGAAAGAAGATTGGCCTCTGCGCCTTCGGCCACAACAGCTACACATTGAAACATACCGACCTGAAGGTCGTCGGCCGCATCGTCGACGACTTGGTGAAGCGTTGCGACTTGGTCATCGTCTCGTTCCACGGTGGTGCCGAGGGGCGCACGCAGAGCCATCTGCCGCAGGGCGGAGAGACCTTCCTGGGCGAGAACCGCGGCTCACTGCGCCAGCTGGCCCACTTCTGCATCGACCACGGTGCCGATGTAGTCTACGGCCACGGTCCTCACGTGCTGCGTTGCGCCGAGGTTTATAAAGGCCGCTTCATCGCCTACAGCCTGGGTAATTTCTGCACGCCCTACAACGTCAGTCTCACGGGTATCAGCGGTTACGCCCCCTTGGTGGAAATAAAGATTGACCCCGCCACGGGCCGATTCCTACGCGGACAGGTACATCCCTTCATACAGACCCGCGGCATCGGTCCCCGCACCGACACGACGGGAGCCGTCATCCGCCAGATGAAGCAACTCAGCGATGCCGATGTGCCACAGAGTCAGGCCGTCATCGATGCTCAAGGGCGCATCCTTTTGCGGGCTACGCCCAAATGAGATGCGCCGCTACGCGGCTAAATGATAAATGAAAAATGATAAATGACGCGGGCCACAAGCCGCAGGTCATTTATCATTTTTCATTTATCATTTAGTGCGTAGCCCGTGTTTATTTCAGTGTGATAGTCTCGGTGGCTTTCATCACCTGTCCCATCATGTTTTGGTTCACTTCGTTCTTGACGCTCTTCACCCAACCATTGTCCTGCAGCTGATAGGTTGATTTCTCGCTCATCTCGAACTTCATCTGTCCCATCACCAGGTCGATGTTCTGCTTTATCATCTCAGCCTGTTCGGGTGCCTGTTCCTCCACCTGCTTGATGATGAGGTTCTTCAGGTCGTCCTTCTGCATGTCGAGCGTAGAGTTGGTGATGATGTTCTTTCCCACCACGAAGTACATGCGCTTCATCTTCATGCCCTCGTCACCCTCGTAGTTTTCAGTGGCTCCGTTCGTCACGGTCTTGCCGTTCAGCGCCAGCACGCCGCTCTTGCTGAATTGGGCTACCATTGCCTCTTCGGTCATCTTCGATGTGAGCTGCTTCATCAGCGTCTCCTTGGGCATGGCCTGTGCCACCTCAGGACTCTGGGCCAGCAGTTTATCAATCATTTTGCCGGCATACTCCATAGCCTTGTTCTTCACCTCATCAAGGTTTTTCACCCCTGTCACCTGTCCATCGGCATTGGTGATAAGCTGTACGCTTACGCCCGTAAACATCTGCTGTGAGAGTAGCAGCAGCTGGGTGGTAATGTCGTTCTCGTCGCCATTGATTTTTATGTCTTTGGTGGTGACGGTGATTACGGCTCCTTTGTCGGTGACGTTGCTCACCACATACTCCGACTCATCCGTCATTTTGCACTCCTTACCCATGGCGCTAAGAGAGCTTTCGGAGATGTACACAGCCTTGAAGCCGTTCTGCAGCTTCGGGGCAATCTTGGTTTGTGCCTGAGCCATCATGGCCATCAGCAGCACAACGCTTGTAAGAATCAGTTTTTTCATTTTTTCTCGTTTTTATTTAGACAGAAATTACCATAATTATTCTAATTTTGCTTCGCCGACGTGGCTATTGAAGAAAGAATTAGGATAATTATGATAATTTCTATCCTACATTATACTAAATGTGCAATATGTTCTTCCCTGTCGCCGGGCAGCAGGTCCACCACTGGCAGCTCAATCATGGTGTAGCATCCAGGCTGCTGTCGCATGGAGGCTCTTGCCACGGCCACAAGCACCTGGCCAGTGAGTGCGGGGTTGTTGATCTGCATGTTGAACTCCATGCGCTGGCTGTGCGTCTGTCCGCTCACGCCCTTGCGCACCAGATTCACGCCGTGGCCCATGTCGCGCAGGTCGTCAACGCTTTCCACCTGCATCACGTGCGTCTCGTCGTTGGCAAAGTAGGGGTCGGCCTTGATGTCGGCAGTAACCTGTTCCAGGCTTGCGCCCGGCTCCAGCTCCACATACACCATGCGGCGGTGAATGCCTTCGCCCAAGGGGATGGTCATCGAGAGCGCGTTCTTCACGCCCTGCTTTGAGCGCACGCACACGCTGTGGCCCATCGACATGCCGGGACCAAAGTTGGTGTAGGTGAGTCCTTTGGGTGCCAAAGCCTGCATCAGGGTGCGCACGATGCTGTCGCTGCCGGGATCCCAGCCTGCAGCAATCACACTCACGGTGTTCGTCTGCTTGTTCAGCTCCATCAACGTTTTGCGATAGTCACTGATGAGCGTGTGGATGTCGAAGCTGTCGACGGTGTTGATGCCCAACGGCAGTATCTGCCGGGCATACTCCTCACACGATCTGGTTGGCGTGGCCAAAATGGCTACATCCAAGTCGTTCAACTCGCGAATGTCGCTCACCACGGCATACTGCTCCAGTTCCTGTGGCTTGTTCTCAGCGCCCTGACGGCGCACGATGCCGGCAACTTCAAAGTCGGGTGCACTCTCTAATGCTTGTAGGGCATAGCGGCCAATGTTGCCGTAACCCACTACGGCTGCTCTGATTTTTTTCATCTTTCTTTCAGTTTGTTTTGTGTTCGTTATGATGAATGTTGACTGAAAATTGTTTACTTCAAATTTGGCGGCAAAGGTAGCCATTTCTTTTCATTCAGCCAAACGAATCGCGTATTTTTTCGACTGACCGGTTGAAAACGCCACTGCAGTTATTCTTGTTTTGAAATAGGAAAACACCGCAGTAAAAACAGGTGGCGCTTTTTGAAAATTGAATACACAGCTTCGTCATCCCAGCTCAAAGATGCCGGTAGGCATGGTTCGCTTCAGCACGTCGAGGGCCAAGTCCTTGCCCACCACGATGCCATAGCTGCGCAGGACTGCCTCCACGGTCTTGCGTGCCAGTTCGGGGTGGTTGTTCTCTTCCGAGAGATGGCAGAGCCATACATGGCGCAGCTGCTCGCCCATGTGCTGAGCCACAGCCTCGGCGCAGTCGTTGTTGCTGAGATGGCCTGTGCCGCTGATGATGCGCTCTTTCAAATGCAGGGGATAAGGGCCGGCCTTGAGCATCTCACGGTCGTGGTTGGCCTCGATGACAAGATAATGGGCACGCGAGATGAAGGGTGCCATCGCGTCGGTGACGCGGCCGGCATCGGTGATGATGCAGAAGCTGATTCCCTCGGCCTCAACCATATAGCCTACATTATCGCTACTGTCGTGAGGCACCGAGAAAGGGGTCACCAGAAAGGCCCCCAACTCCATCTGCTTGCCCGGCTCCACCACACGCCTGTCGGCGGCGCTCACCTTGCGGGTGACGCAGTAGTTGCGGTCGATGCCCTGGTGCACCTGCTCGGTGGCATAGACGGGCAGAAGGAGGTCGTGGCTGATGCTGCCAACGCACTTGATGTGGTCGGCATGGTCGTGTGTGATGAGCAGGTGGTGCAGGTGGGAAAGGTTGAGGCCGTAGTCGCGAAAGTATTTCTTCAGCGCCCTCACGCCCACTCCGGCATCAATCATTAGTCCGTCGTTTTCTGTATATAAATAGTAGCAGTTACCACTGCTTCCGCTTCCAAAAGAAATAAACCTCAGCATGGCTTGTGTTCAATTTGGGTGCAAATATAGTCAAAAAAAAGCAAATACGGACCGTTTTTTCAGAAAAACAACAAAGAAATTTGTGAATGGGCTGGTTTCCTCTGCGGCTCAACGTAAAATGGCGTCCGTTTTCTCATCTTATTTGCGAATAATCACGTTTCGTTGCTTGCATAAATGATATTTCCCTGTATTGTTTAGGCTGAATCGCAAATTTTTCGTACCTTTGTGGCCGAAATGAGAAATGAATCGTTAAAGGCAGCCCTTTTCGACCTCGATGGTGTGGTGTTCGACACCGAGCCGCAGTATAGCGTGTTCTGGGGCGAGCAGTGCCGGTTGTATCATCCCGAGCATCCGGGGCTGGAGCATGAAATCAAGGGCTCTACGCTGGAGCAGATTTTTGAAATAGGCTGGAAAGGGGCGTTGGAAACGGAATGGCAGAATGTGGTTGACAGGCTGAACGCCTTCGAGACACAGATGCAGCTGGACTATGTGAACGGCTTCGAGGATTTCGTGACCGAGCTGCGCCGCCATGGCATGAAGACGGCCGTGGTGACCAGCTCCAACCGTCAGAAGATGGAGAATGTGTATGATAAGCATCCCGAGTTCAAGTCGTATTTTGATGCCATCCTAACCAGCGAGGACTTTGCCGAGAGCAAACCCTCGCCCGACTGCTATCTGCGTGCGGCTCAGCGCTTCGGCCTTGGGAGCAAGGATTGCGTGGTGTTCGAGGACAGCATCAACGGGCTGCGCTCGGCTTGTGCCGCCAAGATGAGGGTGGTGGGGCTGCTCACCACCAATCCCATTGAGAAGGTGCGCGAATGGAGCCACATTCAGATTCCCGACTATGTCGGCATCAGCTATGACGTAGTGAGTGGTGTGTGGTGAGAGGTAAGAGAATAGTTTATAAAATATATAAAAATGGCAGGATATTTAGTGAGCGACGAGCGCAAGGTGACCACCCGCCGCTTCATCGAAATGAAACAGAAAGGAGAGAAAATCTCCATGCTCACCAGCTACGATTTCACCACGGCCGGCATCGTCGACCGCGCTGGCATTGATGGCATCTTGGTAGGCGACTCGGCCTCGAACGTGATGGCTGGTAATGCCACCACGCTGCCCATCACCGTCGACCAGATGATCTACCACGCCCGTGCGGTGGTGAAAGGGGTAAAGCGCGCCCTCGTGGTGTGCGACATGCCCTTCGGCTCGTATCAGACGGGTGAGCACGACGGCGTGCAGAACGCCATCCGCATCATGAAGGAGAGCGGTTGCGATGCCCTGAAGCTGGAGGGTGGGGTGGAGATTCTGCCCACGGTGAAGCGCATCCTCGACGCTGGCATCCCCGTGATGGGCCATCTGGGATTGACCCCCCAGAGCATCAACAAGTTTGGCACCTACGCCGTGCGTGCCAAGGAAGAGAGAGAGGCGCAGAAGCTGCTCAGCGATGCCGTGGCTTTGGCCGAGGCAGGCTGCTTTGCCGTGGTGTTGGAGAAGGTGCCCGCCATGCTCGCCGAGCAGGTGACGCAGGCTATCGCCGTACCCACCATCGGCATCGGGGCTGGAGGTCATTGCGACGGACAGATTCTGGTGGTGGCCGATATGCTGGGCATGACGCAGGGCTTCTCGCCACGTTTCCTTCGTCGCTATGCCGACCTCAACGCTGTGATGACCGACGCCATCGGACAATATGTCACCGACGTGAAGAGTGGCGACTTCCCCAACGAGAAGGAGAGCTATTAGAAGTGAGAAGTGAAAAGTGAGAAGTGAGAAGTGGATAAAGTAGGACGATACGAATTTCTGGCCGAGCCGTTCCATTGCGACTTCGGCGGACAGCTGTTCATGGGGCATCTGGGCAACCACATGCTCAATGCGGCCGACTTCCATAGCACCCACCGTGGCTTCGGCATGCAATATCTCATGTCGATACAACGCTCGTGGGTTCTTTCGCGCTTGGCCATCGAGATGACCGACATGCCCCGCCAGTACGACCGCTTCTGCGTGGAGACCTGGGTGGAGAACGCCATGCGCTTTTTCACTAGCCGCAACTTCCGGGTCGTCTCGCCCGACGGTAGTAAGGTCTATGGTTACGGGCGCAGCATCTGGGCGATGATCGACACCGAGACGCGTCAGCCCACCGACATCCTGGCCGTTGACGGCGGAGCCATCAACGAATGGATTGAGCGCGACCGCGAGTGCCCCATCGCCAAGGGAGGACGCGTGAAGATGAACGACCAAGCAGAGCACATCGCCACCATCAACACTTATTATAATGATGTGGACATCAACGGCCATGTGAATTCGGTGAAGTATATCGAGCATGTGCTCGACCTGTGGCCCCTCGACTGGTATCGCCAGCACCGTATCGGTCGCTTCGAGATTGCCTATGTGGCCGAGGCCCATGCCGGCGACCAGCTGTCGTTCAGCCGAGAGATGGCCGACGACGGAACGGCCTGTATCCGCATCGCCAAGACGGGCGACGTGGAGGTGGCTCGGGCGGCGGTGAGGTTTGAGGAATTGAAATAACCATAACATAAGAAGACGATGAAAAGAGAAACAATTTGGAAAAGATGCATGGCCGTGGCGGCTTTGCTCATTTGTTGTGCCATCGGAGCCGATGCACAGGCGTTGGAGGCCTTCAGCATTGACGGCAAGGCTCCGGCAAGTTTGAAAAAAGTGTATCTCATAGATGTGGCCAATCGCAACGCCGTGATGGATAGCGCCAGCGTGACGGCAGGAAAATTCAAGTTTAGCGGCAACACGCAGAAGAACTTGGTGCTGGGCGTGAGCGACGGTGATTTCATCGCCCTCTTCATCAACGACGGAACGCCCATTCAGCTCGATATGAACGACCACAAGCTGAAAGGCTCGGCCCAGAACGAGAAGCTGAACGCCTACGACCGTGAGCTGACGCCCATCGACACCCAGATGAGCAGCATTCTGCAAAAGGCTCGCGGCGGAAATCTGTCGAGTGGGCAGATGGACTCAATCAGAAACGCCTATATGGCCCTGAACGAGAAGAAGGAAGCCCGTTTGAAGCAGATTGTGTTGCAGAACGCCGACAACATGATTCCCGCCGCATTCGTGGGCGACCTGGCCTACGGCTTGAGCTTCGACGAGCTGAAGAAAATTTGCAACCCCGCTAACGCCTACTACAACCATCCCTCGATGGCGTTGCCCAAGCGTCTCTACGAAGGTCTGAAGAAGCGCGCCCCCGGCATGCTGTTCACCGACATGACCATCCCCGACATGGATGGCAAGGAGCACAAGCTGAGCGAGTGGATAGGCAAGGGCCAGTACGTGATGGTCGACTTCTGGGCTTCGTGGTGCGGTCCCTGCCGTGGCGAGATGCCCAATGTGGTGGCCAATTACACGAAGTATCATCCCAAGGGATTCGAGATTATCGGCATCTCCTTCGACCGTAGCGCCGAGCCTTGGAAGAAGGCGGTGGAGCAGATGCAGATGAAGTGGCCCCAACTGAGCGACCTGGGCTATTGGCAGTCGGCAGCTGCCGGTGTCTATGGCATCAGCTCCATCCCCGCCAGCATCCTCTTCGACGGAAGCGGAAAGGTGGTGGCCACCGACCTGCGCGGCGAGCAGCTGGGCAAGAAGCTTAAAGAGATTTACGGATTTTGATTCATTCACACAAAGACTGACACTATGCGACCATTGTTTATTACCATCGCCCTCGCCCTGGCGCTCAACGTCACGGCACAGCGAAGCGGAGGCATCAGCACGAAGATGCTGGCCGACATTCAGAAAGAGAATAAGATGGAGGCCGGCGACCGTGCACTGGCCAACGCCATCGCCGCCAACGCCATCGACAACCTGGCTACCAACCACCTGAACGCCGGGCGTTTCGACACCCACTTCAGCATCGAAACACGCAAGCAGAGCATCACCGACCAAAAGTCGAGCGGACGTTGCTGGATGTTCAGCGGACTGAACGTGCTCCGTTCCGACTTTAATCTGCGCACCGATACGCTCAACACCGACTTCTCGCAAGCCTACCTATTCTTCTGGGACCAGCTGGAGAAGGCCAACCTGATGCTTCAAGGGTGCATCGACAACGGCATGAAGCCCCTCGACGACCAGCGTGTGCAATTCTTCTTCCGCTCGCCCATTGGCGACGGAGGCACCTTCTGCGGCGTCGCCGACCTGGCCGAGAAATATGGTCTGGTGCCCGCCGACGTGATGCCCGAATCGTTCTCCTCCGACAACACGTCGAAGGCTCGCCAGCTCATCGCCTCGAAGCTTCGCGAATATGGCTTGCAATTGCGCGAGATGGTGCAGAAGGGCAAGAAGACTGCTGCTCTGGAGAAGGCCAAGACACGCATGCTGTGCCAAATCTACCACATGCTTCAGCTCACCATCGGCACGCCGCCCCAGCAATTCACCTACGCCTTCCGCAATGCCAAGGGCGAGCAGGTGGGCGAACCTCGACAGTTCACCCCCATGTCGTTCTATCAGGAGGTGATGGGCGGCAAGCAGCTCAACGGCACCTTCATCATGGTGATGAACGACCCGCGGCGCGACTACTACAAGACCTACGAGGTGGAGCTGGACCGCCATACCCAGGACGGCCACAACTGGAAATACATCAACCTGCCCATGGACGATATCGAGCAGATGGCCATCGCCACCCTGCGCGCCGGCCACAAGTTGTATAGTTCTTACGACGTGGGCAAGATGCTCGACCGCAAGCGCGGCTATGCCGACACCGAGAACTTCGACTACGGCTCGCTCTTCGCCACCACCTTCCCCATGACCAAGGCCGAGCGCATCAGCACCTTCGACAGCGGCTCCACACACGCCATGACGCTCACCGCCGTCGACCTCGACAAGCAGGGGAAGGCCGTGAAGTGGAAGGTGGAAAACTCTTGGGGAGCCGACTGGGGCCAGAAGGGATGCCTCATCATGACCGACCGCTGGCTGCGTGAATACATGTTCCGCCTGGTGGTGCCCATCGACTACGTGCCCCAGAACGTGATGCAGGCATGGCAGACGGCGCCCGTGATGGTGATGCCCGAAGACCCCCTCTTCCTGCCGGATGAATAATAGGAATTAAAAAGATTATATGACAAAAGAACTGTTAACTCCCGACTACATCTTCGAGTCGAGTTGGGAGGTTTGTAATAAGGTGGGAGGCATCTACACCGTGCTCTCGTCGAGGGCGAAAACTTTGCAGGAGGCCTTCCCCGACAGAATCATCTTCATTGGTCCCGACCTGTGGAAAGACAACGAAAGTCTCTATTTCCGTGAGGATAAAAACCTCATGTCCCAATGGCGTCGCCAAGCCGCCAAGCAAGGGCTGCAGGTGAGGGTCGGGCGCTGGACGGTGCCCGGCGAGCCTATCGCCATCCTGGTGGATTTCTGTCCCTACTTTGTGCAAAAGAACCAAATCTACACCTGGCTCTGGGAGCAATACCGTGTTGACTCGCTCCATGCCTACGGTGACTACGACGAGGCCTCGATGTTCTCCTATGCCGCCGGCCGCGTGGTGGAGAGCCTATACACGTTCAACATTCAAAGTTCAACGTTCACCGTCGATACGCGTGTGGTCTACCACGCCAACGAGTGGATGTGCGGCTTGGGAGCCCTCTACGTCAACGCCAAGGTGCCGCAGGTGGCCACCGTCTTCACCACCCACGCCACCAGCATCGGGCGCTCCATCGCCGGCAACCAGAAACCGCTCTACGACTACCTCTTCGCCTACCGCGGCGACCAGATGGCCGACGAGCTGAACATGCAGAGCAAGCACTCGATTGAGAAGCAGACCGCCCACCACGTCGATTGCTTCACCACCGTGAGCGACATCACCGCCCGTGAGTGCATGGAGCTGCTCGACAAGCCCGTCGACGTGGTGCTGCCCAACGGCTTCGACGACGACTTCGTGCCCAAGGGCGTAGCCTATAGCCGCAAGCGCAAGCAGGCACGTTCCAAGATGCTTCAGGTGGCCAATGCCCTGTTGGGCGAGCAGCTGAAGGACGAGGAGACCGTCATCGTCTCGACCAGCGGGCGCTACGAGTTCCGTAACAAGGGCATCGACGTGTTTATCGAGGCCATGAACCGCTTGCTCCGTGACCGCGATCTGCAGAAGACCGTCCTGGCCTTCATCGTTGTACCCGGTTGGGTGGGCGAACCCAGGCAGGATTTGCAGGAGCGGCTCGCCTCTTCGAGAACGGCAGAGGGACCTTTGGAGGTTCCGATGATTACCCACTGGCTGCATAACATGGGACACGACAACGTGCTCAACATGCTGAAGTTCTACGACATGCACAACCGTCACGACGACCGTGTGAAGGTTGTCTTCCTGCCCTGCTATCTCAATGGCCACGATGGCATCCTGAACCTCACCTACTACGACGTGGTGCTGGGCAACGACCTCTGCATCTACCCCTCCTACTACGAGCCTTGGGGCTACACTCCCCTGGAGTCCATCGCTTTCCATGTGCCCTGCATCACCACCGACCTGGCGGGCTTCGGCCTCTGGGTCAACAACAAGCTGGGACACGAGGGACAGCTGGCCGACGGCGTGCGCGTCATCCACCGCACCGACTACAACTATTCCGAGGTGGCCGATTTTATCAAGGACACCGTAGCCGACTACTCTGCGCTCACCACAAAGGAGATAGAAGCCTGCCGGAAGAAAGCCTTCGAGCTCTCGAAGCACGCGCTCTGGAGTCAGTTTATCCAATACTATTATCAGGCCTACGACGTGGCTCTGCGAAAAGCTGCAAGCAGATGTGCCTGTAGTGTCGCAGTATAGGATTCAACCATTTCTCAGCAGAAAAAAGGCTGCCGCTCATCCCGCAAGGGGTGGGCGGCAGCCTTCATAATAAAGAATCGCTTGTTAGCTAGTCTTAGTCTAGGATAGCCAGCTTGTTGTCCGAGCCAAGCACGTCGATGATCTTGTGCTTGTACATCTTCTCCATCTCGTCGCGAGCGGGGCCGCAGAACTTGCGGGGGTCGAACTCACCGGGCTTGGAGTACAGCACGCGGCGCACGGCGGCGGTAAAGGCCAGACGCGAGTCGCTGTCGATGTTGATCTTGCAGACGGCGCTCTTCGAAGCCTTGCGCAGCTGCTCCTCGGGGATACCGATGGCATCGGGCAACTTGCCGCCCAGCGAGTTGATCTCGTCGACATACTCCTGGGGAACGCTTGAAGAACCATGCAGCACGATGGGGAATCCGGGCAGCTTCTCCATCACGGCGTCGAGCACGTCGAATGCCAATGGGGGAGGAACGAGCTTGCCAGTCTTCGGGTCGCGGGTGCACTGCTCGGGAGTGAACTTGTAAGCACCGTGGCTGGTGCCGATGCTGATGGCGAGCGAGTCGCAACCAGAACGCTGCGAGAACTCAATCACCTCCTCGGGCTTGGTGTAGTGGCTCTCGGCCGACGACACCTCGTCCTCAACGCCGGCGAGCACGCCCAGCTCGGCCTCGACGGTGACGTCGAACTGATGGGCATATTCCACCACCTTCTTCGTCAGGGCGATGTTCTCCTCGAAGGGCAGATGGCTGGCGTCGATCATCACGCTTGAGAAACCATAGTCGATGCAGCTCTTGCAGGTCTCGAAGCTGTCGCCGTGGTCCAGATGCAGCACCACCTCAGGATGCTTGCAGCCCAGCTCCTTGGCATACTCCACAGCGCCCTGTGCCATGTAGCGCAGCAGGGTGGCATTGGCATAGTTGCGGGCGCCCTTCGACACCTGCAGGATGACGGGGCTCTTCAGGTCGCTGCTGGCCTTGATGATAGCCTGCAGCTGCTCCATGTTGTTGAAGTTGAAGGCGGGAATGGCATATCCGCCGTTGATGGCACGCTTGAACATCTCGCGGGTGTTCACCAGGCCTAAAGTCTTGTAATCTACCATAATTTTTTTGTGTTAAGATGTGAAATGACTTTTCGTGTGCAAAGTTACGAATAAAAAATGAAATAACACCAAATTTTTGGCGTTGTTTTTATCCACAGAAGACACGGAAGACTCAGAGAGATATTTGATTCTGTGATTTCTGTGTCCTCTGTGGAAACTTTTTATCCACAGAAGACACAGAAGACTCAGAATTACATTTGATTCTGTGTTTTCTGTGTCCTCAGTGGAAAAAGAGTTACTCCATGTAGAAGCGGTGATACCACTCGGCGAAGGCACGGAGTCCGTCGCGCAGCGAGGTGGAGGGCTTGAAGCCATAGTCGCGCTCCAAGGCCGAGGTGTCGGCGTAGGTCACCGGCACATCGCCGGGCTGCATGGGCACCAGCTTCTTGTGGGCCTCGAAGTCGTAGTCGGCGGGGAGCACCTGGGCGCGGATGAGTTCCTGCTGCAGGATGTCGACAAAGGTGAGCAAGTTTTCGGGCGAGCTGTTGCCGATGTTATAGACGGCGTAGGGTGGGAGGGGCAGCCCGTCTTCGCCCTGTTGCTTCTCGGGAGCGCCCTGCATGATGCGCACCACGCCCTCCACGATGTCGTCGACGAAGGTGAAGTCGCGTTTGCAGTTTCCGAAGTTGAAGATCTCGATGGTCTTGCCCTCGCGCAGCTTGTTGGTGAAGCCGAAGTAGGCCATGTCGGGACGCCCGGCGGGACCGTAGACGGTGAAGAAGCGCAGACCCGTGGAAGGGATGTTGTAGAGCTTGGAATAGGCATGTGCCAGCAGTTCGTTGCTCTTCTTCGTGGCGGCATAGAGCGACACGGGGTTGTCAACCTTGTCGTCGGTGGAGTAGGGCACCTTCTTGTTCGAGCCATACACGCTCGACGACGAGGCATACACCAGATGCTCCACAGGATGGTGGCGGCAGGCCTCCAGGATATTGTAGAAACCTATCAGGTTGCTCTGTATGTAGGCGTCGGGGTTGGTGATGCTGTAGCGTACGCCAGCCTGGGCGGCCAGGTTCACCACCACGGCGGGCTGGTACTTGCTGAAGATGGTGTCAATCATGTCGCGGTCGGCGATGTCGCCCTTGATGAACTCCCACGTGATGCCCTCTGGGACGCTCTTTTGCAGCTCCTCCAAGCGGAACTCCTTCAGTCGCACGTCGTAGTAGTTGTTCATGTTGTCGATGCCCACGATGGTGGCACCCTTCACGTCCTTGAACAGTCGTTTCACCAGGTTCGAGCCAATGAAGCCGGCGGCGCCTGTCACGAAAATGGCTTTGTTGTCTAAGCTAATCTTTTCCATTATATGTTTTGTCCTTTTGTTTTGATAATCTGTTGTTTAACCGTATTTCTCCACCGCCTCGTAGTAGGTGTCGAGGCTTCCGATGTCGAAGCGTCCGGCGCTCATGGGCCAGGCGTGCATCGTGGTGTGCTCCACCATGTAGTGGGCCAGGTTGCCAGGGGCATCCTTGCCGCAGCCGTTCTCTACCGAGTGGCGCACCAGCTCCAGGTCTTCCTTCCTATAAATATAAAAAGGAGGCACTGCCCAGTGGCTCTTCGGCACCTGCGGTTTCTCTTCCATGCCCAGCACCTTCATGTCGGCATCCAGCTCCACCACGCCGGTGCGCTGCAGCTTCTCTATCGAAGGCTGTTCGTGGCACATGATGCAGCTGGTCTGTTTCTCCTTGGCAAAGTCGACGAACTCCTGGAACGAGAAGAACAGCAGATTGTCGGCTGCCACCACCATGACCCCCTCCAGCTCCCCCTGTCGAGGGGGAGTGACAGACCCACCTAAATCTTCCCTGTTTGGGCAGGACTTCTTCTCTCCCCCTTGACAGGGGGAGTCGGAGAGGGTCTTTAGAACCAGTAAAAGGTCACAGACAGCGCCCAAGCGGTTGTCGTTTGTTGTACTTCCATCGTCAATGATGGTAATTGGTTTCTTCCATCTGCCAGCGACACCTTCCAGTTTTCCTCCTAAACAGGAGGAACCGATGGGAGTCTCTACCCATTCATCGAAAATGGGAGCAAATTTATGATTTGTCACTATAACATGCTCTGTGATGTCATCAATGGCATCGATGTCATCAAGCATTCTACCTAAAATTGTATTATTGCCTATTCTAAGCAATGGTTTGGGGAAATTCTTGGTCAGTTCCCCAAGTCTGGTTGCATAACCAGCTGCCAAAACAACGTTTATCATAAAACCTTCAGTATTTCCTGACACTTCAGACCCACCTAAATCCTCCCTGTATAGTTTTTTTTAACTCGTTAATCACGTTATCAGTATCACAGAGAACTTGTTCGTTGGTGAAGCGTACCACTTTGTAGCCATGACGTTCAAGCCAGTCAGTACGTATTGCATCTTCTGTCTGCTGTTCTTTTGTGAGGTGATAACCTCCATCTATCTCTACAACTACCTTACTCTTTCTGAATAAGAAGTCAACTATATAATCTCCAATAATATGTTGCCTTAGACACCTCTGCCCTAATGAGTTGCCTTTTACCAATGACCAGAACACACTTTCTGCTTCAGTCATGTTCTTACGGTTGCTTCTGGCATTCTCCTTAAGCAACTCGTACTCCATCGGATCAGCTGTCATCCAACCCCTCCTAAATCCTCCCTGCTTAGGGAGGACTTCCTCATCCAATATTTGTTTCTTTTCACTCATCTCTTTAGCCCCCTATACAGGGGGGTGGGGGTCTTCTCTCCCCCTTGACAGGGGGAGTCGGAGAGGGTCTTTTAGGGGGCTTGGAATCTTGCTCCGTCGTCGGGCTTCACCCAGAACACTTGGAATGTCTTTTCATATTCGGGGAACTGCTCCAGATAGCGCCTGGTGAGTTCCTTCTCGATGTTCTCCTTATAGGCAGGGTCGACCAGTGCGATGCAGGCTCCCTTGAAGCCGGCTCCGCTGAATCGTCCGCCATACACGCCTGGCAGTTCGCGCATGATCTCGTAGATGGCAATCAACTCTGGCGATCCACACTCGTAGTTGTGGATGCTGCTCTCGCACGAGTCGAAGCTCAGCTTGCCAAACAGCTTCATGTTGCCCGTCTCCCAAGCCGTCACACCCTGGCGCACGCGGCGATACTCCGAGTAGAAGTGCTCTGCACGGCGGGCAAAGCGGGCAGGCATGGCGATGCGTGTCTTCTCGAAGGTAGCCTTCGGAATGTCGCGCAGGAAGGTCTTGTCAAACGTCCTCAGCGGCTGGTCGGTATAGGCCAGCATGTTCCAGGCGGCCGTCTTGCACTCAAACACGCGCAGGTTATAGTCGGAGTTGACCAAGCTTCGTGTCAGTCCCGAGAAGAAGATGCCAATCTCAAACTCCGCCATGTCGGGGTTGCGCTTGATGATGCGCCATTCGTCCGAGTCGCAGTCCAGGAACAGCAGGCCGTCCTTCTTGCCCAGTGCGATGCAAGCCTGGTCGAGCAGACCGTTGTTCAGTCCGATGTACTCGCGCTCAGCCTCCGATGCAATCTTTACCACCTCGAAGGGCTGCAGTGTGATGTCGTTGGCCTTGGCAAAGGCCATCACATAGGCTATCAGCACGGCGGCACTCGACGAGAGGCCACCCACGGGCAGCGACCCCTGAATCACTCCCTCTATGCCCCGCTTCAGCTCAAAGCGCTTGCGCAGTGCATACTTCGCGCCGCGGGCATAGTCGCCCCAGTGCTGTTCTTTCACTTGGCTCGGCTTCGTAATCTCGAAGCTCACGTCACCCTCGAAAGTCCTTGATTGCAGGTTCACCATGCCGTCCTCGCGTACATTAAACCACAGGTCGACACCCTTGTTGATGGCAAAGCCCGTCACCAGTCCGTGCTGGTGGTCGACGTGCGCACCCAACGGGCACACACGGTAGGGCGAATAAATATGATATTGATATTCCATACTGTGAGAAATTAGGATGCAAAGGTACGAATAAGCGAGCGAAGAACAAAATAAAAACGCATTTTTATTATGTTCTTCCGAGCGAAAGTACCTTCGGCGTGGCCAAAGGTACGCCTTTTTTTCCATTCCCCATCGTTTCTCTTCAAAAAAGTGGTTGTCTGTAGGCCTTATTCCATGTTTTTTCTACCCCCCGCCAGGCAGGTTGCGCGTCACCCTTCTGGATGCCGAGCGGCAAATGCTTATACTCACAGTGGATGGATTGCAAAGCCAGCCGAACGAGCGACGCTATCTGACCAGCTTTTTTTCCCTTCCGTAGAGGCTATCGACAACGCGCCCCGAAG
This sequence comes from Prevotella sp., assembly GCA_017619275.1. Lineage (GTDB taxonomy): Bacteria > Bacteroidota > Bacteroidia > Bacteroidales > Bacteroidaceae > Prevotella. The sequence continues at coordinate 46,373 of JAFZSR010000058.1, read as the reverse complement.
GGGCAATGAGCTAATAGCCCAGGGCAGCGCCCTGGGTATAGATAGATGCTGACCCTTCGCCCTGTAAGGGCAAAAGCCCCTCATTATCAAATGCTTTTGCCCTTACAGGGCGTGGCTATTGCGCCCAGCATACCCAGGGCGTTGCCCTGGGCTGATGGCTTGTTGGCCTTTCAGGCCGTCCCCTTCGGTGGCAAGCGAATAGAGGTCGAGCGCAGGCCGTCCCCTTCGGTGGCAAGCGCCTCGCTTTGCTCGCCGAGCAACAAATCCGCCTGAACGGGCGCGTTTTTTTTCTAAATCCCTGCTAATGAAGAATATACAGACCCCACCCCAAACCCCTCCCCTTGAAGGGAGGGGAGTGGCTGCGCCTTCCAGAAATTTGGTGACGATTTTTTGAAAAAAGTCAACGACTTTTGAAAAAATCTCGTGCGAGATTTTTTCGTGCCGCTATCAAGCTTTTCTGTGGGGTTGTTTTCTAAGGAGTTTAGGGGTGCCTTCTCATCACTTTCTCCTCTATCTTCTGGAAGATGACGAACAGGGTGGGGACGATGAACAGCAGGGCGGCTGTGCCTATGAGCATGCCGCCAATGACACCCACGCCCAGCGAGCGGTTGCCGTTGGCTCCCACGCCCGTGGCCAGTGCCAGGGGCAACAATCCAAACACCATGGTGAGCGACGTCATGAGGATGGGACGCAGACGGACGGCGGCAGCGTCGAGCGCAGCAGCCACGATGCCCATGCCCTGACGACGGCGGGCGCTGGCATACTCGGTGAGCAGGATGGCCGTCTTCGAGAGCAAACCGATGAGCATGATGAGTCCCGTCTGCATATAGATGTTGTTTTCAAGCCCCCACAGTTGGGCGAAGATGAACGACCCCGCCAGTCCGAAGGGTACACTCAGGATGACGGCCAGCGGTATGAACAAGCTCTCGTAGAGGGCGCAGAGGATGAGGTAGATGAAGATGATGCAGATGACGAACACCAATGTGGATGTGTTCTGCGACGAGGCTTCCTCGCGGGTCATTCCGCCAAACTCGTAGCCGTAGCCCTCGGGCAGCACCTCGGCTGCCGTCTGGCGAATGGCCTCTATGGCCTGGCCGCTGCTGTAGCCCTCGGCAGCGGTGCCTCCCACGTTGATGGATGGGAAGAGGTTGAAGCGCGACAGCGTCTCGGAGCCATAGATGCGCGTCAACGTGACATACTGGCTGATGGGCGACATCTCGCCGCTGCTGGTTCTGACGAAGATATTGTTGAGCGACTCCGTGTCGAGTCGGTATTCGGGCGAGGCTTGCACCATGACACGGTAGAGCTTGGTGAACCGCACGAAATTGGATGCATACGAGCCTCCGATATAGCCGCCCAGGGCGGCGAGCACATCGCTGGGCGACACGCCGCGCCGCTTGCAGAGGGCGGCATCGACCTCGATACGATACTGCGGATATTTGAGCGAGAAGTTGGTGAAGGCCCTGCCAATCTCGGGGCGCTCGTTCAGGGCTGCAATCAGACGGTTGGTTTGTGTGAGCAGCTCGTCGATGGTACCGCCATGCTTGTCCTGCACGTGCACCTCAAATCCATTGATGCGCCCGAAGCCTGGCAGCATGTTCTGGGTGTTCACCTGTATCTTGGCGTTGGCAATGTCGGCCGTGTGGCGGTAGATCTCTTCCACCAGGCTCTGCACGTCGTCGCCCTTGCCTTTTCGCTCGTTCCAATTCTTCAGTTTCAAGGTGAAGTTACCGTTCGACGATGACTGCTCGAAGTTGTTACTGTTGCCGGCGATGAGCGAGTAGATGCGCAGCTGGGGCAGGTCTTTGATGCGCTCCTCCACCTCTTTCAGGATGTGATAGGTTTGCTGCAGACTGCTGCCTGGCGATGCCTGAACGTTGATGAACACGGTGCCCATGTCCTCGTTGGGCACGAGTCCTGTCTTGGTGGTGCGCATCATCCAGCCTAAGCCGACGATAGCTATGGCCACCATGACAAAAGCGAGCCAGCGGAAGGGAATGATTCGGGATACGGCACGCTTGTAGTGCTCGGTGAGCGCGCGGAAACCGGTATAGAAGCGGGCGTGGAAACCCTTTGTCTTCTCCTGGTTCTTCTTCATGATGAGTGCGCAAAGGGCAGGCGAGAGGGTAAGGGCGTTGAAGAGCGAGATGCCCACGGCGATGGCCATGGTGAGTCCAAACTGTGTGTAGAAAGTGCCTGTCACGCCGCCAATGAAGCACACCGGCACGAACACCGCCATGAAGACGAGCGTGGTGGTGACGAGTGCCGATGTGATGCCGTGCATGGCATCAACCACGAGCCCCTTTCCGGCCCCTTCGTTGTGCGGGAGCTGCTGGGGGGCTGTCTCGTCCATCTTGGCCTGCACCGCCTCGACCACCACAATGGCGTCGTCGACCACCGTACCGATGACCAGCACAAGGGCAAAGAGCGTGAGCATGTTGAGCGAGAAGCCGATGGCATAGATGACGGCCAGCGTTGCGATGAGCGATACCATGATGGCCACGGCGGGGATGATGGTGGCCCTCCAGCTCTGCAGAAAGAGGAAAACCACCAAGATGACCAGTATCAGCGCTTCGAACAACGTTTTGAGCACGCTGGTGATGGAGGCGTCGAGGAAGTCTTTCTTCGATTCGATGTCCTCGATGGCCATGCCTGGCGGCAACGACTGGCGTATTTCTTCCACCTCGCGGTCGATCTCCTTGATGATTTCGTTGGCGTTGGAGCCTGCCACCTGGTTGATGCTGATGTTCACGCCTGGGCGGCCATTGGTCTCGCCAATGATGTTATAGTTTTGCGAGCCCAGCTCCACTTTGGCAATGTCGCCTATGCGCAGCACGTTGCCATCGGGCAGAGCGCGTATCACCATCTGCTCGTAGCCCTGCTCCTCCTCGTAGCGTCCTCGGTATTTCAGCACATATTGGAAGGTGTTCTGGCTCTCGGCTCCCAGCGTGCCCGTTGCCACCTCCACGTTCTGCTCGTCGAGCACCTTCGAGATGTCGGCGGGTGTGAGCCCGTAGCGGGCCATCTTCAGCGGGTCGAGCCAAATCCTCATCGAGTAGTCGGCGCCCATCACGTTCACCTCGCCAACTCCGGGAATACGGCTCAGTCGGGGTTCAATGTTTATCTTGGTGTAGTTGGCCAGGAAGGCGCGGTCGAAGGTGCTGTCGGGGCTGTAGACGGCTATCTGCTTGATGTTCGATGTCTGGCGCTTGCGCACGGTGAGTCCGCTCTTCACCACGTCGCTGGGCAGTCGGCCCTGCACGGCGGCCGCACGGTTCTGCACGTTCACCATGGCCATATCGGGGTCGATGCCCTGACGGAAGAAGATGCCGATGGAGGCAGTGCCGTTGTTTGAGGCGTTTGAAGTCATATACATCATGCCTTCCACACCGTTGATGGCTTCCTCGAGGGGCACCACCACACTCTTCTGCACCGTCTCGGCGTTGGCGCCGGTGTAGCTAGCATTGACACGTACGGTGGGGGGTGCAATCTCGGGGAACTGCTCCAGTGCCAGACGGCTCAGTCCGATGATACCCACCAGCACCATCAGCACCGAAATCACTCCAGCCAATATCGGCCTGTCAATAAATGTCTTAACGTTCACGACGGTTGTTCTTTTTGCTGTTACTTACGATTCTTGCGGTAGCAAATTCTTCACTCTTTACTCTTCACTCTTCACTTCAATTCCTTCTCTCAGCAGTCCGGCGCCCTCGGCAATGATGGTGTCGCCAGCGTTGAGCCCTTGTTCAACGACATACTCGCTGCCATTGTTCTGCTTGAAGAGTTCGATGGCAGTGGCCTTTGTCTTGCCGTTGACCACTCGATAAACAAACGATCGGTTCTGCAATTCGTAAGTAGCCTCTTGTGGTATCACTATGCACTGTTGGCGCTGGGTGGGAACCACAATGGTGGCACTTCCTCCGTCGCGCAGCAGATGTTCGGGGTTGGGGAAAACGGCCCGCATCGCAATGGCACCCGTCGAAGCGTCAACCGTTCCGCTCACGGCATTGATGTGCCCCTCGAGACTATATTCGGCACCACTGGCCAGCTTGAGCTTGACGGGAGGGGCCTGGTGGATGAAGTGGTCGTTAGAGCCATAACGGTTCATCAAGTCGAGGGCAAAACGCTCGGAAACCGAGAAGTAGGCGTACATCTCGCTGTCGTCGGCCACCGTGACCAGGGGCTCGCTGATATTACTGCTCACGAGCGCCCCCACGTGCCAAGGAATCATCGAGGCCACACCGTTCACGGGACTCTTCACCTCCGTACACGACAGTTGCCAGCGGGCGTTCTTCTCCTGCGCCTTGGCTTGGGCCAGTGCCGCCTCGGCCTCAAGAAGCGTGTTGCGGTAGGTCTGCACACTGAAGTCGCTCACCACGTTTCCCTCCTTCAGCAGGGTCTCGTTCTCCAAGTTCATCTTGGCTGTAGCCAGCTTGGCTTCGGCACTCTTTCGGTTGGCGATGGCCACCTCCAGCGCCGCCTGGAAAGGAGTCTGGTCGATGATGAACAAGGTCTGGCCCTTCTTGACGGCCATACCCTCGCCCGTACAAATGCGAATGATGTTTCCTGTCACCTGTGGACGAATCTCCACAATCTGCCTACCAGTCAAATGGGCGCTATACTGCTGGGTGAGTGTCATGTCCTTGCGCTCCACCACCATGGTCTTGTAGTGGGCAGCATCATGCGATTCCTTTTTCTCCTCACCACAGGAAACGGTCAGCAGAAAAGCCACAAGTGTAATAAAAAACGGTGCTTTTTTACTCTTCATGATTTGTTTTGTCCAGTTCAGACGGCAAAGTTACGAAAAGTGGAGCGTAAAACAAAGGATAATTGCAAAAAAAGTATATAATTTTTGCCCGATTGTTTTATTTTGTGTACTTTTGCATGCTGAAACATTTAAAATCGAAACATTTTGTCTATTCTTCGAAAAATAATAGTCGCTTTTGCCCTGACCTTTGTCTTGGGGCAAGGCTTAGCTTTTGCCCAGGGCGAACCTGCAGCTGCTGAGCCATCGGCTCCCGCCGTCGTGATGGATGCCCAGCAGGTCGACTCATCGGATACTGATTCAGCGGGCATGCCCACCGTGGAGCAAATAATAGGCGAGGAAGACATCGACGCCCTGCAAGCCATGGCCCAGGGCGACAGTCTGCACGAAAAGCTGAAGACAAAGTTTGTGGAGGGCTCGGCAGGATTCATGTCGCTGGTAGCCCTTGCACTGGTGATAGGATTGGTGCTCTGCATCGAGCGCATCATTTACCTGACGTTGGCCGAGGTGAACGCCAAGCGGTTGCTGGCCGACATCGAGAAGCATGTGGAGAAGGACGACCTGGAGGGAGCCAAGACCGTGTGTCGAAACACGCGTGGTCCCGTGGCCAGCATCTGCTACCAAGGACTGATGCACGCCCATGAGGACTTGGCCACCGTTGAGCGTTCCATCGTGAGCTATGGAACCGTGCAAAGTGGCAACCTGGAGAAAGGCTGCTCGTGGATCAGGCTGATGATTGCCATCGCTCCGTCGCTGGGATTCCTGGGAACGGTGATCGGCATGGTGATTGCTTTCGACCGTATGCAAGAGGCTGGCGACATCAGCCCCAAAATCGTGGCCGAGGGCATGAAGGTGGCGCTCATCACCACCATCTTCGGCATCATCGTGGCGCTGGTGCTGCAGCTGTTCTACAACTACATTCTCAACAAGATTGAACGGCTGACCACTCAGATGGAGGAGGCCGCCATCGACCTGCTCGACATCCTGATGAAGAAGAAAAGAACGATGAGCATTGACCATTGACCATTGAACATTGACCATTGAACATTGAGAAATTGATGTTATGATATGAATTACGAATCGCCGCTATTTGTTAACATTGTGCTGGGCACGCTCTATCTGCTGCTGGCCGTAGCCGTGGGGACTGTGGCTTGGTCGGTCATTAGAGGGTGGCGACGTTCAACGCTCAACACTCAACGTTCATCGTTCAACGTTCAACGTTCAACGTTCACTGCTTGGGCGTCGGCAGCCTGTCTGGTGGTGGTGATGGCTGTGGCATGGCTCTTGGGCAGTACTCGCCCATTGAGCGTGAACGGCAAGGAATATACCGATGCCTTCTGGCTGCGCACCAGCGACATGTTCATCTATTCAGCCCTGGTGTTGTTGGTGTTGACGGCTGTATGTGTGGCCATCAGCCAGATAAACGAAACATTGAAAAAGAAAAAATGATCAATAGACGACGCAAGGAGGTGCCCATACTGAATACCACATCGACAGCCGACATTTCGTTCATGCTGTTGGTGTTCTTCCTCGTCACGTCGTCGATGGACCCTGATAAGGGCATGACCCGGCAACTGCCGCCGCCGGAAGACAACACCGAGCAGCAGGAGGTGGAGGTGAAGCAGCGCAACGTGATGGAGTTGCGGCTCGACGCCGACAACCAGCTGACGTGCAACGACGAACCCATCGCCATCGACCAGCTGGCACAGCGCGTGGCCGACTTCGTGGCCAACAGCACTGACGACCCCAATCTGCCCGAGAAAAGCGAAAGAGAGGTGAACCTGATGGGACGATGCCGGGTGAGCGACCGACATGTGATTACCATCGAGGCCGACCGACTGGCCACCTACGAGGCCTACTTCGACATGCAAAACGCCATCGTGAAGGGATATAACCGACTGCGCAATGAGCTGGCGCTGCATCGCTTCGGCCACAACTACGACAAATGCAGCCAGCAGGAGCAAGAGGCCATCATCATGGTCTATCCCCAAAGGATTAGCGAGCGCGTGGAGCCTGCGAAAGACTAGTATGGCTAGTATATCTAGTCTGGCTAGTTTATCTAGTCTGGCTAGTTCAAAAAAAGAAGATAGATAAATGAGAAATCGACTCTTTGGACGCAATGATGACGAGCGGGAGGTGCCACAGCTGAACATGGCATCGCTGCCCGACCTCATCTTCACCGTGCTCTTCTTCTTCATGATTGTCACCCACATGAGGCAGGTGGATCTGAAGGTGAGCTACGTGGTGCCCGAAGGAACGGAAATAAAGAAGCTGGGGCACAAGGCCAGCATTGTCGACATCTACGTGGGACGGCCGCAAAAAGGAAGCGACGAGTTCTGCATTCAGTTGAACAATGAGATTGCCACGCTCGACGACATCAAAGACTTCGTGGAGGAAGAGCGCTCGCGCATGAATGCCGACGACCAGGCTCGCATGACCGTGAGCATCAAGGCCGACCGCGACGTGCCCATGGGCGTCATCAGCGACATCAAGCAGCAGCTGCAGCAGAGTTTTGCGCTCAGAATCAGCTATTCAGCCACAGAAAAGAATCAAACCAATAAATAAAAATCATCAATCATGGCAAACGTAAAACTTGACCGCCTTGACAGGCAAATCTTGAAAATGGTCTCCGACGATGCCCGCGTTCCTTTCTTAGAGGTGGCACGTGCATGCGATGTGAGCGGAGCCGCTATCCACCAGCGTATTCAGAAACTGACCCAGTCCGGCGTGCTGAAGGGGTCGCAGTTCGTCATCGACCCGGAGAAGATGGGCTACCAGACCTGTGCTTTCATAGGACTGAACCTGAAGAACCCGGAGACCTTCGATGAGGTGGTGGAGAAACTGAAGCTGATGCCCGAAGTGGTGGAGTGTCACTACACCACGGGCAACTACGACCTTTTCATCAAAATCTACGCCCTGAACAACCACCACCTGCTCGACATCATCCACGACCAGCTGCAGCCCATGGGCCTCGCTCGTAGCGAGAGCATCATCTCCTTCCACGCAGCCATCGACCGACGGCTGCCTGTGCTGGAGAATGAGGTAATAAAAGAGTAAACTTGTTTATTCTCTACCTTCTGTGCAGGGTAGAGGTTCTTCCCTTATATAGTCGACGAAAGCATAGTCATGGCTGTGCTTTTCGTCGGCTTTGTGGTCTTCGCGACACGACTCTTTCCATCCTGTGCTGTAGTCGGGAAAGAAAGTGTCGGCATGGGCTGGGGTGTCGTCAACCTCAGTCAGACAGAGGCGGTCGGCCTTGCCTATGAGCTGGCGGTAGAGGCTTGCCCCGCCTATGATGAATACTTCTTCGTCGGGCTGGCACGAGGCCTCAAAGTCGGCCCATGTGGCGAAGCACTCGCATCCGGGCAGTTGCTTCTGGCTGCGCGTCAACACACAGTTGCGCCTGTTGGGGAGCGCTCCCTTGGGCAGACTGTCGAAAGTCTTGCGCCCCATCAGGATGGTATGCCCCGTGGTGAGCTGGCGGAAGCGCTTCAGGTCGTTGGGCAACCAGTAAATCAGCTTGTTGTCGATGCCGATGGCCCTGTTGCGGGCCACGGCGGCTATCATCGTTATCATTCTGTCTGTGCTTATACTGACACCTCGGCCTTGATGTGTGGCCAGGGGTTGTAGTTCTCCAGTTGGAAATCGTCGTATTGGAAAGAGAAGATGTCGGTCACGTCGGGATTGATGCGCATGGTGGGCAGGGGGCGCGGCTCACGGGTGAGTTGCAGACGTGCCTGGTCGAGGTGGTTCACGTAGAGATGGGTGTCGCCCGTGGTGTGGATGAACTCGCCGGGCACCATGTCGCACACCTGTGCCATCATCATGGTGAGCAGTGCATACGAGGCGATGTTGAAGGGCACGCCGAGGAAGGTATCGGCCGAGCGCTGATAGAGCTGCAGCGACAGCCGGCGCTTGCCATCGGCTTCACCGGCGGGGCAGGGGGATGTGTAGAACTGGAAAATGGTGTGGCAGGGAGGCAGTGCCATCTGGTTCACCTCGGCCACGTTCCATGCCGACACAATCATGCGGCGCGAGTCGGGGTTGTGCTTCAGCTGGTCGATGACTTGGCTTATCTGGTCGATGGTGCCGCCTTGGTAGTCGGGCCAAGAGCGCCACTGGTGGCCATAGACGGGTCCCAGCTCGCCATCGGCATCGGCCCACTCGTTCCAGATGCGCACGCCGTGCTCTTGCAGATAACGCACGTTGGTGTCGCCCTGCAGGAACCACAGCAATTCGTAGATGATGGATTTTAGGTGGAGCTTCTTCGTGGTGAGCAGGGGGAAACCCTGTTGCAGGTCGTAGCGGCTCTGTGTGCCAAAGATGCTTAGGGTGCCAGTGCCCGTGCGGTCGCCTTTGGGACTGCCCTCGCGCAGGATGCGGTCGAGCAGTGTGAGGTATTGCTTCATTATTTATATTTATAAGGAGGAGTTATTTCTTCACAATTTTCTTGCCACTCTGGATATAGATGCCTGGCCTCGTGGGAAGGGCGGGGTTGCCGCCGATATCGTAGGCGGGAGCGTCGTCCTTGGCGTCGATGTAGATGCTGCCCACGGCGGCGCTTTCGGCATCGCGCACATAGAGGCGGCCAGTGGTGAGCAGTTCGCTGGTGTCCCACACCTGTGTGGGCGAAGGCCGCTCAGGCTCTATGGCTGCAAAGCCCGTCCCGCTCACGGTGGCCTCGCTGAGGTTGAACACAGTGAACGATTTGTCGGAGGGAATCTGCTGTGCCTCGGTCATGTCGAGGCTGAGCACGGCACCATTGACGTTGAAGGAGCCCTTCACCTTGAGCTTGTTGCACTGGGCGAAACCACCGCTCACAGAGAGCGGAATCTCCACTGTAGAGCCTTGTTGCAGCACCAGTCCTCCGCCCAGGTTGAAGGTCTTTGCCTTCATAAGCGTATCGCCCGCATGGATGGTTGCGCCTTTCATGATGGTGACGCGCCCTGCCAGCGTTCCCTCACCCGCCAGGGTGGCCCCGCTCTTCACGGTGACGGCACCGGTGCCGTCGTGTGTGCCGTTGACGACGAGGGTGCCGCCGCTCACGGTGGTGGTTCCGCGATAGGGGTTGACACCCGTGAGACGCCATGTGCCGCTGCCACGCTTTTCAATGGCGACGGTGCCACCACGGTCGGCTCCGCTGCAATCCCAGTTGTTGATGATGCCGTTGAACTGCTCGTCGGTGTTGGCCATGCCCACCTGCCAAGTGCACTGGAAGTCTTTCGTGTTCTTGCTGCATCCCATCAGATAGGTTCCGCGGGCACCGCTTAGGCCTCCCACCTCGAAGGTGCCGTTGGTGGCCCATGCGCAGAGTCGTGCGCTGCCCTTCAGCGTGACGGCGGTCGAGGGCAGGTCGGTGTTGGCACTGTTCACCAGCAGCAACGAGCCCTCGCTGCTTTTCGGATTCACACCGTTGGCAATGAGCCGGCCGCGGAAGCCCTGCCAGTTGCCTCGGATATATTCGCGCAGGTAGGGGATGTCGAGTTGCAGGGTGCCTGTGCCTGTGACGGTACAGTCGATGTAGCAGTTGCGATGGGGGGCGAAGACGGGCACGCTCTCGTTGCCATCGGGCACATAGATGGGGAAGGAATAGGTTTCATAGCCAGCATTCTCGCCATTGGTGGAGAGGGTGCCGCCCCGCATCACCAGTCGGCTGGCCTTGCCGATGCCCTGCTTGGCAATTTCGGCGGTACTGAGATAGATGTTGGAACCTCGCAGCACCAGGTCGCCCTTGAACTGGAACAGATTGTTCGCAGCCACGTTGAGCTGTCCGCCGCCATTGATGATGAGGTCGCCCTCGCCCTCAAAGGCGGTGGCGTTGGTGCCGTCCTGGAAAGTAAGCGCGGCATGGTCGATGCAGAGTTCCGTGTCGTTGAGCAGTCGCGCCGAGCGGTTGGTGGTGGCGTCGGCACCGGTATAGACATAAGCCCCGCCGTCCATGATCCAGTTTTGGGCAAACTCTTGCGAAGCGCCCAAGGCTGAAGGCTGTCCGCCGTTGGCGATGGTGTTGAAGTGCAGCTCGCCGCCGTGCAGCACGGTGGCTCCGGTGTAAGTGTTCTTGGTAAGCAGGGTCAGCGTGCCGTTTCCTGCTTTGTTGAGCGAAGCGGTGCCGCCGATGCCGCCATTGCCATCAATGGTCACGTTGGCCTGTCCTCTCACCACCACGGCTTGCTTCTCCACCTGTGTGTCGAGGGTGATGGTTTCATCGGTCTCGGGTTCTATGAGCCAGTTGGCATCGTTGTCGCCGACGAAAGCGTCGCAGTCGATGATGTCGGTCTGCTCGGGGCGAGTCTTGGCTTCGAGCACGTTGGTATAGGCCGAATAGTTGTCGCCGTCGAAGGCTCGCATGCGCACCTTGTAAGTGGTGGCTGGCTGCAAGCCTTGGTTGATGGTGCATTGCCTGACGTTGGCAGCGGTGCGCTTCACTTCGTGGAACGCTCCATCCTGTTCTATCTCCACGCTGAAGCCCTGCTCGTCGTCGGTGTAGTCGGTCCAGGCGAGCGTCATCGTCGTGGGGGTGGAGGCTTGCAGGATGAGCATCAGTGGCGGGCGCAGGAAATACTGGCGGTTATCACGGCTGATGCTGTTGATGTAGTTCTCGATGTTGGCATAGCCGTTGTCGGCGATGACCATGGCGTCGGCTTGAGCGGAGTTGGTGCCGTTGGCTTGTTCCCACTCGTCGGGCATGCCGTCGCCGTCGGTGTCGGTGGGCTTCTGTCCTTTCCACACGTTCCAAGTTGAGGGGATGCCGTAAGGCAGCGAGTTCTCGTTGCTGATGAGTGCGCCGCTCTTTCCGTAGGACATCACCTCGTCGGCCATGTAGCAGTCGGTATAGTCGCGATAGGGCAGCGAAGCGCCCACGGTGGGCAGGTTGGTGTCGAGCAGGGTGCGGCCGTCGAGCAATTGCAGGGTTGGGTAGGCGTAGGGCTGCTGCTCGCGTGTGGCGGCGTTGTAGTCGGTCACTATCTGCGGGTTGAAAAGCCCGTCGCGGTTGCTGTCTTGCCAGTTGTCGTCGCCATAGCAATGGAAGTCGCTGTTGCCGCCTGTGAAGGCGGCGCCCCCCACGGCTGGACCATTGATGAAGAGGTTCGATTGGATGTTGACGTAGGATTTGCCCTCGGAGTCGCCGCCCATGATGTAGGCTCCGTTCTTCCAGTTGTACACGATGTTGTTGGCATACTGGTTGGTGCCCTTTACCTTGAAGTTACGCGTGGCGTTGTCGCAGAGCAGGTTTCCTATCAGCGACACGTGGTCGGCTTGCATCAGCCCGCCAGCCGAGTGGTCCATCAGCCCTTGTCCCACGATGCAGTATTGCAGGGTGATGTCTTGTGGCGTGGTGCCTTTGCCGTCGGGGTTGATGCTGAAGGTTTCGTCGCGCCCCCATGCAAACGAGCAGTGGTCGAAGATCATGTTGGTGCCGTTGGCAATGCCGGCGCAGTCCTTGCCCGAATCGCCGCCCATGCCCATGCGAAAGCGCATATAGCGCACGATGGTATTAGTGGCCCCTGAGAAGCTCACACCGTTGCCATAGACGGTGATGCCCTCGCCGGGTGCCGTCTGTCCAGCCACATAGAGGTTGTTCTTGAACGTCATGCGACTGTTGATGCGGATGACACCAGCCACGTCGAAGACGATGATGCGGTTGGGCTGGCTGACAGCATCGCGAAGCGAACCGGTGCCGCTATCGTTCAGATTGGTCACGTGGTAGACGCTGCCGCCACGTCCGCCCGTGGCAAAGCGCCCCCAGCCCTGTGCGCCAGGGAAGGCCAGTTGCTGGGCATTGGCCGTAAGGGAGGCAAAGAGCAATAGGATATTAAAAACCAAATACTTCATACTAATGGCTTATTACTTGATGACCAGCTTTCTCACCTGATGATCTCCGCGAAGGATGACGATGCCTTTGCGAGAGTTGACGTCGCTGACGCGGCGGCCTTGCAGGTCATAAACACGCTGAACGTTCGACGTTGAACGTTGAACATCGTGGACGGCACTGTTGAGTTTGCCATCGACATAGTCCTGCAGGTGATAGCCCAAATGGGGCGGCTGGTTGTAGGCGGTGTTCTGCCAACACACGGCCATGCGGTAGGTGTGGTCGTGCATCAGTGTGGGCACGCGCAACTGTGTGGCGGTGTTGGTGGTGTAGATCATGATTTTCGACGGGTCGCTGTAGCTCCACATCACCAGCTCCTCGCGCCAGTCGCCCAACAGGTCGGCTTGCAGCGACGGCGTGGCCTTAGTGGTGTTGCAGGTTTGCGGCGTGCCGAATGAGCTGCCAAACTCTCTGAGCGTGTTGAGGCTGGAGACGCTCCACTTGGTGATTTGTGGCGTGGCTTGGCCGCTGCTGCTGTTGTATCGCCCGTCGAAGAGTTCGTCCTGGGCATCGCCGTCCCAGTAGATACGGAAATTCACCGAGGGGTTCTTCTGCACCACCACCTGACCTGTCTGCGCACTGCGTGGCTGCCGCTCGTCGCTCGACCAGAACTCCCATCCCTCGGTCTTCGGGTCGATATCGGCGGCCATGCCGCGTCCGTTGTCCACGCCGGCATTGCCGCCTTTGTGTATCACCTCGCCAGTGGCCGCATCGTGGAGGTCCCAAGAGTAGGTTCCTTTCTCCTCATGCACTTCGAACACCTGCAAACCCTCACGGCCAGGAATCATTGCCCCCACGTGCATGGCATCGCCATGACCAAAGCCGGTGCCATAGAGCAGTGAGCCGTCGTGGTCGAGGGCTGCCGAGCCCCAGATGATTTCGTCGCACCCGTCGCCATCGACATCGGCCACGCTCATGTTGTGGTTGCCGTTGGCGAAGAGGGTGCCGCTGCCGCCACCGCTGGTGGAGGTCAAGTTGTTATACACCTTGCCGGTGCGTTTGCCGTCAGTATCATAGGTATAGAGAGTATAGCTGTTCCTGGCCTTGTGCTGGCTGAGCCATCGCTGGTAGAGCTGCTGACCATCGAAGCCTACAGCCCATACGAAGGCGTAGCCATAATACCCTCGGCAGAAGATGCCAGAAGCGGGCTTGTCGGGCCCGTCCAGACAAGCCACGGCAGCCAGGAAACGCTCGCCACGGTTGCCATAGCTGGCCTTGTCGTTCTTTCCGTCTACGTCGCCCCAGTTCACCGAGCCATCGGCAGCTCCACCATAGGTCATGTTGCGGTTGGGGTTGTAGAAGATGGTGTGGATAGCCTCGCCGGTGAGTCCCTTGAACACGGTGAGCCACTCCTGTCCGTCAGTGATGCGCCCGTCGCTGGAGCGGTAGAGTGCGGTGCCACTCACGTTCTTGATGGCGTCGCTGGTGGCGGCCTGGTTCACGTAGTTGCCCTGTCCGTCGATGCTGCCGGGGGCAGTCTTGCACATCATCTCGGCGCATCCGTCGCCGTCGAAGTCGTAGACCATGAACTGCGTGTAGTGTGCCCCAGCACGAATATTGCGCCCCAGGTCGATGCGCCACAGCTTGGTACCGTCCAGCCGATAGCAGTCGATGAACACGTTGTCGGTGATGCCGCTCTGCGAGTTATCCTTCGAGGTCGAGGGGTCCCACTTCACGAAGAGTTCATACTGTCCGTCGCCGTCCACGTCGCCCACGCTCATGTCGTTGGGGGTGTAGGTTCCACCTTGCTCGCCTTTAGCCGGACGGTCGAGTTGCAGGGTGCTGTAGAGCGTGGTCCAAGCGTTCATGGGCTGGCTGGTTTCAATGGCTTCGCCGTTCACACGCGCCACCACTTGGTAGGAGGCTCCGCGTGGTCCCGTCTTGTCGGCGTAGTTGGTGAGCGTCAGGTTCTCTGCCACGACCTCGCCGTCGCGCAGCAGGTCGAAGGTGGTGCCGGCATCGTCGGTGCCCAGCAGGCGCCAGCTTACAAAGTTGCCTGCACCGCTGGGCAGTGCCACCAGTCCCCTGTCGAGGTGTTCCATTTGGCTGGCTGGGGTGACCTGTGCGGTCAACGAGCCGATGGCCAGCTGGCCGACGGCAAGAAGTGCGATGGTTTTCTTTAGTGTCATGGCCTGGTTCTGGAGTTACTTATAAATAATGAGTGCCGACTGTGGCGCGACGCTGACGGTGGGACCGCTGACGCTTCCCAGTCCCTGTTCGTCGATACGACCGTTGCTGCAAGCTACGGTGTACTTTCCGTCGCTGGGAATTTGTGCCTTGATGGCACGTCGGTTGGTATTGAGGATGACGATGATGTCGCTCCATGCATCGTCTGGAGCATTGCTGATGCGCATGGCCACGACGCATTTGTCGTTGGTGGGCAGGAACTCAAGGTGCTCCCTCACCAGCTGGGCCGTTCCCAGGCGGAAGGCAGGATGGTGGCTGCGCAGTGCGATGAGCCTCTGGTAGTATTCCATCACTTGCGGATAGCGTTCCTTGTTGGCCCAGTCTAGCTGGTTGATACTGTCGGGACTCTCGAAGCTGTTGTGTACACCCAGCTTGGTGCGCAGCAGCTCCTCGCCGCTGAGCATGAAGGGAATGCCCTGCGAGGTGAACACGGCGGTCTGTGCCAGCAGGTCGAGGCGCACCAGCTCATCGTTGCGGATGCCTGGGATGCTGGCCTTCAGACGGTCTACGAGGCACATGTCGTCGTGGCAGCTCACGTAGGACATCATCTGCGTGGGTTCGGCAGCGTAGGGCTGGTTACTGTAGTTCACCTTCGTGTAGTCCACCTGTGGATGCTCTACCATGCCGGCCAGTCCGGCCATCAGGCTCATCTCCTCACCGCCGATGCCGGCCAGCAGGGCACCCTTGGTGTCGTCGCTGAAGGGGCCACGCAGGGCGTCGCGTATGTCATCGCTGAAGGCGGCGATGCCAGGCATCTGTTGCATATTGGCCTTCACACCGAGCTGTTCGGTGGGCAGTGCGCACTGACCGGCGCTCCATCCCTCTCCATATATTAATATGGTGGGGTCAATCTCGTCCACGGCCTGGCGAATCTGGTTCATCGTCTCAATGTCGTGGCAACCCATCAGGTCGAAGCGGAAGCCGTCGATGTGGTACTCCCGTATCCAGTGCTTCACGCTGGCAATCATGAAGCGGCGCATCATCAGCTTCTCGCTGGCCGTCTCGTTGCCACAGCCACTGCCGTTTGAATATTGAACGTTGTTGGTAGCGCTGTTTGTATCGTCGTTCAACGTTCCATGTTCAACGTTCAACGTACGATAGTAGTAGTCGGGATAAGTGCGCTGGAAGTTCGAGTGGTCGATGTCGTAGGTGTGGTTGTACACCACGTCGAGCACCACGTTGATACCCGCCTGGTGCAGCGCCTTCACCATCTGCTTGAACTCGCGGATGCGGCAGAGGGGGTCGGCGGGGTCGGTGCTGTAGGAACCTTCGGGCACGTTGTAGTTCACGGGGTCGTAACCCCAGTTGTATTGTGGCTTGTCGAGCTTGGTCTCGTCCACCGACCCAAAGTCGTACGACGGGAGTATATGCACGGCGTTGATACCCAACTCCTTCAGATGGCTGATGGCCCACGGCTCGGTGAGCGCCAGGAACTTGCCGGGATGCTGGGCGTCGGGGCGGGCGATGGAGAAGTCGCGATGGTGCATCTCATACACCACCCAGTCGGCAAAGCGGGTGGGGTGGGGGCCACGGTCGTCGGTCCATCCCTCGGGGTCGCTGTCGCGCAGGTCGACCACCACGCCCTTCTGGCCGTTCACGGTCACGGCCTTGGCGAAGACGCCAGGCGAGGCCTGTCCGTTCACCACAATCTGGTATTCCTTGCCCTTCAGGTCGCCTTTTACGGTGGCCTTGTAGATGCAGCCCTCTGTCATTAGTGTGTCGTCGACGGTGGGCTTGTGCTCCATCTTGATACTGTCGCCGTCCATCACCACAAAGCAACGTGCGTTCTCAGGGGCGAAGACCTTGAACACGGTCTCGCTGGGCGAGTAGTTCATCTCGTCGAACCAGAAAGGTTCGTCTTTCTGCGGGTCGCAAGCAGCTAACACCGCAGCTGCCGTCATGGCTGTAGTCAGTAGTCGTCTCATCTTTTCTTTACGTTTTATTCTTCCTTTTTTCTGTTTTACAAGTTTGCTGCAAAGTTACACAAAAACAGGCGAACAACCAAATTTTTTAACTCCTTTGTGGAAAAACCTGTCGATTATGCGGTCCCTTGTTTAGCGTGCAAAATACATAGGCGGTGGCATGCAAAATTTTGGTAACGACTTTTTTCAAAAAATCGTCACCGTTTGAAAAAATCTCGTACGGTTTTTTTTAGGGGAAATGGACATAGTCTGAAACCCCCACTCCTACAAGCCTTTTGCCATCTTTCGTCCCTCCCTCAATTTTATTTAAACTTAACTGATTAAACGAATGTAAAAAAACAACGTCAACAAGCAAAGAGAGTTTAAAGAGGAAAACGGAAATGTTAAAATGACGGAAAAGTAACAGACAATTTGTCAGTTTCAGAAAAATTGAACTTATATTTGCATTGTCATTCAACAGATGCAAAATAGATATTAACAAACTATTAGAAAATATGAAAAAGATTGTGAATTACTTGATCCCCACCACCAGCGTGGCGGCCATCATCTTTGCAGTAGCCGCATTCAACAACACACATGCCGCTACCAAGTCAGGAAACGAACCAACCGAGCAGCCGGAGATGCTGAACGTGCAGGCCATGCCAGCTGTCCAGCCCGTGGACTTGAGCTATGCCGCCGAAAAGGCACTGCCGTCGGTGGTACATATTAAATATGTGCAAAACTCGAAGATTCAAACCGTGGAGGTGCAACGCGACCCGTTTGAGGATTTCTTCAGCGACCCCTTCGGCGGCTTCTTCGGCACGCCACGTCAGCGTGGACAGGGTGGCACGCAGAGGCGTCAGGTGCAGACCCCCAAGCGCACTGCAACCGGCAGCGGCGTGATAATCTCGGCCGATGGATACATCGTGACCAACAACCATGTGGTGGACGGTGCCGATGAGCTGACTGTCACTTTGTCAGACAGCAAGGAATACTCGGCACGTATCATCGGAGCCGACAAGACCACCGACCTGGCACTCATCAAGATTGACGCACGCAACCTGCCCGCCATTCAGATTGCCAATTCCGACAACGTGAAAGTGGGCGAGTGGGTGCTGGCCATCGGCAACCCGCTGGGACTGAACAACACCGTCACGGCAGGCATCATCTCGGCCAAGGCACGCACGCTGGGCGCCAATGGCGTGGAGAGCTTCATACAGACCGACGCCGCCATCAACGCAGGCAACTCGGGCGGTGCCCTTGTCAATACCAATGGTCAGCTGGTGGGCATCAACGCCATGCTTTATTCGCAGACGGGCAGCTACAGCGGATACGGTTTCGCCATCCCAACGGCCATGATGAACAAGGTGGTCGACGATATCAAGAAGTATGGTACTGTGCAGCGTGCCATGATTGGCATTCAGGGCGGCGACGTGAAGGCTTACGTCGACTCACAGAAGGAAGAAGGCAAGGAGGTTGACCTGGGCACCATGGAGGGCATCTATGTGGACAAGGTGACCGAGGGCAGCGCTGCTGAGGAGGCCGGTCTGGAGAAGGGCGATGCCATCATTGAGGTGGACGGCCAGAAGGTGACGAAGTTTGGCGACCTGAGCGGCATCATCGCACAGAAGCGCCCGGGCGACAAGGTGACCATCACCTATCTGCACAACAAGAAGAAGCAGACCAAGACCATCACGCTGCGCAACGAGCAGGGCAACACCAAGGTGGTGAAGAACGCCGACCTGGATGTGCTGGGTGCCGACTTCCGCGAGATTACCCAGCAGCAGAAAGACCAGCTGGAGGTGCAGTATGGACTGGAAGTGATGAAGGTGAACAGCGGTAAGATGAAGGAAGCCGGCGTGCCCAAGGGCTTCATCATCCGCCAGGTGAACGACGAGCCGATGAAGACGGTGCAAGATCTGCAAGACATCGTAAAGGAGACCAGCACATCGAGCGAGCCAGTGCTCATCATCAAGGGCCTCTATCCCACCGGTAAGAAGGGCTACTTCGTAGTGCAGCTTGCAGACTGATAGTTAGTTGGTCGTTTGGGGAGTTGGTTGTTTAGTCGTTTAGGGAAGGCACAAACGACTAAACAACCAACTCCCCAAACGACTAAACGACGAAACAACCAAACGACTAAAGTGGATTATTTAGCGGAACGTTAAAAAAGATTAAGGAGAAGAAAAAACTCCTAACTGCTCACTCCTAACTCCTAACTCTTTTGTACCTTTGCACTTTGACTTTAAGCTGATACCATCATGAGACAACTGAAGATTAATAAGTCGATCACCAACAGAGAGAGCGAAGCCCTGGAGAGATACCTGCAGGAAATCAGCAAGGAAGAGCTGATTGGCCCGGAGGAGGAGGTGGAGCTGGCTCAGCGCATTAAGAAGGGCGATGAGCGCGCCTTGGAGCGCCTCACTCGCGCCAACTTGCGTTTTGTGGTGTCGGTGGCAAAGCAATATCAGAACCAGGGGCTGTCGCTGCCCGACCTCATCAACGAGGGCAATGTGGGACTAATCAAGGCTGCCGAGAAATTCGACGAGACGCGTGGCTTCAAGTTCATCTCATACGCCGTGTGGTGGATTAGGCAGAGCATTCTGCAAGCTATTGCAGACCAGAGCCGTATCGTGCGACTGCCCGTGAACCAGGTGGGGTCGGTGAGCAAGATTGCCAGGGCCATGAACCGCTTCGAGCAGGAACATGAGCGCAAACCATCGGCGCAGGAACTACAGGAACATCTGGACCTGCCATTGGAGAAAATCGACGAGGCCATGAGCGTGAACAGCCGTCATGTGTCGATGGACGCCCCGCTGGGCTCCGACGAAGACGGCTCGCTGCTCGACATTCTGGTGAACAACGACGCCACGATGGCCGATAACGGACTGGTGAACGAGTCGCTGAAAGCCGAGATTGAACAAGCCCTGAAAACTCTCTCCGAGCGTGAGCGAAACGTGGTGAGAGCCTTCTTCGGCATTGGTGAGCCAGAGATGACGCTCGACGAGATTGGCAGCAAATACGGCCTGACACGCGAGCGGGTGAGACAGATAAAGGAAAAAGCATTGCGGCACCTGCGCAACAGCAAGAACGACATATTAAAAGGATATTTAGGACAATGAGAAAAAACATATTTGCGGCCCTGCTGCTGTTCGTGGCACTGACGATGGTGTGCGGCAGCATCAGCGCACGCAGGCAGCCCGTGCCAAAGATGTATATGTTTGGCATGGCAGCGTCGTTTACCGACACCATTGTGCACTTCACGGCCATACAGCAGGTTGACAGTGCTTGGATTGAAACGAAAAACAAATTCCTGCAAGACCGTCAGGCCTACTCCTATCAACTGCGCGACTACTTGGCACAGCATGAGCAGATGCAGCACCGAACCTGTATGGTGTTCTACTCGCTGAAAAAAGAGAAGCTGGAAAAGAAATTCCAGAAGATGTTGCGCCTCTACACCAAGTCGAAGGATGGGAAAGAGCATTTCGACGTGCGCCATCTGACTCCACAACAGTTCAAGTTCTACACCGTGCAATCTATCATTGAGGAGGAGGCGCCGCATGAATAGTTATCACTTCGTCATCGGAGGGCATCACGTGTGTCTAAGCTTCAGCAGCGAGGAAGTTAATTCTCTGTCGCTGCTGCCGTCTTTTAGTGCCTTTGCCGTTCCTGCTGAGGCTTGTGCGGAGGAGCCCCTGCTGTTTCATTTGGTTATCGACGACACCTTGCAGCCAGCCCCTCAAAGGAAGTTGCTGCGCAAATTCGATACGGGCAACGGCGACACTTTGGTTTACACACTGCCCGACGGCGGCTACCAATACATCATTCGCGACATCGGCGGCAACGACTGCTGTCTGCTTATCGCCCGGGAGCAGTTCACTCAGTGCAAGTGTGCTCTGACAGGCGACTGGACCCTGCGCTCCTTTGGTCTCAACAACGCCCTAATGCTGGCCTACGCCTTCGCTGGCTCCTACCACGACACGTTGCTCGTGCACGCTTCGGCCATTGAATACGAAGGCAAAGCCTATCCTTTCATCGCCAGCAGCGGAACTGGAAAAAGCACCCACACGTCGCTGTGGCTGAAATACATCGAGGGGGCGCATCTGCTTAACGACGACAACCCCATCCTGCGCATCGTCGACGGCGAAGCCTTCCTCTATGGCTCGCCTTGGAGCGGCAAGACACCGTGCTATCGTAACCGCAGGGCACGGCTGGGAGCCGTCAGTCGCATTGAAAGGGCATTGGAGAACAGCGTTGAAAAACTGAAGCCAGTATCGGCTTTCGCTTCGCTGTTGCCCGCTTGCTCCAGCATGAAATGGGACACCACCATCTACGACAACTTGTGCACTACCGTGACGCGCATCATCGAGACCACGCCCATCTACACCGTCCATTGCTTGCCCGACGAGGGAGCGGCACGGCTCTCACACAAAATACTGACACAAGCCACATGAGAGTGCTACAAGTGCAGAACGAGGTGTTCCTGCCAGCTGTGTTGGAGCAGTTGAAGGAAAACCCTGAGAAAACCGCCACCATCAATCTGCGAGGGCGCAGCATGCGACCCTTCCTGGAAGACGGGCGCGACAAGGCCATGCTGCAACTGCTGAAGGAGCCTTGCCGTGTGGGCGAACCCGTTTTGGCCGAGATAGCACCTGGGCATTTTGTGCTGCACCGCATTGTGAAGATGGATCAAGGCAAGGTGACACTGCGGGGCGACGGTAATCTGTCGGACGAACACTGCACCGAAGACGACATTAGGGCCAAGGCGGTGGGATTCTTCAGAAAGGGACGCACAAAGCCCGACCTCATTAGCGGCCGCAAGTGGCGCACCTACTCGTGGATATGGATGCGGCTATTCCCCATCAGGCGCTATCTGCTCTTCGCCCTCCATCCGCATGTGCCAAACTTCTTGAAAAAGAAAAAACAACAATAAATAGAATTAAAATGAAAGTAAAGAACGGATTTAAATTGCGCAGCGTCTGCGGTGAGTACATCATCGTGGCCGAAGGTGTTGAAAATATTGATTTCAGCCGAGTCATCAGCCTTAACGACAGTGCTGCCTACCTGTGGAAGAATATTCAAGATAAGGAATTCAATGCCGACGACCTGGCCGAGCTCATCCTTGAGGAATACGAGATAGACAAGGAGACGGCCACTAAGGACTCGGAGAACCTGATAAACCAGTGGAAAGACGCTGGCATCATTGAGTGAAGAATGAAGAATGGACTGACATTCATAGCTGGGCCTTGCGTCATCGAGTCGGCTGAGCTGCTCGATGTGGTGGCCAATGAGCTTGCCGACATCAACCGTAGGCTGGGCGTCGACATCATCTTCAAGGCCTCCTTCGACAAGGCTAACCGCACGTCTATCCACTCCTTCCGTGGACCTGGGCTGGAGAAGGGCTTGCAGATGCTGGCCGACGTGAAGAGCCGCTACGGACTACGCCTGCTCACCGATATTCACGAGGCGTGGCAGGCCGAGCCCACGGGGCAGGTGGTCGACGTACTGCAGATTCCTGCTTTCCTTTGCCGTCAGACCGACCTCCTTGTGGCCGCCGCCAAGACGGGCAAGACCGTCAACATCAAGAAGGCGCAGTTCCTCAGTGGACGCGACATGCGCTACCCTGTGGAGAAGGCACGAGAGGCCGGCGCTACCGAGGTGTGGCTCACCGAGCGCGGCAACATGATGGGCTATGGAACGCTGGTGGTTGATTTCCGCAACATCACCGACATGCTCGACATTGTGCCCACCGTCATCATGGACTGCACCCACAGCGTTCAACGCCCCGATGCCAAAGACGGCAAGACGGGCGGCGACCGGCGCTTCGTGCCTTCAATGGCGCTGGCGGCCAAGGCCTTCGGCGCCACCGGATATTTCTTTGAAGTACACCCAAATCCCGACCAAGGACTCAGCGATGCTGCCAACATGCTCGAGCTGAATCGTTTGGAAGGAGTCATCAAGCAACTCATTGCATAGCCATGACTATTCGAGAATACGGCATCAAATGCATTCACGACGAGGCAGAAGCCTTGCTCGGCCTCATTCCTCACATCGACGAGCAGTTCGACCGTGCCGTGGAACTGATGTACCGCTGCCATGGAAAGATTATTGTTACCGGCGTGGGGAAGAGCGGGCATGTGGGGGCTAAGATTGCCGCCACCTTGTCGTCGACGGGCACACCATCGTTCTTTATTAATCCTCTCGACGTGTTCCATGGCGACCTGGGGGTGATGACCCGCGACGACGTAGTGCTGGCCATCTCCAATTCCGGGCAGACCGACGAGCTGCTGCGCTTCATCCCGATGGTGCTGCAGATGCAGATTCCCATCATTGCCATGAGCGGCAACAGCCAGTCGCTGCTGGCCAAATATGCCGTGTGCCACCTCAACGTCAGCGTGAACCACGAGGCCGACCCCCTGAACCTTGCCCCAACAAGCAGTGCGACGGCGCAGATGGTGATGGGCGATGCGCTGGCCGTGGCCCTCATCAAGAAGCGCAATTTCCAGCCACAGGATTTCGCACAGTTCCATCCTGGCGGCGAGCTGGGCAAGCGCCTGCTCACCACCGCAGCCGATGTGATGCGCTCGACCGACCTGCCCGTGCTCTCGCCTCAGGAACATCTTGGCCATGCCATTATGATTGTCAGCGAGGGAAAGCTGGGACTGGGCGTGGCCGAAACAGACAGCCACGTGGTGGGCCTGATTACCGATGGCGACATACGGCGCGCCATTGAGCATTGGCAAGCCGATTTCTTCAGCCACACTGTGAGCGACATCATGACCAGGGAGCCGAAAGTAGTCGGCCCGCAAACCAAAATCACCGAGATACAGCGTATCATGCAAACCCACAAGATTCATTCTGTTCTTGTGGTTGACGAGGAGAGAAGGCTCGTCGGTGTCGTCGACCACTACTCCTGCATGATATAAGCAACTGTAAACCAAATGAAGCGTCTCAAGTACATCGTCATCATCATTGCATGTGTCTTGCCCACCACGGTTTTGGCTCAGATGCAATACCTGTTCAAGACCCTTGGAACGCGCGATGGCCTCACCTCCAGCCAAATCAACTGCATACTGAAGGACGAGCGAGGTTTCATGTGGTTCGGCACGCCAGCCGGACTTTATCGCTACGACGGTTACTTGTTCACCCATTTCCAAGCCGATTCGCAGGACAGCTCTTCGCTGCCCGACAGCTATATTGAGTCCATTCAGGAAGCCATGGGCGGCGACCTGTGGATTAAGACCGCCTCGGGCTATTGCATCTACCACCCCCAGAGCGAAAGCTTCGAGCGCGATATGCGTCAGGTGTTTGCCCGCCTAGGCATTTCCGAGCCGCCGCAAATCATTTATATCGACAGTCGCCAAAACCTGTGGGGCTATATCCCGTCGCGGGGCATCGTCTGCTACAACATGCAACAGCAGCTCACTTATGAGTTTGGCTATGCCAATAGCGCGCATTCCATTCCGCAAGGCAATGTCTGCGCCATTGGCGAATGTGCCGAGGGCGCCGTCATCGTCTACGACGACGGGCGCCTAGTGTGTTGTACGGCCGCACGACAGCAGGCCACGCTGTGGAAAAACGCCGAGATAGCCCAGCGCCATCTGCGCCGCTCTAATACCCTGCGCGTTTTTGCCGACCAGAACAATATCTGGCTCTACGGACACGGCACCCTTTTTGTATTCGACAAAGCAACAGGGAAGTGGAACACCACCGTTGGCGATGCACTAGGACTGACAAGCGTGAACGTCGACGCCGGCATCAATGCCATGGCTGCCGACCACGCCGGCAACCTGTGGATGGCCACCAGTCGCCAAGGGCTGATGAAGATTCAGGCCGGCACCTTCCAGATGGAAAGCATACCACTGAACAACATGCGTATGCAGCAACGCTTGGTGCAAACCACCTCGGTGCAGAGCGTGTATGTCGACAACAGCGGCCTGCTCTGGGTGGGAACGTCGAGGGTAGGTGTGGCCTATGTGGGCGACAACATCTATAAATTCGACTCCAGCATCGTTGGTGACATCACGGCCATTGTTGAAGACGGCGACGGCCGCCTGTGGCTGGGCACCAGCGACGATGGCATCATCGGCTACGATGGAAGACTGGTTAGCCAGAAAGTGACCGCCATGGCCTACACCAGCGACGGCAGCCTGTGGGTGGGTTCTAGGCAGAACGGACTGACCAGACTGAAGAATGGGAAGGCACATTTCTATTCGTCTGCCAGCGACAGCCTGCGCAGCACCCTCACCAACGACCACATCAACGACCTCGCCGTCGACAAGGTGGGAAACCTTTGGGTGGCCACCGACGGAGGACTCAGCATGTACAATCTGCGCCAGGGCATCTTCTCGAACTATAACAAGGAGAACCGCAAACTCATCACAAACAACATCACTTCGCTCCATTATGGCTCGGCCAACCGACTGCTCATCGGAACCTCCGACGGGCTGCTGGTCATGGACCTGGCCAACATGCAGGTGCAGCAATACACGGGCAACTCCACCAACATGCAGCGTTTCACCAACAGCTACGTCACGCAGGTGTTCGAGGATTCGCGCGGCCTCATCTGGATTGGCACCCGCGAGGGAGTGAACATTTTTAATATCGAGGAAGACATCCTCGACAACCTCACCGAGAAGAAAGGGCTGTGCAGCAACAATATCTGTGGCATTGCCGAAGACGGCAACAAAAACGTGTGGGTCACCACCACCAATGGCGCAAGCCGCATCGTGCTGCAGCGCAATCACGATGACGGCACCTATAGCTACAGCTTCTACAACTACTCCAGCAACGACGGACTGCAAAGCGACGAGTTCAACCAGGGAGCTATCTTCACTCTCAGCGACGGCAACGTGGTGATGGGCGGCCTCAACGGTATGAGTCGGGTGAAGCCCAGGGACGACAGGAGCGACACCGCCCTGCCACGTGTCATGCTCACACAGCTCTTCATCGGCGAGGAAGAAGTGCTCATCGGCCATTCCTACGATGGCAATGTCATCCTGCCACAAGCCCTTAACGAGAGCTACTCTGTCAAGCTGAACAACGACCAGAACAGCATCACCGTCAAGTTCGCCGCCGGCAACTACAACCAGAGCGAGCGCCTGCAATTCATGTATTGGATGGAGCATCTCGACACCGACTGGCGCAACGGCGATGCCATGAACCACGGCGTCACCTTCACCAACCTGCCGAGCGGCCGATACAAGCTCCACGTGAAGGCCATCAACAGCGAGGGGAGCATCAGCGACGAGGAACGCTCCATCGAGATCATCATTAGCAAGCCTTGGTACCTGCAGTGGTGGATGCTGTTGTTCTACGTCCTTGTCATCCTTGCCATCCTTTATCTCTGGAAAAAGGGCATCGAGCAACTGCGCATGATTTGGAAGCGCAAGAACGCCATCATAGCAGAGCTGGTGCAACAGCGCGACGACATCAAGGCCGCCAGCGACGAGCTGCGTCAGCCCATGTCGCGCATGACCAGCATCATCATGAACCTGGCCGAGCGCGAGAATGCCACCACCGAGGATCGCGACCAGCTCAACGCCCTGCACTCACAGCTGCTCACCATCATCACCCGCGTCAGCGACATGCAGACCGCGCTGGAGCATCCCGAAGAAACCGCAAGGAAGAACGTCAGCCGCTCTTTTGAGTTCAACAACCAAGGCGTGATGGAGCTGCCCGAACTGATGGACGACGAGTTCACCAGCGAGATTCATCCTGCAGAAGACCTACCCACCGCCAAGTTCCGCATCTTCTTCATCGACGACAATGCAGACCTCATCAAGTTTGTCACCCCAAGGCTGAGGCACATCTACAACTTCCGCCCCTACACCGACATCATCAAGGCTGCCCACGACATTGAAACCGTGGTGCCCGACCTCGTGGTGGTGAAGCACGACATGGAAGATATGACGGGCAGCGAGCTGTGTAACAACATCAAGATGCACCACAAACTCAACAGCATCAAGGTGGTGCTCCTCACCGACAAGAACTTCACGCCCGAGCAGATGGCGAGCCAAGACATCACCCTCTCGGCCGACGACTATATGGTGAAGCCCTTCAACCTGCAGGATGCCGTAGCCCGCTTCAACAAGTTGTTGGGGGTAAGCACCTTTGAGGAGCCTAGCAGTCTCATCGAGGGAGCCGAGACGCGCATGCTCGAAAACCGCAATTCCAGCATGACCACAGCCACCGAGAACCAGCATGGGGCTAACCATAACGTAGCTGGAGAAGTGGTGGAGGACGAACTGCTCAAAGAGTTGTCCGTCAAGGCGATACACTCCGACCGCCACAATCACCAACGGCCAGCCGATAAAGACGCCGACCACGAGCAGGTGAACGACAACCAGAAATTCGACTTCTACGAAGACGGCGCCCACTTCAGCATGAACGAGGCCGCCGACCAGCAGCTCCTCAACAGTATCGAGCAGTATGTGCAGCAGAACATGAGCCGCGGACCCATCAACCTCGAAGAGATGGCAGGAGCCATGGGCATGTCGATGAAGCCCTTCTTCCAGAAGGTGCGCAGCATCACTGGCAAGACGCCCGCCGAGGTGGTGCGCGACCTGCGCTTGAAGCATGCCTGCATCCTGCTGCAGCGCACCAATATCAACATGAGCGAGCTGGCCGGCAACATCGGCTTTGCCACCGCCGAGCATTTCATCAACCTCTTCAAGGAGCGCTTTGGCATTTCGCCTTCCGACTACCGCATGCGCTACAGACAGTAATCCATGAAGAAATTGCAACACAAAGTCTCGGTCTTTTCCTGTCTGGTGCTCACCTTGTTGCTCCTCTCATGTGCAACACACCGCTCCACGCCCCTTCCGTCGCTTCCCAGCGATAGCCTCATCCTACACCAGCTGCGCGACTATGGCATCCGCTTCACCGACGACAACCGCGTGGCGCTCCTCTTCTCAGGCCAAGAGAAGTTCGACGACATGTTCAACGCCATCCGTCAGGCACGCCACAGCATCCATCTCGAATATTTCAACTTCCGCAACGACAGTATCGCCTCGCTGCTCTTCGACCTCCTGCGCCAGAAGCGCCGCGAGGGTGTGGAGGTGCGCGCCCTCTTCGACGGCTTTGGAAACGACAGCAACAACCAGCCGCTGCTCAAGCGCCACATCCGAGCCTTGCGCGCCGACAGCGTCGACATCCACGAGTTCGACCCCATCCGCTTCCCGTGGGTGAACCACATTTGGCCCCGCGACCACCGCAAAATTGTGGTCATCGATGGCCGCGTGGCCTATACTGGTGGCATGAACGTGGCCGACTACTACATCAAGGGCACCGAGCAGGTGGGCGCCTGGCGCGACATGCACTGTCGCATCGAGGGTAGCGCTGTCGACGACCTGCACCGAATTTTCATCGCCGCCTGGAAGAAGGTCACGGGCGAGCAGCTCGACGCCTCGCGCTATCTGTTGGCCACCGACAGCATGACCATCGGCCACCTGAAGTACGACGACACCCCAACGGCCGGCCATAAGCTCGTCGGTATCGTCAACCGCGAGCCAGGCACCCGTCGTCTTGCCGACGGTTCGCTGCTGGGCCGCAATTCCGCCATGCGCCATTTCTACATCAATGCCATCGACGACGCCCGCGACTCGCTACGCATCATCAACCCCTATTTCACCCTCATACCCAGCGTCAGCCGAGCCATCAAGCGAGCCATCAAGCGCGGCGTGAAGGTGGAGCTGATGATCTCGGCAAAGAGCGACATTCCCCTCACCCCCGACTGCGCCTTCTACCAGATGCACCGCATGATGAAGCACGGCGCAGAGGTGTGGCTCTACCAGCCAGGCTTCCACCACTCGAAGATTATGATGGTCGATGGCCGCTTCTGCACCGTGGGCAGCACCAACCTCGACGCACGGTCGCTGCGCTTCGACTACGAGGAGAATGCCGTCATCATCGACCGCCCCACCACGCTCCAGCTCGACAGCATGTTCGATGCTGATAAGCAGCAGAGCATTCGCCTCACGCCAGAGTCGTGGAAGAGCTTCCGTACCCCCTGGCAGCGTTTCCGCGGATGGATGGCCCATCTGCTCAGCCCGTTCCTATAACCCTCTCACCTTCTCCCCCCAGTTTGGGGGATTAAGGGGGGCTTTCCCTTCACTTCTCCCCCCAGTTGGGGATTGAGGGCCCTTCCTCATTTCTCCCCCCAGTTGGGGGGATTAAGGGGGGGCGCCGATACCATTCTAGAGGGGTGTGGTGACTTCCGAAATTTTGGTAACGACTTTTTGAAAAATGGTAACGACTTTTTAAAAAATCTCGTACGAGATTTTTTTGCGCCCCGCTATCGTCTCTTTTTCCCACGAACTTGTGGCGTATAGCTCATTTTGCAGGATGAATAGAAGATTTTGTAAATTTTCTTTATGTAATAGAAATGCGTATTGCCTTCTTATACCTATGAAAACCCAATTTTGATGTAAGTTTTTTTAAAACAATCAAACTTTTGAATCTTTCAAAACACCTGTTGTAATCGGCATTTCGACGGTGTTTCATCCTGCAAAATGAGCTATAGGCCGAACTTGTCGATAGTTTTGGATGATGCCCATGACGGATGATCAGAGGCTGGAGGGTGCCCTGTCATGAAGACGGGACACCCTCCAGCCTCTGCTATCCGGCATGCTGTCTACGCGATGCCTACACCTTGTTCATCTTGAATTCGTTACTCCGACGAGTTGTTGCCTAAGATAATGTCCACGATGCGGACGGCATCTGCGATGGTGATCTCGCCATCATCGTTAGCGTCACCCTTCAAAGCTTTGAAATCGACTTCCTTCGTGGCCACCTCCGAGTCCTCATAGCCATCCTTTTTGGCGTAGACATTGATTCGGTAGGAGGGGGTCAGATTTGACAGAAGGATGTTGTTACCCGTCATTGCTTTCTCGCCAGAGATGGTGATGCTTGTCACGAATTCTACACCTTCTGTTTCGCAACTGTACGTAAGCGTTCCATTGGCAAAGGCGATAATCGGCGTGGCACATTTCTCAACGATGATGTTCAGTGTGCCGGGAACATAACTGATATCGTAGTTCTGGGCTTCGGCACCGCTCACCGTGATGTCGTAGGTGCCTGTTGTGTTGCTGTCGATGGCTAGGCAACTGATGGTGGGTTGCGTGGTCAGCACGCTCTCCGTCTCATTGTTTTGGAAGCCGCTGTAGGTTACATCAAATGTGGGCATGGCATCACCTATGTTGATAGTATAGCTGTTGGCTGCAATGGTCAGCGGTGCCGCTGTAATAGTGAGTGTACCGTTGACGTAATGATCGTTGGTGTTAGCCACACTTCCTTTACTGATAACGATGGGGTATGTACCCACAGGGCTGGTGGCCGTTGCCGTGCAGGAAATGTCGGGAGTGCCTACCAATGCGGCACCTGCAGAAGTGTACTCAAACGCAGGATTGCTCTCGCCGTAGTGGCGAGTATAGCTGTTTGCAGTTACTACAACCCCGCCCATCTCAACTATTTGGACGAAATCCTCCCATACGGGGGCCTCTTCGTAATCCGCCTTGGTTCCGGCAGGAACAAGAAGCGAAACGTTACCCAGATTGACACCGTCAAAAACATTATATGTAATAACTATCGGGAAATTCCATCCTACGGTTATGGAGGTCAGGCCGGAGCAGCTCCTGAATGCATAGTTGCCAATGCTTGTCACGGAGCTGGGGATGTTCACGCTCGTCAGGCCAGAGCAGCCACTGAACGCATAGCTGCCGATGCTGGTCACGAAACTGGGGATGTTCACGCTCGTCAAGCCGAAGCAGCCAGAGAACGCATATTCGCTGATGCTTGTCACGGAACCAGGGATTACTGTTGAATTGCATCCCCGAATTAAAGTGTATGTAGATGTCTCGATAATTGCGTTACAATTATCTCTTGAGTCATATACTGAATTGTTAGCATCAACAACAATGGAGGTCAGGCCAGAGCATTCGCTGAACGCATTTCTGCCGATGCTTGTCACGGAGCTGGGGATAGTCACACTCGTCAGGCCGGAGCAGTTATAGAACGCATAACTGCCGATGCTGGTCACGAAGCTGGGGATGTCCACGCTCGTCAGGCCGAAGCAGCCAGAGAACGCACTGTCGCTGATGCTTGTCACGGAGCTGGGGATAACTGATGATGAGCATCCTTTAATTAGAGTGTTTGGAGATGTCTCGATAATTGCATTACAATTTTCTCTTGAGTCATATACTGAATTGTTAGCATCAACAACAATGGAGGTCAAGCCGGAGCATCCGCTGAACGCATAGCTGCCGATGCTTGTCACGGAACTGGGGATGTCCACGCTCGTCAAGCTGGAACAGCCCCGGAACGCATAGCTGCCGATGTTGGTCACGGAGTTTCCGATGGTCACGTCCTTTAGGCTGGAGCAGCCCTTGAACGCCTCATCGCCAATTAATCTAACATAATTTGGTATTTTAATGGAGGTCAGGCTGCTGCAATCAGCGAAAGCTAATTCGTCGATGTAGAACACCGAGTTGGGGATAGTGACGGAGGTTAAGTTTGAACTGTTCCAAAACGCACTCTTACTTATACTCGTGACTGTGTAGGTAGTGCTATTGTATGTGACATTTTTGGGAATTACCACATCGCCAGAATACGAACTGGAGTTGTCGTTATTAGCGGTCACCTCAACCTCAGAGTTATTTATGCTATTGTAATAGATGGTCACACCGTCACTATTTGCCACTGCAAAACGGTCAGCGTTCGCCCGTACGCCCATCATGCTCATGAGCATGGTGATAAAGAATAATCGATAGATTTTCATATTTTTTTTAGCAATTAGGATGATTCGTTTCTGAAAAAATGTATTTCCTGTTTTCATTCAAGATGTCATCTCAACCGTATAGGCCGAAAAACAGCTCGGCCGGATTGCAAATCCGACCGAGCTGGAATGTGGCTGTTAGTACTCGTCGTCTCCAAATATATTGAAACGTGACAGGGCATCTCCGGGTGTATGCCCCTCATCCTCATACACGTTGATGTCAGTATTATCCTCTGTATGCACAAACATAGACCCTGTGGCCATATCGCTTTCCGCCACGATGAGTTCTTCGCATACACAGGGGCTTATATACATCTTCTTTTTCATAAGCTCGAAGTGTTTTTACCGTTTATTTCACCACTATCTTCTTGCCGTTCTTGATGTAGAGGCCCTTCTTGGGAGTATCCACGCGCACGCCACTGATGCTGTAGATGCTCTCTGTCTCGCCAGCGTCGTTCACGCTGTCAATGCCGTTGGTGTTGCCGTCGAAGTCGAGCGTGAACTGTCCACCGCGTGCCCCTTCCACAACGTATGTGGGGATGGGCAGGTAGGCCTTGCCCGCAGCAAAGTCACCGGCGCTGCTCAGCGGATAGAAGCCCAGGCCTTTCGTTCCGTTGCTAAAGATATAGTTGCGGCAGTAGTTGTCGGCGTTGTAGCTGTAGACATCCAGCCAGATGGGGTTCAGTGTGCCCACTAAGAGGTTGGCCATGTAGAACTTTTCGTCAGTGAAAGTGGGTGTCCATGTGGTGCCCACTGCGGCCTCAAGCAGCACGCCCTTGCCGGCCGGCACAATTTCTACGGGAGTGAGGTAGATCTTGTTGCCGTCGAAGCCCGTCACCGTCCATGCCTTCACATCGCTGACACCGCGGAAGTCAAGTCCCTGGGGTGAGCAGATGGTCATGTAGCGGTATGTGCTGAATGTCAGGCTGACTGGCACGAAGGTCACGTCGATGGTTTTGTTGGCGTTAATCTTCTTAATGGTGTAGGTTCCGCCCTGGGCATAGCTAGTGATGTCGGCACCGTCAATGTTGGCGCTTGCCAGCTCCCATCCAGTGCCGGGTGTGAAGGTCACCGTCAGGTCTTGGTCGGGGTCGTAGGCCGTGTTGTCGCCGTTTGTCAGGTTCACGCCGTTGATGGCCACCGTACCGTTACCTTGGATATTTGTGGCAATGAAGCACTGGGCACGGCGGAATTTCACCGTGAGCGTTTGGTTGCTGCCTTCGCCGTAGTCGGCCCTGAATTCATAATATGTGTCGTGCGTATCGCTTAGCTGCTCACTGCCATTATAGAGCACGCTTTCAATCTCGCAGCCTTCATCGGCCTGAATGGTTACATAAGCCATGCCATTCATTGCTATTTCATAGTTTGTGCCAGAGGCAACTTCGCTACCGTTAATGGTCACGCTGCCGTCGCCCGTATAGCTCACGGCCAAGATGTGAGGATTCTCGACGACTTGCAAGTTTATGACCACATCTTCAGAGATATTAAATGAATAGCTGAAGGGGCTGGTAATATTGTTGCCCGATGCCACTGAAGTTCCGTTGAGAGAGATGGAGGTCACTTTAACATCATCCCCCCAATCAACTGTTATTTTCACATTCTCACCTTCTTGATATCGTAATGAATCCCAATAATCCAAAGAGTGTCCGTTTACCGTAACGTGACATGAATGATGATAGTCGTAATTGTTTGTGCTTACGGTGTACCACTTAACTTCCTCAAACTGCACGGACACGCTTGTTCCACTTAAAGGAATATTTGAGATGTCATAGTAGCTGTCAGCCAGATACTGCGTTGTGACATCGCTTCCACCAACCAAGACTGTTTTTATCTTAAAACCTTCGTGAGGTTCAATGGTCATTCTGACGGTGGCGTTTTTGGTGGTCTCATAAACATTACCACACCCCATCCAAATATCATTACAATGACCATCGACCCAATTGCCATCCAAAAAGACACCTCCACAGTTTGTGTCGTAGTTGGCTTCAATTGTACGTACGCCATTGTCAAACTCAACATAGACAGAGCAATCACCCGTCACAGGGTCCATGGTGTAAGTGTTATTCTGTATTTTATCGGTGACATCAATGCCGTTCACAGTTACTTTGACAATCTCTGTGTTAGTAGTGTAAGGAATAAAAGTCAGAACAGGGGTGTTGCCTTTATCTACGAGAATAGGATCACAAGAATAATCCCAGAAATTAGAATTCTCCCAGTCAATCCATTGAACCGTATAGTCATTTACTTTTACATTACCAAAAAATTGGAAAGTAGCTAGATTTCCAGTATCTATATAATTTGTTGAAACGTCAATAATACACTGGACGGGCAAAGAGCTATCTTCCTCGATATTCGAGAAATCTCCCCAGCCGATATCCTGGTAGCGGGCAATACTGCCTTCGGGAACTTTGACTGAAGCAAACATCTGAACTGTACCAGAGAATGCATTCTTATCGATGTTAAAATCGCAACCTATCAAACTACTCCTTGACGTAATATTCCTTATCTTATCACAACCAGCAAAAATATCAGCTTCCATTCTTTTCAATCTTTTAGGAAGAACTACTGAGGCCAAATTCTGACAACCATAAAAAGTTTCTTGCTCAATGTCTGTAATATTATCAGGAATAGTTATGCTTGTCAATTGAGAACAATCTCTGAACATCCAATAAGGAAGGTATGTAAGATTTTCAGAAAGAACAACACTTTCAAGCTTAGTACAATTCCAAAAAGTCATCTCCCCGATTTCTGTCACAGAATTAGGAATGACGATAGTTGAAAGAGAAAAACAAAATCTAAATGCACCTGGTCCGATCGTTTTAACAGAATTTGGTATTTCAATAGATGAAAAATTAGCCCCAGCAAATGCTTCTTCTCCGAAATATTCAATAGTATTCGGTAATACAATAGAAGAAATATTAGGAAAGGCGCTAGCGCCGATTCCTACCACAGTAAAAGGTATTCCTTCGTAGGAAATAGTAGAAGGCACGATAATATTGTCTTGAAAGCTGGCACCTATATCGGGCTTTACAACCTCCACAGTCTTGTCAGATGCACTCACAATATTGTAGTACAGATTTCCGACCTTAAATCCGTCGGCCCATGCGCCCATGCTGACCATGCTCATGAGCACGGTGAGCAACAAAGAAAGTTTAAAATGTTTCATAAGCTTATAAAATTAAGTTGTTGATAATATATAGTTTGTTCTCAGATTGTTTTTTCGTTTTTACGCACAAAGGGTGTGAGCCTTCTTGACATTCTTCGTCAGAAGGTTCTGGAATACCCGTAGCATAAAGAATGAAAAACAGCTCACACCTGCGAGCATATATGCCAAAACGCCCCAAAGGTATGGAGCCAGCTGTGTATATGCCACAACAGGAAGAACAGCTTTCAGCCTTTTCCCTTGCTACTAGAATTTTCCAGATTCTCTGACAGGGTAAAGCTTAATAGCTTTCCTCGATGTTGCCAAACCCCTGTAGCGGGGATGACGGTGCAAAGATAAGCAATTTTTTTGAAAGTCGTTCATTGTGAGCTGCATTTTTTTTAGTCAGGTGCAAAAATAGCGGTTTTCCCGCAAATCCTTTTGTTCCATTTTGTTCCTTTTGCAAAAAAAATGTCAGTGACGATGATTAGAACCAAAGTTAATATGTCTGCGACGCAACGCAAATAGCCGTGAATGGACGTGTTCCGAGCTTGCTCGCCTGAGCTCTTATAAAAAGAAAGCAACGGGCGAAGAATGAGTCATAAATATTAATGAGACATTTATGGCCATTTGCGTATATTTACGTAGCGCCGCAGGCGGAGAAACAAAGGGGAGTATTCGTTATGGTCGTGTTTTTTTATGTCTGCGTCGCAGACGGAATGAACTCGAAGCACACGCCTGACTTCTTGCCGCATACATAGGCGATGGGCGGGCACGTGCCCTGTCGCAGGTTGTCGAGGTAGAGCGGTTCCCGCTCAATAATCAGGCTGCATTGAAACGTGTCGCCAGCCTGCAGACGGGTTTTCTCGGAGGCGATGACCCGGAACGTCAGGTCGCCCAGGTACTCCACATCGCACACCCGTTGTGGCTG
Organism: Prevotella sp.; assembly: GCA_017619275.1. Classification (GTDB taxonomy): domain Bacteria; phylum Bacteroidota; class Bacteroidia; order Bacteroidales; family Bacteroidaceae; genus Prevotella. The sequence continues at coordinate 10,807 of JAFZSR010000058.1, read as the reverse complement.
CCACGTCAGCCGCAGCCTGTCGCCATGCTTCAGCGTTTCCGGCACGTTGAGGTGTCTGCTCAGCACGGGACTACTTTGGCGCTCCTGCTGGAGGGACACATTCTGCTGGTAGTCCTCCCAGCTGTGGTAGCCCAAGTATTGCGACAGGATGTCGAGCGTGCTCTGGCGCGGCTCCACCGCCTCGTCCACATATCCCCATATCCGCATCAAGGTGGTGCGGCCTACATAGGAGTGCAGCCGCCCATAAATCATCTCCCGAAGCTGGTCAAAGTCCTTCGGGGTCTTCGGCTGTTTGCCTATAGCCGTCTCTATCTCCTTGCATAATTGGTGAATCATAAGCCTCAAATGTTGTGTAGTAGCATGCAAAAGTAGCAAATAGGAAGCAAATCTACAAACTTTTTCGGGAAAAAACGTATGGTTTCAAAAAAAGTTTCTATCTTTGCACTCGCGAAGTGTTATCTATTGTAAACAGATTCGCCCCAAATGTGTTTACCTTGATTAACACTTTTGCAAACAAAATGTTTAGCAGACATAACACAAATGTAAAGACATGTTTTTTCAAAAGCCGCCACGCGGAAAAAGTGCCAACTTGTTTATTATTCGGTGACGGCGTATTCGTGTATGTGGTCGGCAAAAACGCTCCAGCCCTCTGCTTGGCGGTATGCGTCGAGTGAGCCGACGGGCACATAGATTTCAGGGTCAGGATAGCCGTTTAAAGCTCGGTTGGTGATGTAGACCTGTCCGCCCTGCGAGTCGAAGGCTGGCGGCACGGGTGACTCCAGGTAGAGGCGGCCGATGTGGCATGCCAGCGACCAGGGACCTATGCGGGTGATTTGTGCGGGGATGGTGAGCTCCTGCGGGTTGAAATGGTTGAAGCACTCGTCGCTCAGGCTGGTGACGCTGCGCGGGATGTGGGCCTTGGTGCTGCCTGAAATCATCGTGTTCGTCCGCGTCTCGATGATAGCGTTGCAGCTGTCGCGGCTGTCGTAGACGGGGTTGTCGGGACTTACCACCACGCTCTCCAACTCCTGAATGGCCGACACCGACGTGGTGGCGATGCTGGTGGTGGCGGCGGGGATGAAGATGGAGTGTAGGGATGATTCCATGAAGGCGTCGTTTTCGATGGTTTGCAGCCGTTCGGGCAGGTCGATGTGTTCGAGTGCGAAACAATGGTAGAATGCCCACGCCCTGATGCTGGTGATGGTGACAGGTAGCTGGATGCTGCGCAAGGCTTTGCAACGTTCAAACTCGCTGATGCCTATCTCGTGCAGACCAGTGAAATAGCGCAGCTCGTCGAACTGCTGTATCACGGGATTGTTACTGAAGGCGGCGTTGAGCGACGTCACGGCCTGTGCCTCGTCTATCTGCAGCTCACCGTCGCCGTTCTTGTCCCAGTGTTTCAGGCAGATGGACTTCACTTCGGCATCGGCAAACACGATGTGCTTTTTCATCAGCGGGCGTAGCGCGTTCCATTCCACGCGGTCGGTCATAGTGAGATCTGCATACCGCTGCACGAAGATGTCGGTCAGCACCGGACAGTTTTGTAACGGGCGGACCCCCTCGTTGGTGGCGGGGAGCACCGCCTCGAACACCACGGTCTGCAGTGCCTGGCAGTCGTCCATGCAATGGTCGCCGATGCCCACCACGGTGCTCGGCACGGTGAGCATCTGCAGGCCTGTGTTGCGGAAGGCGTTCCGTTGGAAGAAGCGCACATGGCGGGGCAGGGTGAGCTGGCTCAGCGCTGTGCAGTTGTGGAAGGCATCGTGGTTGATGGTGATGAGGTCGGTGAAGTATTTCAGCTCGTGGAAGCTGGTGATGTGGCTGTCGGCGGTGAACACGCTGTCGAGCGACGTCACGGCGGCAGCCTCCTTGTAACTCAGCTCGCCGTCGTGGTCGGTGTCCCAGCGGGCAACGCACAGGCGTTTCACCGCTGGGTCGTCGAAGTCGATGATTTCGTGTCGCAGGATGCGCAGCTGACGGCTCATCTCGGCGGCGTTGCCCTCCATGTCGGTAGCCTGTTCTTTCAAGTGGAGTAACTGTGCGACCAGCAAACCAATGACGACAGCCACCAGGGCCGCGGCTGCAACAATGTATAGTCGGCGGCGACGGCGCTGGCTCTGTTTCAGCGCGTCGACCACGGCTTCCATGTTTGGCCACCGCTGATCAATGGGCGCCAGACAGCGGTTGACGATTCTCTTGGGCACCACGCGGCCCATCTGGTTCATCTCCTGCATGATGACGCCGAGGGAGTAGATGTCGTTGCGCACGTCGGCCTGTGCCAGTTGCGCATTTTCGGGAGCCATGTAGCGCAGGGTGCCGGCGGGCTGCTTCAGGATGGCGTGGCTGTCGGTGTCGGCCAGGCCGAAGTCGATAATCTTCACATAGCCGCCGTTGTGGGTGATCATCACGTTGGAGGGCTTCAGGTCGCGGTGCACCACTTGCTGTTGGTGTACGTAGGATAGGGCCTCGGCCAGCTCGAGGACAATGCGGTCCCCCTCTGTCCTCCCAAAGGGGGGAAGAGACTCACCCGTCTCCTTTGTCTCCCGTTTGGGGGAATGAAGGCGGTCTGCCAGTGTTATGCCATCAATCCATTCGGCCACTATACAGGTGGTGGCTCCCCGATTGGGAAGCGCCACCGTCTCCATGCCCATGGCCTGCATCACGCCGGGATGTTGCAAACGCATCAGTACCTCCAGCTCCTTGCGCAGCATCTGCTGGTAGGCAGCAACATTTTCGTGCTCTGGCTTCAGGCATTTCAGCAGATACCAGCGTCCGTAGCGCTTGGCGCGGTAAAGGTCGCAATAGCCACGCGAAGGAAGATGGGTCACCTCGCTGAATGTCGTGTCCAAACCCTCGTAGGACTCAGTCACGTATGACGACACGCTGTTGTCTGTCTGGTCGGTGGGAATATTCATGGTCTAATACATATATTTATATAGACAACGGATTAATACGGATTATACGGATTTGAGGGAAGAATAATCCGTTTTACGTGAGGGTTTGGGCTGCGCTTTGTTTTCACTTCTTTTTATCATGCCGTGCCTTTTTGTCCTTTCCTGTTTCGTGGCGCTTATGGTCTTTGGCCGTTGGTTGGGGCTTATACCAGAAGAAGTGTTGGTTTTGTGCCTGCTTCTGTTGTGGAGTGCGGGCCACGTAGACGGGCTGCAGGGTGTAGGGGTCGAGGCCGGTGTACCACATCTCGGTGGCAGTGGTCATGGGGGTGGGAGTGAAGTCCTGCACCTGTTCCAGTTTGTAGCCCATCTTGCGGGTGATGCTCGCCAGCTGGGCCATGTCCTCGTCGCGGCATCCGGGGTGCGAGCTGATGAAGTAGGGGATGATTTGCTGGCGGAGACCTTCTTCGCGGTTGATGCGGTTGAAGATGGTGCTGAACTGCTGGAAGAGCCGGAACGACGGCTTGCGCATCAACTGCAGCACATGGTCGCTGGTGTGCTCGGGGGCCACCTTCAGGCGTCCGCTCACATGGTGGGTGATGAGTTCGCGTGTGTACTGCTCGGCCGAGCGGTTGGCGGCCTCGTCCTTGCCTCTGTGCAGGAGCAGGTCGTAGCGCACGCCGCTGCCGATGAAGCTCTTCTTGATTTCTGGCATAGCATCGACGGCATGGTAGATGTCGAGCAGCTGCTGGTGGCTGGTGTCTAGATTGGGACAGATTTGCGGATGGATGCAGCTGGGGCGGCGGCAGGCCTCGCAAGCCTTCGGGTTGCGGCCGTGCATGCCATACATGTTGGCCGAGGGTCCGCCGAGGTCGGAGAGGTAGCCCTTGAAGTCGGGCATCTGCGCCACCTGTTTCACCTCGCGCATGATGCTCTCCTTGGAGCGGCACACCACGAACTTGCCCTGATGGGCGGAGATGGTGCAGAAGGCACAACCGCCAAAGCATCCACGGTGGATGTTCACCGAGAACTTGATCATCTCGTAGGCAGGGATGCGCTTGCCTCGATATTTGGGATGGGGCTGACGGGTGTAGGGCAGGTCGAACCTGGCGTCGAGCTCGGCCGTGGTCATGGGAGGGTAGGGGGGATTGACGATGACGGTCAAAGGAGGGAGTGAAGGGGAGTGAGAGGGGAGTGAAAGGGGAGTGAGAGGCTGCAAGAGACGCTTTGCATGAATCATGTTCGACTGCTCCTCGATGTGTCGGAAGTTCTCGGCTTGGCAGCGCTTGCTCTTCTGGCATTCCTCATGGCTGTGCAGCACGATGTCGGTGGGCTGCAGTCCTCCGGGAATATCGTTGGCGGGGCGGATGAAGACGGTTTGGGGCAGGTCGGTGATTTGGCTGATGGGTTCGCCGTCGCTGAGTCGTTGTGCCAACTGCAGCGTGGCCTTCTCGCCCATGCCGTAGGTGATCATGTCGGCATCGGCGTCGCAGAGGATGCAGGGGCGCAGACGGTCCTGCCAATAGTCGTAGTGGGTGAGTCGGCGCAGCGAGGCCTCGATGCCTCCGAGGATGATGGGCACGTCGGGGTAGAGCTGGCGAAGGATGCGCGAATAGACGATGGTGGGGTATTCGGGGCGCATGTCGTGTCGCCCATCGGGGCTGTAGGCATCTTCGGAGCGCAAGCGGCGGGCGGCGGTGTATTTGTTCACCATCGAGTCCATGCAGCCGGGCGAGATGCCGAAGAACAGACGTGGCCGACCGAGCTTGCGGAAGTCGCGATAGTCGCCGTGCCAGTCGGGCTGTGGCACGATGGCCACTCGATAGCCCGCAGCCTCGAGCGTGCGCCCGATGACGGCAACGCCAAACGAAGGATGGTCGACATAGGCATCGCCCGAGAAGAGGATGATATCGACGTAGTCCCATCCCCTTAGCTCCAGCTCCTTCTTCGTCGTCGGCAGGAAGTCGGTCAGCCTATACGCTTCGTCCTTCATTCTTCATTTTTCCACTCCATGTAGTGCTGGCAGAGCTGCTGCAGGCCAAAGGCCTTCATGTTGGGATGATAAACGACGTCGAGGCACAGGTCGAGCAGTGCCTTGTCGTGGCCGGCCTCTTCCGACTCGAGCAGCGAGCGGATGTTCATCTTCAACTTCTCCAGCACGTCCTCGTCGATGTATCCGTGAGAGCCTACGAGGTCGCGCAGCAGCTGGTATTGGTCTAATGTCTGCAGGTGCTGGGTGGTCACTTCAATGCTTCGGGTGCCCGATGCGTTAGCTTGTATCTTTGCCATCTTTATTAAATTACAAATTACGAATTACGTTTAATTGGGCATGAGGTAGTTGAGGATGCCGCGCATGATGTCGTTTCGCATCTGCGGGTCGGTGATGCACTCAAAGGGGAAGCCCATGGTGAGTGCGCGGTAGTCGTTGCCTCCGTAGGCCACGGCGGCGCTGTGGCCATTGGCATACACCATGGTGGGGAAGGCTTCGGCGGCGGTGGGCATGAGCACGTCGGCGCTGGTGGCGGCGTAGTGCTGCTCGTTGAGCTGGTGGTGGAAGGTGAAGGCGGTGCCCAGTCCGTTGACGGTGTTGCCCGGCTCACGATAGGTGGTGGGGCACGTCACCTTGAGCACGTCGGCCAGGAACTGCTGCTCGGTGGCCGCTGTCATGTCGGTACCTACGTAGGCCCCGCTCACCAGCAGGTTGCCGTGCTGGGCTGCATACTGTCGTAGCTGGGTTTGCATGGCGGGGGTGAACGTCTTGTAGGCCACGAGGCTGTGGCCGTCGTTGCGCTCCAGACCCAGCAGCAGGTCGATGACATCGCATCGCTGCAGATTCAGCCTTCCTGCCTCAAGGGCTTGTGCCGAAGCGCTCACAATGTTGAAGCGCCCGGTGGCGGCGATGGCTTCGGCGTGCGTACGCACATAGTTGAAATCGTTGCCGGCAATGAATTTGCCTTGCAGCTCGCTCGACGAGAATCCCAGCCCGGTGGAGTCTTCAATGCCAATGCGCGAGGGGTCGAACACCAGCTGGCGGCCCAGCCAACCGGCGGTGCGCCCGTAGCTCACGCCTGGGTCTTCGTCCATGTCGAAGCCCTGTCCCGTGCGGCTGATGGCAGGCGACGACAGACGGTGGAAGCCGTTGACAATCATCACCGTGCGCTGGGCGTCGGGGCTGTAGTAGGCCGAGAGCACCTCGGTGGGGAAGCTCTGCCCGCCCTCGTTGACGGCTCTCACCTGGAAGCTGTAGAGCACGCCAGGCACCAGCTTCACGTTGCACGATGTGCCGCGCAGCGGGGTGCCGTTGTCGAAGCCTCCGTCGTTCTGTGCGATATACAGGATGTAGCCCGTGGGCTCGCTGGTCTTCTCCTGCCCGTCGATGAGGCCTTGCCACGATAGCTGCACCTCGCCGCGCTTGCCCGTGAACTCGCAGTGGAAGTGGTCGGGGGCGAGGGGCGTGACGGCATACTTGTCGCCGTGCTGGCGGGCCATGAAGCGCAGCATGGTCTTGTAGATGCTGCGAGCCATCCAGAAGCGGAAGTTGGGGTCGTGGCCGTAGCGCATATCGCCGAAGTTCTGGTGCGACATGGTCTCGATGATGGAGCTGGGCACCACGGGCAGACGCGTTTCGGAATAGTTGCGGTCGTAGAGCTTGCGCAGCTTCCATTCGCCAAAGCGGTATTGCAGGTCGCTGGTGGTGTTGTTGAGCAGGTTGGTGGCCAGCTCTTTCGATAGGTCGCGGCTGCGGCCGTTGCCCAGCGTCTTGTCGCCATTCTTGGTGGTGCAGATGGTGAGAGTGCCGTAGACGCCGAGGCCGGTATCGGTAAAGCCGGCATCGCTATGCACGGCCAGCGACATCTCGATAGGCACGTGGCGACCGGCCGAGTCGGGGGCATACTCCGAGCCTCCGCAGAGCAGGTTGGTCATGTAGGAGCGCACGTTGATGTCGTCGGCATAGTCGTTCAGGCCTTCCTTGAAGCTGTACACCTCGTAGGGCATGCCCGCCCACTGGGCATAGTAGCGCGCCCCCTCCAGACATCGTGGCAGATGGCTGGTGGTGCCTCCGCGCTTGATGTTGCCCATGCCGCCTCCGAAGCGCACGGCATCGGTGGTGACCATGCCGCGATGGTTCGACAGGTTCGACACCACCACGCTGTTCTGCTGCGAGAGGCCCGCATCGAAGTCGAAGGTGCCCAGGTACACCCATGTGCTTCCACCCATCTGCTGGTTCACGCGGAACTCGGTGGGCACGCCTTTGTGCCACACGGTGTAGTGGGCGTCGTCGATGCTGCCGGGCACGGTCTGATAACTCACGTACACGGCATAGCGGCCAGCCTCGGGCAGGTTGGGTTGGTAGGTCACCTCGCTGGTCTTGCTTTTGTTCTTCGTGGTTTCGGCCATGCGTGCCGTTCCGGCCTCGAAGGGGTTCTCACCATCCACATAGGGACCGTCGTGCATGGCGAATCCCATTCCGGGCGCCTGTTGCCAGGCGTTGCGGAAGTAGCTCTCTTCATAGCGGCAGTTCACTATCGAGTTGCTGGGGTCGTTGTCGACGATTACCTCGTGGCGCTGCCAGTCGCGCTCGCGGGGCGTGAACACCACGGCGCCCGCATCTTCGAGCATCGGGATGAGGTAGGGCACCACGATGGTCTGAGTGAACAGGTCCTCGGTGGTGCAGTAGAGCGCCGGACGCTGCCAACGCCAATAGCCTTTCTGCTGGTCGTAGTAGCGGCCGTGGCTGGCCCATACCGACACATGGCGGTCCTTCAGTCCACGGCTGATGCTATAAGGCAGCGACTCGTTGCGCACCCAGGCCTTCTGCGCCCCTGCGGGACCGATGAACAGTGAACAATGAAATATGATGAATGCCGCCAGCAAGCGACGGAATTGTGCATCGTGCATAGTCAAATTGCAAATAATTCAGGCTTTCGCCCTTTGTAGTCCTTGTAGTATAGTTTGATGTTTTTCATGTCGGCCTCAATGTCGCCACTGGGCTGGATGGTGCGTGTGCACTCTATCAGCTTGCGTTGGTAGTCGATGGCGTAGAGCAGGATGGGGATGTTGGCCTTCTGCGCAATGACGTAGAAGCCACGTTTCCATTCCGTAACGCGTTTCCTTGTGCCCTCTGGCGTGATGCACAGGCGGAAATGGTCGCGCTCGCCGATGGCGGTGGCCAGCGTGTCGGTCATGCTGGTGTGCTTCTGCCGATGTACGGGGATGCCCCCCATACGGCGGAAGAGCATGCCCAGCGGCCAGAAGAACCACTCCTTCTTCATCAAGAAGTTGCTCTTCAGGCCGGTGGCCACGTTGTAGAGTTCGCCGATGATGAAATCCCAGTTGCTGGTGTGCGGGGCCACGCAGATGATGCATTTCTCGGGGCAGGGCTGGTCAACGTGTGCCGTCCAGCCCATGCGCTTAAACAGCAGCCATGAACAGAATCGTTTCATAGACTGTTGATGTGGTCGGCCAGCTCGCTCACCTCGGCTGCAAACTTGGTGCGCAGGTCGTGGTAGTAGGCCTTGGCCGAGATGCCAGGTTCGGGGTGTGACACACGTGCAATGTAGTTTCGCTGTATCTTCAGGATGCTGAAGAGCACTGCATCGGCATTGTCGGAGTGCTGCTCGTTGCCATAGAGCGAGGCGGCGATGCACTCGGCAAACAGCTCTTCGCAGATGCCGTTGACGGTTCGTTTCAGGGTTCTTTTGTTTGCCATTTTTCTTCTTTTTTGTCCTTCATTCGGCAAAGTTAGGAAAAAAAAATGAAACCGCCAATCTTTTTCGCACATTTATTTTTCGGAAAATTACGGAAAAGCCATTTGTTCGTTTAATCGCATTTTTTTAGGAACGGCGCGCGTTATCAAAACACAATAGCGGAGCGGAAAAAAATCTCGTACGAGATTTTTTCAAAAGTCGTTACCAAATTTCAAAAAATCGTTACCAAATTTTTGGGAAGTGCTGGCTGCTCATTAAGAGGCTTATTTGATGACAAGAAAAGCGGGCTAAAACGAGGTTGTTGTACCACCGTTGTATCTTGGTTGCTCTAGCTTCTGGGATTTGGGTGGTAGTAAATAATACAAATTGAGAACTTTGCCATTTCTAGCAGGCATTTTCATTAATAAATGTGCCAAAACGGTTCTAAATCACGTTAAACTCTACAAATCTTATCGTTAATTGAAAATTAATTCGTAACTTTGCATTCGTAAATCATCAAAACGACAACGAATATGAGTACAAAGACAGCAATTCCCCCGCAGCCTGGCAGGCTCACCGTCGATTTCGAGGACATCAGCATGCTCCGTGATATCAAGAAAGCCATCTCCATGGTTCGCGGCGTGACGAAGGTCACCGTTCCGCGCCGTCGGCGGATGTCCTCTTACGAGCGTTCGCTGCGTGACCTCGACGAAGGTCGTATTTATGAATACGACAGTCTGGATGACCTTATCAAGGAGATTGAAGGATGAGTACGAAATACAAACTGCGCGTCACGGGCGAGTGCAAACAGAACATGAAGCTTTGCAAGCGTCGTGGTTTTCCAATGGACGAGCTTTGGACAGTCGTTGGTAAATTGCTCAATGGCGAGCAGCTCGAAGAAAAGTACCAACCTCATGTCCTGACAGGCGACCGCAAAGGGCAGTGGGAGTGTCACATCCAGCCCGACTGGCTTCTTGTTTGGGAGATACGCAATCAAGAGCTTGTCCTTGTGCTCCTAAACACTGGCACACACTCCGACCTATTCAGCAAGAAATACAGGAAGAAATAATCCTCCCCCCCACCATACCTTTCTTTTCTAATCTGCTTCTCCCACAGCGACTCTATTTCATGAAGACGAAATAGACGGCAAGGATGAGGCAGAGAAAGGCCATGGCATGGTTCCAGTGCAGCGACTCACCGTTGAAGAACAGGGTGACGAAGACGGTGAACACCGAGAGGGAGATTACCTCTTGAATCACCTTCAGCTGCATCAGCGTGTAGGGTCCGCCGTTGCCCACGAAGCCTATTCTGTTGGCGGGCACCTGGCACGAATACTCTGGCAGAGCCAGCAGCCACGAGCAAAGGATGATGAGATAGAGGGGAGTGTCGTCGGTGAAGACTTTCAGCTGCTGCAGCTTCAGGTGGCCATACCAGGCGATGGTCATGAAAATGTTGGAGATGATGAGCAGTCCGATGGTGTAGATTTGACTCATAATGATGTTCTTTTTTAAAACGGCCGCAAAGGTAGCACTTTTTTTCGAAAAAAACACATTTTTCCTTCGCTTTTTGCTCGCTTATTCGTACCTTTGCAACACGAAAGCACTGCCCTGGCTCTGCCGCTGGCGCTGCCCCCAAAGGGCGACGCGGGAGGAAAGTCCGGGCAGCACAGGGCGCTCCACTTCTGAAAATAGAAGCAGTTGGCGACAGCTGGTTAGGGAAGAAGAGAACGACCGCCCCTCTTTTTACGTTGAACGTTCAATGTTCAATGTTCAACGTTCAACGTTGGGAGGGGTAAGGGTGAGAAGGCGTGTGTAAGAGACCACCAGCCGACGGGTGATCGTCGGGCTGTTCCCGCTGGAGGCTGCAAGTTCATGTATACCATCGACATGCCGAGGGTTGCCCGCCCGAGTGCTTGGCTCCTTGTGGGCTGGGCTGCGATGGAGGGTAGAACGCTAGAGGCGCATGGCGACGTGCGCAGTAGATAAATGGCAGGCACCGGCAGCAATGTCGGCACAGAACCCGGCTTACAGGGGCAGTGCTTTCTTTTAACGTTGAACGTTGAACATTGAACGTTGAACATTGACCATTGAATATTGCAAATCTTAAAAACTTAAGGTAATATCTATTAATACATAAATTCGAGTGGAAGCCGTTCCGTAGAAATTGATTCTTTCGGATTCTCGCCCTCAGAAGAGGGTTACGGCTCGCGATAGTGTTCGTTTATCCGCT
>JAFZSR010000057.1 GCA_017619275.1 Prevotella sp. | reverse complement strand
TCATTTATCATTTATCATTTAGCCACGCAGTGGCGCAGGACTTGTGGGCCGTGGGCTCGGCAGTACCGGGCGGCGCGCAGAAACTGGAGAAGGTGGCCGACGGCGACTTCAAGTTCGTGGGCAAACTCTCGGCAGGTGAGCTACGCGTGCAGACACAGCGCAAGGCAGGTTCGGCCACGCGCTACCTGAATCCACTGCTGCCCGATGCCAACATCGTCAACCACGGCTTGGCCTTCAGCGAGAGCTCCGAGGCTGGCGAGCCCTGGCAGGTGGTGGTGAGCGAAGACCGCTATCGCTTCCATGTGAATGCCAACGTGCGCGTGCTCAAGGGCGAGATAGTGCAGCCCTGGGGCGAGCTGTTCATCGCCGGCGGCGCCACCGAGGTGGGCTGGAAGTGCGAGGGCAAGATGCTGCTGATGGAGCAGAGCATGGACAATCCTTTCGTCTGGACGTGGGAAGGCGAGCTGAAAAATCATCCCGACGTGGAGGAGAGCCGCAGCTTCAAGTTCCAAGGCCAGGACCGCTGGAACCCCAAGAGTCTGCATCCCTTCGTTCAGGACACCGACATTTTGAAAGAGCAGCACCTGCGCACGGGCGGCAACGACACCAAGTGGACCATCACGCAGGAAGGGCGCTATCGCATCACCGTCGACCTGCTCAACGAGACCGTGACGGCAAAACTCATAACCAAATAGAACAGGACAGGAATTAGGATAAAATATTATAGGTATGTTCAATAAATTGCATATACTACGCGCAACCAAATGAATTAGGATAAATTATAATAATTAAAACGGACAGAATCTATGAAAAAGAATCTACTCATCACGCTCCTCTGCGCCGTAGGAGCAATGTGGAGCAACGGGGCGCAAGCCTTGGAGCAAAACAACGGCGTGTATCAGATTGCAACGGCCCAGGACCTGGTCGACTTCTCGGCCCTCGTGGCAGGAGGCGAGCAGGCCGCCAACGCCGTGCTCACCGCCGACATTGACATGACGCCCGTGGAAGACTTTACGCCCATCGGCTCGGTGGCTACCCCCTACAAGGGAACATTCGACGGACAGGAGCACAAGATCCACAACCTCTACATCAACCTGCCCGAGCAGGAGTATGTGGGCCTGTTCGGCGTTCTCAACAACGGTGCCTACATCAAGAATGTGGTGATGGACGAGCTGTGCGAAATCAACGGTAAGTGCTTCGTAGGAGGCATCGCCGGTGGTACTAACGGCGGTGGCTCGGTCACCTTCGAGAACTGCGGCAACGCCGGTATGGTGGGCGCCCAGTTCCAGAACGCTGCCGGCATCATCGGCGTGAGCATGAGCAGCGCTTGCGGCATCAAGCTCATCCGCTGCTTCAACGTGGGTGGCGTGGTTGGTGCCAACGAGAGCGCAGCCCTCTGCGGATGGGTGGGCGACAACGGCAGCGAAATCACCAACTGCTACAACGCTGGCTGGGTGTCGGGCGTCGATGGTAACAACTACCTCTGGCGCAACGGCAATGGCAAGGGCACTGGAAACTACGACTGCTACGGTGCCCAAGGCGAGGCCATCAGCGATAATCCCCTCGACCTGGAGAGCGGCAGCGTGGCCTACACCATGAACGGCAAGCAGTCGCAGGACGTCATCTGGTATCAGACGCTCGGCGTCGATGCCTACCCCGTGCCCTTCGCCTCGCACGGCGTCGTGTATGCCGTGGGCGACCTGAACTGCGACGGCACCTCAAAGGGCGGCGAGACCACCTTCTCGAACAGCAACGAGTCGAACCGCGACCCGCACCAGTTCCATAATGGCGTCTGCACGGTCTGTGGCGAGGTGGACATTGACTATCTGGCTCACGACGACGGCTTCTACACCCTCACCACGGCCGACGACCTGGCCTGGTTTGCCGCATTAGTGAACCGTGGATACAAGAAGGTGAACGCCCGTCTGGGCGCCGACATCGACTTCACCGCCTACACCCAGCAGGACGTGATGATTGGCGGCGATGCTTATGCCGCCAATGAGAACGACGACAAGATGGCCTTCGAGGGGGGCATCTTCGACGGACAGGGACATACCATCAAGATCAACTATAACGTGAGCTACGACGGCGTGGCACTCTTCAAGGTGGTGCGCGACGCCACCATCCGCAACCTAGTGGTCCGTGGTGCCATCGAGAGCACCGAGCGCTTCATCGGCGGACTGGGCTACGTGAGCCGCGGCAACAGCACCTTCGAGAACATCATCGTGGATGTCGACATCACGGGCAGCTATGCCGGCGATGCCACCGACGGCGGCTTCTTTGCCGTGTGCCACGAGTATGCCACCTTCAACAACTGCGCCTTCATCGGCTCGATGGTGGCTCCCGAGAGCGAGGGCAGTGCTGCCATCATCGGCTACGCCCACGGCTCAGTAGAGACCAAGATTGTGAACTGCTATGTGGCAGCCCGCGAAATGATCCTCACAGGCAACTCAACGCTGCTGGCACGACACGTCGACAACCGCATCAACTGCTTCTTCACCGACAATGTGCTCTATAACGACGACGACGCCACAATGGTGGCTCGCGAGACGTTGGCCACGGGCGAGCTGTGCTTCCTCATCAACAAGGGCGGCAACACCGATGCCTGGCGCCAGAACCTGGGACAGGACGCCTATCCCGTGCCCTTCGCCGACCACGCCATGGTCTATGCCAACGGTGGCGAATACTGCGACGGCACGATGAAGCCCGACATCACCTACAGCAACACCCAGGGCGACGTGGTGCGCGACGCACACCAGTACGACAACGACATCTGCTCGGTCTGTGGCGCACGCATCATCCGCAACGCCAAGCAGCTCGTGGCACTGGCCGACGCGGTGAACAAGGGCGAGGAGACACGCTACATCACCGTGGACATGGTGGAGGACATCGACCTGAAGGACATCAGCTACGAGGGCATCGGCACACGCTACGACGAGGAGACCGGCGAGGTGAACGAAGAGGGCAACCCCATCAAGCAAGATGTGAAGCATCCCTTCAACGGCATCTTCGACGGACACGGACACAAGGTTTCGAACATGTTCATCGATGTGCAGGCTGGCAACAAGGGCTTCATCGGCTTCATCCAAGCTGGCTCTACGGTGAAGAACCTCGTCGTTGACAACACCTGCGAGGTCTACGCCATCGGCTGGGCGGCCGGCATCGTCGGCGCTTCCACCGGTAAGGGCGTACTCACCATCGAAAACTGCGGCAACGAGGCGCTGGTCAGCGTGGGTGCCGACGGCCCCAACGGAGCTGGCATCCTGGGCGTGAACGACCTGAGCCAAGCCGACGTACATATCATCAACTGCTACAACACTGGCGATATCATTGGCCAGCGCGAGTGTGGCACCATCTCGGGATGGCTGGGCGACAACTTCGAGGTTGTGAACTGCTACAACAGCGGTGTGGTGGTTCCCGAGGCCGTCGACGGCATCCGCACCTTCGCCCGTTACAATGGTGGCGACGGCGACTCACGCTTCGTGAACTGCTACGAGGTGGGCGGCACACAGGTAAAGGTTGCCGAGTTCGACGACGTGGCCAGCGGCAAGCTGTGCTACGACCTCAATCAGGGTGCCGGCACCATGGTGTACTATCAGACCCTGGGCATCGACGAGCATCCTGTGCTTGACGCCACCCACGGCGTGGTCAGCATGAAGGATGGCCAGTATGTGAACGGAGAAGAGAATGCCATCCAGACAGTGACCATCAACCACATCAACGAAGGCACCTACACGCTCAGCGGTATGCGCGTCGGCCAGGCACATCGTGGTCTGAAGATTGTCCGCCAAAGCGATGGAACAGTAAAGAAGGTAATTGAATAAGGTTAGTAATTGTTAGTAAGGATGACTTTGAGAAAAGTTGTTTTATGTTTTGGTTTGGCCATCGCTTCCACAGCGATGGCCCAAACCGCTTTTCTTACGGCCGACAGCATCGCGGTGTTTTATCCCAAAGACTACGACGCCTCGCAGCATCAGCCATCGCCTATCTTTCTGCATGAACTAACACCCCTCTCTCCCCTCCCCTCTCACTTCTCACCTCTCACCCCTGTCTTCACCACGACGGCCGACGGCCACAGCAAGGCCACTATTCATGTGGGCAGCGACGTCGACCTCTACGGTACGGGCGAGGTGACAGGCCCCTTGCGTCGCAACGGCCGCACCATCAGCCTCTGGAACGTCGACACGCCGGCCTACGGCGTTGATGGCGGCTCACATCTGTATCAGAGCCATCCTTGGGTGATGGGGCTGCGAGGCGACGGCACCGCCTTCGGCATCATTGCCGACAACACTTGGAAACAAACCATCAGCACTGGCAGCGACGTGGTCTTCGACAGCGAAGGGCCAGCCTTCCGTGTAGTCATCTTTGAGCGTGAGAGTCCTCAGGCAGTGATGCAGACCCTGGCCCACCTGACAGGCACAATGGAGCTGCCACCGCTGTGGGCTTTGGGCTATCAGCAGTGCCGTTTCAGCTATCATCCCGACAGCCGTGTGAAGGAGATTGCCGACCTGCTGCGGCAGCATCGCATCCCTTCTGATGTCATCTGGATGGACATCCACTACATGGATAGCTACAAGATTTTCACCTTCCATCCCAAGGAATTCGCCGATCCCAAGGGCTTGAACGACTATCTGCATCAGAAGAACTTCAAGACCGTCTACATGATCGACCCGGGCGTGAAGGTGGAAGAAGGCTATTTCGTCGACGACAAAGGAACCGCCGGCAACTACTGGGTGAAGGACCACGATGGCAAGCCCTACGTGGGCAATGTATGGCCCGGCCCCTGCCATTTCCCCGACTTCACCCACGAGGAAGTGCGCACCTGGTGGGCCACGCTCTACAAGGACTATATGGCCACTGGCATCGACGGCGTGTGGAACGACATGAACGAGCCTTCCGTCTTCGGAGGTCCTGGCGGCACCATGCCCATCGACAATCAGCATGGCATGGGCTCTCATCTGCGTGTTCACAACATCTACGGCCTCAACATGGTACGTGCCAGCCGCCAAGGTCTGCTGCTGGCCAATCCGCAGAAGCGCCCGTTCATCCTGTCGCGTTCCAACTTCTTGGGCGGCCAGCGCTATGCTGCCACCTGGACTGGCGACAACCTCTCTTCCGTAGACCAGATGAAGCTCAGCGTGCCCATGTCGCTGACCCTCGGCTTGAGCGGTCAGCCTTTCAATGGCCCCGACATCGGCGGCTTCTGCGAGAATGCCAATGCCGAACTGCTGGCACAGTGGACGGCCATGGGCGTATTCTTCCCCTTCGTTCGCAACCACACCATCGACGGAAGCGTAGACCAGGAGCCGTGGGCCTTTGGCGAAGAGGTGCTGAACAGCTGCCGCACCGCCATTGAGCGTCGCTACATGCTCATGCCCTACGTCTACACCGCCTTCCGCGAAGCCAGCATCGACGGCATGCCCGTCATGCGTCCGCTTTTCATGGCCGACCCCAAAGACCGCACCTTGCGCAGCGAAGACCAAGCGTTCCTCCTTGGCGGCGACCTGATGGTCACTCCCCGTTGGGCCGAGAACGTTGCCCAGCCCCACGGCGGCTCCTGGCAAATCCTCAACCTGTCAAGTCTGTCAACGCAACGCGACGACGCCTACCAGGCTGAGTTGCGCCAGCGCCCAGGCTCCATCATCCCTATGGCCCAGCTGGCGCAGAGCACCACCGAGCTGCGCACCGACTCGCTCACCCTCCTCGTCTGTCTCGATGCTGAGGGAAAGGCCGAAGGTTCGCTCTACGAGGATGACGGCGACGGTTTCGGCTACCGTCAGGGCTACTACCGCCTTTCAACCGTCACGGCACAGCTCAACAAACGCCAGCTCACCGTGTCACTCCAACATTCCGAGGGCAAGATGCCTGAGGCCGACCGCACGCTGCGCATCGGCTATGTGAAGAACGGACGCGTGCAGTATTCAAACTGGCAGCGCGGCTCTACGGCAATCCTAAAAATAAAGAAATAAATACCTCATTAACTAAATAACAACTATTATGAACAGGAAATTTACATCACTACTTGCATGGGCACTCTGCTGCCTGGCAAGCACCAGTGCCTGGGCGCTGGAGAAGAATGAGCAAGGCGCTTACGAGATTGGCAATGCTGCCGACCTCACCGCATTTGCTCAAATCGTTAACGACGGCGAGAACGACGCCAACGCCGTGCTCACCGCCAACATCGACATGACCGGCCAAGCATGGACGCCCATCGGCACCAACGACAGCCGTTACATCGGAACATTCGACGGACAATACAACACCATCGACAACCTGCAGATAGAAGGTGGCGACAAGATTGGCATCTTCGGCGTTGTCAACGGTGGTTGTGTCATCAAGAACCTCATTGCCGGCCCGGGTAATGTGATCAAGGGTGGCGGCATGATTGGCGGCATCATCGGAGCCTGCGACGGCGCTGGCTGGGTGACGCTCGAGAACGTAGGCCACGAGGGCTACGTCGAGGGTACAGGCGCCAACTGCTGTGCCATCATCGGCGTGGTGATGAACGGCGGTCCTGCCACCCGCATCCTTGACTGCTACAACACTGGCGACATTAAGGGTGGCTGGGAGAGCGCCATCATCACCGGATGGTTTGGCGGCCACGGCAGCGTTGAGGTGAAAGGCTTCTGGAACACAGGTAACGTGCTCAATGGTCAGGACGGCGGCAATTCGCTGTGGCGAAACAATTCGGGCATCACCGCAGAGCGCATCTTCCACCTCTATGCCGACCAAGGTGCAACGGTCATCGCCGACGGCGACCTCGCCTCGGGCAAGCTGGCCTACGCCCTGAACGGCAATCAGGATGCTGGCGTGTGGCGCCAGAACTTGGAGGGCGACAATAAGGATGCCTACCCCACATTCAATCCCACTCATGCCTTAGTCTATGCTAATGGAGCGCTGCAGTGCGACGGCATCACGCCGAAGGAAGGCTCCGACCTGACTTTCTCCAACCATCAGGGCAGCACGGTGGATGCGCATAACTTCGACGGCGGCTTCTGCACCGTCTGTGGCCAGTGGCAGGAGGACTTCGTGACGGCTGACGAAAACGGCTACTACAACATTGCCGACGGCGAGCAGCTCAACTGGTTTGCCTATCTGGTGAACGTGAAGGGCGAGGGCGCTAGCAATGCCCTGCTCACGGCCGACATCGACATGAACGGCCTCGCCTTTACGCCCATCGGACAGGACATGAAGGACTATAAAGGCCACTTCAACGGACAGGGCCACCGCATCCTGAACCTCGTGACCAATGCCGACCAACAGAATCAGGCACTCTTCGGCCAGGCCGTCGGCGGCGCCATCATCGAGAACATTGTCATCGACCAGTCGTGCGTCATCCAGGGCACGGCCTTCACCGCTGGCATCCTGGGCCACGTTTGGGGCGACGGCGTCATCGTGCGCAACTGCGGCAACGAGGCCGACATCGTAGGCTCGGCACAGAACAGCGCCGGCATCGTGGGCTGCTCGGAGAAGATTGTCCACATCAGCAACTGCTACAACACAGGCAGCATCACCGGTAGCCACGAGAACGCTGGCATCTGCGCTTGGATGGGTGCCAACGAGTCGACCATCAAGAACTGCTTCAGCACCGCAACCGGCATCAACGGCGAGGCCATGTGGCGCAAGGGCGAAGTGCAGGGCGAGAACATCTACAACATCGAGGGCCTGCAGGGCACTGCCTTCACGCTGGAAGACATGGCCAGCGGCAAGCTTGCCTACATGCTCAACGGCAACAAGAGCACCGACGTGGAATGGTATCAGGTGCTGGGCGAAGGAGGCGACGCCCATCCCATGCCCTTCGGATCGGCTGTGGTCTACGCCAATGGCTCGCTGCAGTGCGACGGCATCACGCCCGTGGAGGGTGGCGAGGTGACCTTCTCGAACACCGAGGGCAGCACCGTGGCCGACCACGAGTGGAACGCCGATGGATTCTGCACCAACTGCAACGCCGTGCAGCCCGACTATCTCACCGCCAATGGCGACGGATTCTTTGAGCTGGCCACGGACAAGCATCTGGTATGGTTTGCACACTATGCCACGAAGATTAGCCAGCAGGCCAACGCCCTGCTCGTCGACGACATCGACATGCAGGACGTGGACAACTATCCTGGCATTGGCTTCGACGGCAAGGCCTTCATTGGCACGCTCGACGGACAGACACACATCATCAGCAACCTGACCATGGAGCTGCCCGAAGAGGACAACGTGGGCCTGGTGCGCGAAATCTCTGCTGGAGCTTGCATCAAGAACATCACCATCGACAACACCTGCTCGTTCAAAGGCAAGAAGTTTACCGCAGCTTTCATTGGCCATGTCAGTGGCAACGGCACTGCACAGTTGGAGCAGCTGGGCAACGAGGCCTGTGTGGAAACGGTCGACCAGAATGCTGGCGGCATCGTGGGCTGCAACACCTCGGGCGAGCTGAAGCTGACGCTCCTCAACTGCTACAACGCGGGCACCATCACCTCTGGCTGGGAGGCTGGCGGCCTCTCGGGCTGGCTGGGCAACGATGCCATCACCACCAACTGCTATAACATGGGTATGGTGGTGAACGGCGAGTCGTTTGCTCGCGGCAACAACATCCAGATCACCAACTGTTTCGACCCTGTCACCAACTGGCCTGCACTGCCCGCCAGCCCCATCGAGGACTTTACCAACGGCACGGTCTATGCCGCACTCAGCGAGGCCGCTCCCGGCATCTGGTTCCTCAGCGCAGCCATCGACGGTCATCCCGTGCTCTACAACACCGGCATCACTACCAGCGTAGCTGACGTTGAACGTTCAACGTTGAACATTGAACGTGTCTACGACCTGCAAGGCCGCCGTGTCAATGGTCAACGGTCAATTGTCTATGGTCAATTGTTAATCGTCAATGGACGAAAAGTCATCAAGTAAGATGAAGAAAATCCTTTCATTGCTGACACTGCTGACAGCTGCCCTTGCGCAGCTGTCGGCAGAGGAGGCTGACATCAATCCACAGGCCAATCCCGAGGCTATCGTGACCTCGGGACGGGCCCGTTTCACTGTCCTCACGCCACAGATGATACGCATTCAGTGGAGCACGAGGCAGAACTTCGAGGACAGGGCTACGTTTGCCGTTATCAACCGTCGTCTGCCCGTCCCCGCGTTTACCACTCGCGAGGAAGGTGGCTACCTCTACATCGAGACCGAGGCGCTGACCCTGCGCTACAAGGTGGGCTCCACCATCAGTCCGCTGATGAAGTCGCCCAACAATCTCTGCATCACCATGCCGTTGAACGGCCATGACGTGGTGTGGTATCCCGGAAAGGAGGACGCGCTCAACCTGAAGGGGACACGGCGCACATTGGACGGCGGCAGCGGCGACAACTTTCGCCCCGAGATGGAAGACGGTATCATCTCGCGTGCCGGATGGGCCGTCATCGACGAGTCGCCGAAGACAAAGCGCGGCGACGGCTCCACCACCTTTGCCTTCGAAGGACAGGTGGATGGCATCGACTGGCTGGCAGAGCCGGTTGACAAGAACGCCTATGACTGGTATTTCATGGGCTATGGACACGACTACAAGAGCGCCATTGGCGACTACATAAAGATTGCAGGACGGCAGCCCATGCCCCCACTCTATGCGCTGGGCTATTGGTATAGCAAGTACCAGCGCTACTCGCAGCAGGACTTCCTGAACCTGACCAACGAGATACGCCGCAACAACATTCCCATCGATGTGATGATTATGGACATGGATTGGCATCTTGATGGCTGGACGGGCTGGACGTGGAACAAAAGCCTTATCCCCAACCCCGAGGGCCTGCTCAACTGGATGCACAACCAGGGTCTGAAGGTGGCGCTCAACCTGCACCCTGCCGACGGCGTGGCCAGCTATGAGGACCACTACGGCGAAATCAGCGCCGCCACAGGAATGAGCGAGAACGGACGCGTGCCCTGGAAGCTGGAAGACCCCACCTTCTATCGCGCCATGTTCCAGTACATCATCCGCGACAGGGAGAAGCAGGGGGTGGACTTCTGGTGGCTCGACTGGCAGCAGAACCTGACCAGCAACTATACCGACGGCCTGGGCGAGACGTTCTGGTGCAACCACGTCTTCTATAACGACATGCGCCTGAACCGCACCGACCGCCGTCCGCTCATCTTCCACCGCTGGGGCGGCCTGGGCAGCCACCGCTACCCCATCGGCTTCTCGGGCGACACCTACGGCACTTTCGGCTCGTTGGCCTTCCAGCCTTATTTCACCGCCACCGCCTCGAACGTGTGCTTCGGCTATTGGGGACACGACATCGGCGGACACATGCAAATAGGCGACCCGAACCCCGAGCTGATGCTGCGCTGGTTGCAGTATGGCGCTTTCTCGCCCATCTTCCGCACCCACGGCGCCAGCCAAGCAGGCAACGAGCGTCGCATCTGGAAGTACGACAACTTCCCTCTGCTGCTCGACGTGTGTAACCTGCGCTATCAGCTCATGCCCTACATCTACACCGCCGCCCGCCAGGCCTACGACACGGGCATCGGCATCTGCCGTCCGCTCTACTACGAATGGCCCGAGGAGAACGAGGCCTACCGCCGTGAGGGTGAGTATATGTTTGGCGACAACATTCTGGTTTCGCCCATCGTCACTGCCGCAGAGGCCGACGGCACCACGTGGCATCAGACATGGCTGCCCGAGGGCCAGTGGTACGACGTGTGCCAGCAGAAGCTGGTCGGAGGCAATCAGGTTATCAGCCGCAATTATCTGCCCGAGGAGATTCCCTGGTTCATCAAGGCCGGGTCCGTCATCCCCTGCAATCCGCCTGTCAACAATCTCAAGACCCGTCCCGACAAAATGATACTGATGGTGACTCCCACCTCTCCCCTCTCAGCTCCCACCTCTCACCTCTACGAAGACGAGGGCGACACGCAGGCCTACATCGACGACGCCTACACCACGGTAGAGTTTTCCAACACGTCGACTACCGACGGACAGGAACTCACCATCGGTGCAGCCGTAGGTTCCTTCGACGGCCAACCCACAGAGCGCTCCTATGAGGTGGTGTTCCTCGGCGTGAACACTGAACCTGTCACGGCCACCATCGACGGCCAGCCCGCCAGCGACTGGAGCTACGATGAGCCGTCGGGCAACGTCACTGTCAACGTTCCCGCCACATCGTGTAGCAAGCCTACGGTGATTGCCATCAGCCAGTCGGTGCAGGGCGTCAAGGACATTGACCATTCACCATTGACCATTGACCATTCTGTCTACGACATTCTGGGCCGCCGCCATAACGTTGAACGTTTAACGTTCAATGTTCAACGTTTGTCAAAGGGTGTCTATATCGTTAACGGTAAAAAAACTGTGCTGCAATGAAAGGATTAACCATACTCCGCCTGAGTTTATCATTTATCATTTTTCATTTATCATTTAGCGACGCAGTCGCGCAAGATGCCCTCTGGGCGACGGGAAGTGCCATGCCCGACGGTACGACGGTGCAGCTGACGCTCCGCCCCGACGGCAAGTTCAGCTACACCGGCCCGCTAAACGCTGGCGAGCTGAAGATTATGACTACCGCCACGCCCACCGACGGCACGCAGTATCTGGCACCCCAGCAGGCCGACTCCTACCTCGTGAACTTCGGTATCACCTACGTGCTGACCAGTGATGCCGAGCGCGAGGGTTGGTACGTGTCGTTTCAGGAAGACACCTACCGCTTTGTCGTCGACACCAGCAGACGTACGGTGACGGGCGAGCTGTTGCTACCCTGGAACGAGATGCTCATCGCCGGCAGTGCCATCACCAATGGGGCAAATAATGTGGAATGGAATCGCGACAACATGCTGCCCTTCACCCGCAGCCACGACAATCCCTACGTCTTCACATGGGAGGGCTGGCTGGGCCACTTCGACGTGGTGGAGCCCGACCGCTTCAAGCTCGAGGGGCAGATGACTTGGGGACCGCGAGAGCTGCATCCTTACGTGCAGGACGAGGACATCCTCACCTCAACACAGTTCCGGCAGGGGGGCGACGACACCAAGTGGCACGTCTATCGGGAAGGCCGCTATCGCATCACCGTCGACCTCCTGCATGAAACCATCCATGCCGAAATCATTGCAGGGAGCCACACATCGCGCAGTAGCGTCGAAGCGAAATAAACTTTTCCCATTAATTCACAAAAAATTTCGATCTGTACGGTTGGAATGGCATCGTGAATGAAAACAGAAAATACAGCTTGATCTTTCGAAACGAATTTTCCTAATTGCCTATAATTTTGCTCACGAAGTCAAGTTTCGCAAGTACTTTGCGCAGCCCCGACTCGG
>JAFZSR010000056.1 GCA_017619275.1 Prevotella sp. | reverse complement strand
GGGGAGGGGGATGGTAACGAAAAACCCCGCTTGGACCGGAGTCTTCACGGGGTTCATAATGAAAGGAGGAGTGGTGCCTCCAGGAATCGAACCGGGGACACACGGATTTTCAGTCCGATGCTCTACCAACTGAGCTAAGGCACCATTGATGATATCCCTTTCGGTTTTGCGGGTGCAAAGGTACGCCTTTTTTTTGGTTCCTGCAAATTTTTCCTTGATTATTTTTAGAAAAACGCAAAATTATTATATGTAAAGCCGATTATCAATAAAAATGTATATGATTATCCGCTATCGTACCACCAAGCCCTTCGGGCTTCGTTGGTGGTACGTTTGCGGATGATCATTAAATTGTATCATAAAAAGGGTGTAATGCTTGGCAGATTCAGAGTAAATGATTATCTTTGCATTTGATATTTCGAACGAACCTAAGAAAGTGTAATATGAAAAGAAATCTTGTTTTCCTGCTCCTTCTATTCTTCGCTGGCGCTGTGAAGGCTCAGTTGGTGGATGCTTTGCCTGATGAAGCTTGGAACGATGCAGCGTGGATAAGTGTGGCTGATGCCCCCGAGGTGAAAGGTCGTGTGAACGATGAAACGAGGGCTGCCGACGGCGCTAACTGGTTTATGACTACGCTTGTGAACGAGAAGAAGGTGGTGAAAGCCTTGTGGATGACCGTCAGTCTGGGGGTGAACGAGTTGTATGTGAACGGCCAGCGTATTGGCAACGAGGTGCTCCGGCCCGGTTTTTCGCACCACAGTCGCACGAAGTATTCGTTTACATACGATGTGACAAAGGCTTTTGTGAAGAAAAAGGGAGGACAGAACACGCTGGCTGCCCAGGTGACACCTGGATGGTGGGCCGACAAGATTATTACGCCGAGCGGGAGCAACGGGATGTACGGACAGAAATGTGCCTTACGTGGCGTGTTGGAACTGACTTTTGATGATGGCACCACTCGTCGCTATGGTACCAACACCACCGACTGGAGGGCTGGGATTGCAGGTCCTGTGGTGCATGCCGCCATCTTTGACGGTGAAGAGTACGACGCTCGTGTTCCTTTGGGATTTTTGACCCCAGAGAAACTTCACACGCCAACGGTGAGTAAGGAGTATGTAGGGGTGATTACCCCCAGCGTGGGTGCTGAGGTTTATCAGCTTTGGGAGATGGCGTTGCATCCACAACGTGCTTACGTGTATTCCAAGGTTGAGGGTGCCACGGCCGATGAGTACGGAAAAATAGTTGTCGACCGTGAGTATGCTCAAGGCCGTATGATGATGGTTCACCGTGGTGAGCATCTGGTGGTCGACTTTGGACAGAATTGTGCTGCCGTTCCTTCGTTTCGCTTCAAAGCAAAGGAGGGAACCCGCTTGAGTTGCTTGCCTGCTGAGCTGCTGAACGATGGCAATGGCGCCAAAGCCCGGGGTATGGACGATGCTGAAGGAAGCGTGCATCGCACAAATCTCCGTACGCATCAGAACAGCATCAGGCTCGACTACACCTTTGCCAACAGCAAGAAGGCTGTTGAGTATACGCCTCGCTGCACTTTTTTCGGTTATCGATACCTTTCCATTACTGCTACTGATGATGTCGTCATTGAGCAAATTCGTTCTATCCCGGTGAGTTCCATCGCCCCAATCATGGAAACGGGACGGCTGACCACAGGAAATGAGATGGTGAACAAACTCATCTCCAACACGATGTGGGGAATGCGCTCCAACTACTTGAGCATACCTACTGATTGCCCACAGCGCAACGAGCGTCTGGGATGGACTGCCGACACGCAGGTGTTTTGCGAAACGGGTACTTTCTTTGCCAACACCTGTCGCTTCTTCCACAAATGGTTGCGCGACCTTCGCGACTCGCAAAGTCCTGCGGGGGGCTATCCTGGTGTGGCACCAGCCGCGCAGTATGGTACTGGCCCCCATGATTACATGCGACTGGGATGGGCCGATGCCGGCATCATCGTTCCTTGGACCATCTGGAAACAGTTTGGCGACAACACCATCATCGAAGAAAGTTGGGAGTCGATGAAGCGATACATGGATCATGTGAACCAAACAAAGTACGACCATGTAGCCCTCAGCAATGAAAATGGCAATTATCAATGGGCCGACTGGCTGAGCTATGAGCCATTGGAGAGTTGTGGGGGCGGCGCTTTCAATAATGGTCCCTTGCCTGAGGCCATTGAATATTGGAATTACCTGGGAGCATCCTACTGGGCCATTGACGCCGACATGATGCGCGACATGGCACGAGCCACGGGCAGGGACACCGTGGAGTTCTGCGCGATGGCCGACAATGCCAGGGCTTATTTGCGTCAGCGCTTCCTTAACGATGACGGGACATTCAAGACCACAATCCTCAATAGCATGCAGACCCCGGCGCTCTTTGCCCTGCGTAACCATCTGCTCGGTGGCGAGGCTAAGACGAAAATGAAGGAGCGTTTGCGCGAGAACTTCCGAGAGCATGGAGACTGTCTGCAAACGGGATTCTTGGGAACATCGATACTGATGCCCACCCTGACCGATAATGGTATGAGCGATGTGGCCTACACATTGCTGTTTCAACGCAAGAATCCCAGCTGGCTCTATTCCATCGATAATGGAGCTACCACCATTTGGGAACGGTGGAACAGCTACATGAAGGATAAAGGGATGGGGCCCAAGGGAATGAACAGCTTCAATCACTATGCCTATGGAGTGGTGTGCCAATGGATTTGGCAGACGTGCGCGGGCATTGCTGCCGACCCTTTGGATCCAGGATTTCGACACGTCATCATGAAGCCTGTTCCCGATGTGCGTCTGGGGTTTGTGAACGCAGAATATCACTCTGCTGCCGGGCTTATCAAGAGCAGTTGGCGCTATGAAGGCACGGAGTGGGTTTGGTCGTTCACTATTCCTGCTGGGGCTACGGCATCTGTCACGCTTCCTGGCGAGCAGCACGCAAAAGAATACCAAGCAGGAAGCTATACGATTCGGAAAGACAACGTCTAAAACGCAACAGAGGGCACAGAGAAAAAGAATCTGTGCCCTCTGCGATGAAAAACGGATGGGATGGGGTAGGGGTCAATTGTTGACCGTTCCGCCCACAATGTCGAGCAGTTCGCTGGTGATGGCCTGCTGACGGCTCTTGTTATACTGTAGGTTCAGCTGACGCAGCAGTTCGTCGGCATTGTCGGTAGCGGTCTGCATGGCCACCATACGGGCGGCATGCTCCGAGGCTACGCTGTCGAGTAGTGCTGTGTAGAGCATAAGGTGCCCCATCTTCGGGATGAGCAGTGAGAGCACTGATTGCATATCGGGCTCCACGATGAAGTTGTCGTTCAAGGGCTTCACCTCGTCCTCCTTTACTACTCTTTCCCTTTTGTTCTTCTTCAGGTAGTCTTGCACCTGCCTTGTCACGACATTGTTGGTGAGGTCGCGCTCGTGGTCGCTATTCAGCTCCGTCTGAATGTCGATGGGGAGGAAGGTCTTGTGCGTCAGGATTTGCGAGCCGGCACTCTTGAAATGGTGGTAAATGAGTTCCACCTTGTCGATCTCGCCATCGGCGAAGCGCTGTCCTAACTCCATTGCCAGGTCTATGCACTGCTTCACGTTGGGGTGGTCCACCAGGTCGGCCAAGTCGCACTTCACATTGTAGCCCATTTTGCGTGCCTTTTCTGCCACCTTGCGGCCGACAGGATAGATTTCCACGTTGTCTTTGCCCAGCTCGTCGCCGAGTGCATCAGCAGCCTTCATCATCACCTTGATGATGTTGGCATTGAAGCCACCGCAGAGTGATGAGTTGCTGCTGAAGACGACGAGGGCGACACGCTTCACGGGTCGTTCCTGGTCGTAGATGGTTTGTGCCTCGGCTTCTGCGGCAAGGAACGACTTGAGGATATGCTCCAGCATCGTCTCGTAGGGCAGCATGTTCTGGATAGCCACCTGTGCATGGTGCAGCTTAGACGATGCCACCATCTTCATTGCGGAGGTAATCTTTCTCGTCGAGTTGACCGAAGCTATGCGGCCTTTTATCTCCTTTAAACTTGGCATATCTAATCACTTAGGGTGCAAAGGTGGCAGCAATGTCGGCCATAACGGCCTCGATCTTACCGGTTGTCGCATCGTCGATCTTACCGGCGCCCAGGGTCTCGATGACCTCGGGTGCGGTGGTGCGCAGCTTGTCGAGGAACTGTTCCTGACATTGGCGCACACGGTCGATGGGAACATCGCGCATCAGTCCATGCACACCACAATACAGGATGGCCACCTGCTCGCCGACGGGCATGGGGCTGTACTGCGGTTGGATGAGCAACTGGTTGTTCTTACGACCACGGTCGAGGGTCATGGCGGTCACGGCATCCATATCGGACGAGAACTTCGAGAAGGCCTCCAGCTCGCGGTACTGTGCCTGGTCGATCTTCAGTGTTCCGGCCACCTTCTTCATCGACTTGATCTGTGCCGAGCCACCCACGCGACTCACGGAGATACCCACGTTGATGGCGGGACGGAAGCCTTG
This sequence comes from Prevotella sp., assembly GCA_017619275.1. Taxonomy (GTDB): domain Bacteria; phylum Bacteroidota; class Bacteroidia; order Bacteroidales; family Bacteroidaceae; genus Prevotella. The sequence goes on along the minus strand of JAFZSR010000056.1, from coordinate 12,912 downwards.
GTTGAAGAGGTCGCTCTCGAGGAAGATCTGACCGTCGGTGATGGAGATAACGTTGGTGGGGATATAGGCCGACACGTCGCCAGCCTGCGTCTCGATGATGGGCAGAGCCGTCAGCGAGCCACCGCCGCGCACATGTCCCTTCATGCATTCGGGCAGGTCGTTCATCTGCTCGGCCACTTCCTGCTGCTCGTTCATCTTGGCTGCACGCTCCAGCAGACGGCTGTGCAGGTAGAACACGTCGCCGGGATAGGCTTCGCGGCCAGAAGGACGGCGCAGGATGAGCGACACCTCGCGGTAGGCCACGGCCTGCTTCGACAGGTCATCGTAAACGACGAGTGCTGGCAGTCCGCGGTCGCGGAAATATTCGCCGATGGCGGCTCCTGCGAAAGGAGCATAGTACTGCATGGCGGCGGGGTCGGCGGCAGTTGCCGAAACGATAATCGTGTAGGGCATGGCGCCGTGCTCTTTCAGCGTCTGCACCAAGGCAGCCACGGTAGAAGCCTTCTGTCCGATGGCCACATAGATACAATACACGGGTTTGCCCTGCTCGTAGAAGCTCTTCTGGTTGATGATGGTGTCGACGGCGATGGCGGTCTTACCCGTCTGACGGTCGCCGATGATGAGCTCACGCTGTCCACGTCCGATGGGAATCATCGAGTCGACAGCCTTTAACCCCGTCTGCAGCGGCTCTTTCACTGGCTGACGATAGATGACGCCCGGAGCCTTGCGGTCGAGTGGCATCTCGAATGCGCCTGTCAGGTCGATGTCGCCTCTGCCGTCGATGGCCTGTCCCAACGGGTTGATGACGCGCCCCAGCATGTTATCGTTCACGCGGATGCTGGCGATGCGACGCGTACGCTTCACCACCATGCCCTCCTTGATGCCCGATGTCGTACCGAGCAGCACGCAGCCCACGTTGTCTTCCTCCAGGTTCATCACGATGGCCATGGTGCCATTCTCGAACTCCAACAGCTCGTTGGCCTCGGCATTGCGCAAACCATAGATGCGTGCTACGCCGTCGCTGACGGTGAGCACGGTGCCCACTTCGTCGAACTGCTGGGCATCGCTGATGCCCTTCAGTTGTTCGAGCAGCACCTGGGATACTTCGCTTGGTTTAATTTTATCTGACATTGTTTTCTTCTTTTCGTTATCACGTCATAACGCTGTCACGATATGACGTCTTTTTACTTCTTCAGTGTGTTAAGAATAGCATTGAGTTGAGACTTCACGCTGGCATCCATGCGATACGTGTCGTATTCGAGGATGAATCCTCCGATGATGTCGGGATTCACCTCGGTCTCAAACTCTACTGTTCCTTTAGTCTTGCTTTCCACCATCTGGCGCATCTTCTGCTCGGTGTCAGGGGCGACGGCCACGGCGGTGGTCAGTTTTCCACGGATGATGTTCTTCTGCTGTCGATAGAGTGTGACGTATGAGTTGGCCATGAACTGTATCATGTTCTCGCGATCCTCCTTCAACACCAATGCCACAAAGGCTTTGGCGAGCGACGAGGCGCTGTCGCCCCCGATGGCAGTGAGCAGAAGCATTTCCTTCTTCTCCTTTGCCAGCATGGGGTTGTCTATCGTATGGCGCAGTTCGGGCACCTCAACGAAACTCTTTGCCAGCAGTTGCATCTCCTGATACACCTGCTCGTCGAGTTTCGCTTCGAGTGCGCTCTTCAGCAGCGCCCTTGCGTAACGTACCGAAATGATTCCTATGTCCATTAAACTTTTAAATTAAAAAATCTCGGTGTTACTATTTGTTGACATCATCCAGCATACGGTTGATGAGATCCATCTGCGCCTTGTCGCCCTGAAGGTTTTGGCGAAGCACCTTCTCGGCAATCTCAACGCTGAGCTCGGCTACTTGCTTGCGTATGTCGGCAATGACGGCCTTCTTTTCCTGCTCAATCTCAGCCTTGGCATCGCTGAGCAGTCGGGCGCCCTCCTCACGGGCTTTAGCCTGGGCTTTCTCCACGATGGCATCGCGAGTGTCGGCAGCCTCCTTTAGTATCTGAGCCTGCTTCTCGCGTGCTTCCTGTAGGATGGATTCTCCTTCTTTCTGTATATTGGCCAACCGTTCATTCGCCTCGTGAGCCTTGCGCAGCGAGTCGTCAATGAAAGCCTTGCGCTCCTTCACCATGTTCGTGATGACAGGAAAGCCGAACTTCCAAAGGATGAACAGCACTGCGAAGAATGTCAGCGACATCCAGAACAGCAGACCAGTACTCGGAACCAACATAGACTGAATCTTTTCTTCTTACTCCACTACTTCTTCAATCATTAGATGCAGAGGAATGCGATAACGGCTGCGAACAGGGCTACACCCTCAATCAGAGCGGCAGCTACGATCATGTTGGTGAACAGCTTGCTCATTACCTCAGGCTGGCGAGCCATGGCATCCATGGCCTGACCGCCAATTTTACCAATACCCAGACCAGCACCAATGGCTGCGAGACCTGCGCCTACTGCGGCACCCAACTTTGCTACGCCTTCAACGGCTAATAATGTTGTAATCATAATGCTTAATGTTTTTTGTTGTTAATATTTTTATTTCGTTGTTTCGTTATATCTTTTTGATGCTTTCCCGTTTTATTCATGTGCTGGCTCTATGCGTGCCAGTCCAATGAACACGGCGGAGAGCATGGTGAACACCATGGCCTGGATGAAGCAAACCAAACACTCCAAGCACATCATGAATATGCTCATGACAATCGACAGTGCCGACATAGAGAGTTGGACGGCAATCGCCTTCGAAGCCACCAAGAAAATGATGCAAGTGATGGCCACGGCGATGGCGTGTCCGGCCATCATGTTGGCAAAGAGTCGAATCATCAGGGCAAAAGGCTTTGTGAAGATACCTACAAACTCAATGATGGGGATGATGGGGGCAGGGCACTTTAGCCATGTTGGCACGTCGGGCCAGAAGATGTCCTTCCAATAGTGCTTGTTTCCCGAGAACTGCACGATGATAAAGGTGCAGAGTGCAAGGAAGAACGTTACGGCGATGTTGCCCGTTACATTACCGCTGCCCGGAGGGAATGGTATCAGACCCATCACGTTGCAGGTGAAGATGAAGAAGAAACAAGTGAGCAGGTAGGGCACATACTTCTCGTATCCCTTGCCCACGCCCGGCTTGATAATCTCGTCGACTACATACATCACCAGCATCTCGATGAAGCCGACAAAGCCGCCTGGAGCTGCATCGCTGGCTTTGCGGTTCTTGTACCAGCGAGCACAACCCAGCACAATGCAGAGCAGCAGAATGACGTTGATGAACATCACGGCCACCGTCTTCGTAATCGACAAGTCGAGAACAGGAGAACCGTTCTCCATGATCTTTCCTTCGTTCTCGCCCTCGGTGGCGATGGCCAGTCCCTGCAACTCTGCGGGCGCATCGGCTTTCACATGGCGCAATCCATCGGCCCCGGCATGATGTTCAAAACGCGACGAGCTGAACACATGCCATCCCGTAGAGCTTTTCACAATCACTGGCAGCGGAATGACGAGTGGTTTGCCCTCGCCCAGGTCGGTGATGTGCCATTCGTGTGAGTCCTTGATATGCTCCAACACCACATCCTTGGCCGAGAATTCCTCGGCCCTTGCCGCTGGCGACACGGCCAACAGCATCAGGAGTATGCAGAGCAGTCGTTTCAGTTTACCTATCATAATTATCAAATCTCAATTCCGAAATCTCAATTCTCAAATCTTAGTGTCTTAGTTTCAGCGTCACCACCATCATTGCCACATACATTATTATATATATAAGGGCGAAGCGGATGGCATCTTCTCTGTTTGAGGCGATGAGGAGCACATAGAGCGCGACGACCGTGCCGACGAGCAACATACGCACCGTTGCCATGATGAGATAGAAATGAACCAAGTGTTCGGGCGAGTGTTTTTTCACCACATCGTAGCCCTTCACGTAGGCCATTCCCAGCAGGGTGAAAAAGAGTAAGCCGAAGAGAACCTCAATAACCATTTCTAAAGTCTATGGGGTCTACTGTCTATAGTCTACAGTCAACTGTCTTTTATCTATAGTCTACAGTCGCCTTCTCTATAGTCCTCACTCTGCTTTCTCCACACAGAGCGACACCTCGTTCTTCTGCACGGCCACGAAGCCACCCATGATGTTGAGCTGCTTGCCGTCGTACTCTACGACACCTTTCTGCAGCGACGAGATGATGGGGGCGTGGTCGGTGAGAATCTCGAAGTTCCCCAATGTGCCGGGCACCTTCACGCTCTCCACCTCGCCGGTGAACTCTATCCTCTCTGGAGAAACTATTTTCAGTTTTAGCATTCTTTCTTTGTTTTTCTAGACGATTTTCATCATCCAGCATGGCTAGTTCTATCCTTTTGCAGCCTCCAACAGTTTCTTAGCCTTCTCTTTGGCGTCGTCGATGGTTCCCACGTTGAGGAATGCCTGCTCGGGCAGGTCGTCCACCTCGCCGTCCAGGATGGCGTTGAAGCCCTTGATGGTGTCCTCCACGGTGACCATCACACCAGGCAGACCCGTGAACTGCTCGGCCACGGTGAAGGGCTGACTGAGGAATCGCTGCACACGGCGTGCGCGGTTCACGGTCAGCTTGTCCTCGTCGCTCAGTTCGTCCATACCCAGGATGGCAATGATGTCCTGCAGCTCCTTGTAGCGCTGCAGAATCTCCTTCACGCGCTGGGCGCAATCGTAGTGCTCCTTACCCACGATGAGCGGGTCGAGGATACGGCTCGTCGATCCCAGTGGATCCACAGCGGGGAAGATGCCCAATCCGGCAATCTTACGGTCGAGCACTGTTGTGGCATCCAGGTGTGTGAAGGTCGTGGCGGGAGCGGGGTCGGTCAGGTCGTCGGCCGGCACATACACGGCTTGCACCGAGGTGATGGAGCCCTTCTTGGTCGAGGTGATGCGTTCCTGCATGGCACCCATCTCCGAAGCCAGCGTAGGCTGATAGCCCACGGCGCTCGGCATACGTCCCAGCAGGGCCGACACCTCAGAGCCAGCCTGGGTGAAACGGAAGATGTTGTCGATGAAGAAGAGGATGTCGCTCGATGCTCCGTCCTTGCCACCGCCGTCGCGGAAGCCCTCGGCTACCGTCAGTCCCGACAGGGCAACGCTGGCACGTGCTCCAGGTGGTTCGTTCATCTGTCCGTAGACCAGTGTGGCCTGGCTCTTCTTCAGCTCTTCGGGGTCGACGAGCGAGAGATCCCACTTGCCCTCGTCCATAGCTTTTTTGAACTTCTCGCCATAACGGATAACGCCGCTCTCAATCATTTCGCGGATGAGGTCGTTGCCTTCACGCGTACGTTCTCCCACACCTGCAAACACCGAGAAGCCGTCGTGGCCCTTGGCAATGTTGTTGATCAACTCCATGATGAGCACCGTCTTGCCCACACCGGCACCGCCGAAGAGTCCAATCTTACCACCCTTCATATAGGGTTCCAGCAGGTCGATGACCTTGATGCCGGTGGTGAGGATTTCCTTCTTCGTCGACAGCTCCTCAAAGGTAGGAGCCTCGCGGTGGATGGGATAGGCGCCCTTCATGTCAAGCTGTTTCATACCGTCGATGGGCTGGCCTATCACGTTCAGCATGCGGCCTTTAATCTGGTCGCCGGCGGGCATTTGGATGGGCGACCCCAGTGGCACGGCTTCCAGCCCTCGCTGCAGGCCGTCGGTATTGTCCATAGCCACGCATCGCACGGTGTCTTCGCCGATGTGCTGCTGCACCTCAACGATGAGCTGTCGGCCTTCTCCGCGGTCAATGCGCAATGCTTCGTGAATCTTCGGCAGCACCTTTTCGGCATCCAGTCCCTTCGTGTCGAAGTAGACGTCGATGACGGGACCGATAATCTGGCTGATGCGTCCTGTAATTTGTGACATAAGCTTAGTGGTTTTTATTGTTTTATTTGTTTTGTTTCGTAGTTTCGGCAAAGGTAGGAAATTTTTTCCAAATTCCCAAGCGGTTTTGAGAAAAAAAATCTCAAATCAGTCCATGTGGGCTTTGACAAACAGTTTCCTGACAAAGCGCATGTCGTGTTCGACCATGATTTTCACCAGGTCGTTGAACGATGTCTTATGCGGGTTCCATCCCAGTTGTGCCTTGGCCTTCGAGGGGTCGCCCAGCAGCTGGTCCACCTCGGCAGGTCGGAAGTACTTGGGGTCAACCTCCACCAGCGGTTTACCCGTCTGCTTGTCGTAACCTTTCTCGTCGATGCCGTCGCCTCGCCACTCCAACTCGATTCCTGCCTCGTGGAATGCTAGCGTGCAGAACTCGCGCACGGAATGGTATTCGCCGGTGGCAATGACGAAGTCGTCGGGCTGTGGCTGCTGCAGGATGAGCCACATGCACTCAATGTAGTCGCGGGCATAGCCCCAGTCGCGCAGCGAGTTCAGGTTGCCCAGGTAGAGTTTGTCCTGATAGCCCTGTGCGATGCGTGCTGCTGCCAGTGTGATTTTGCGGGTGACGAATGTTTCGCCTCGTCGCTCGCTCTCATGGTTGAAGAGGATGCCGTTGCAGCAGTACATGCCGTAGCTCTCGCGATAGTTCTTCATAATCCAGAATCCGTAGAGTTTTGCCACGGCGTAGGGAGAGCGGGGATAGAAAGGCGTTGTTTCGCTCTGTGGCACCTCCTGCACTTTGCCATAGAGTTCGCTGGTTGATGCCTGGTAGATGCGACAACTATGTGCCAGTCCGCAGATGCGCACGGCCTCCAGTAGTCGCAACACACCGTTGGCGTCGGTGTCGGCGGTATACTCTGGCACTTCAAAGCTCACCTTCACGTGGCTTTGTGCTGCCAGGTTATAAATCTCGGTGGGTTTCACCTCGCTGATGATGCGTATGAGCGACGACGAGTCGGTCATGTCGGCATAGTGCAGGTTCACCAGTCGCTTGCGCTTCATGTCGCGCACCCACTCGTCGAGGTATAGGTGTTCGATGCGCCCCGTGTTGAACGACGATGAGCGGCGCATTATGCCGTGCACCTCGTAGCCTTTTTCTATCAGGAATTCTGCCAAGAACGAGCCGTCTTGGCCCGTGATGCCTGTGATGAGAGCTATTTTGTCCATTGCGTTATTCCGAGAATTGTTTGATGCGCTGCTCTTCCGAGAGTTTACATATTAATAATGTGTCGTCGTTCTCGGCCACGATGTATCCGTCGAGTCCTTGCACCACCACCTTTTTCTCCTGCGTGGTATGCACGATGCAGTTGTGGGTTTCGTAGAGGTTGATGTTCTGGCCGATAGTGGCATTGCCATAGAGGTCGCGATGCGACTGCATGAGCAGTGAACCCCACGTGCCCAGGTCGCTCCAGCCGAAGTCGGCAGGGCACACAAAGATTTCCTCGGCCTTCTCCATGATGGCATAGTCTACCGATATATTCTCGCATTTGGGGAACTGCTCGTTGATGGCCTCTTGCTCCTGCGGTGTGCCATATAGGGGCATCAACGCCTCGAAGATCTTTGCCATACGGGGTTGATACACGCGGAAGGCGTTTACGATGGTGCTCACATTCCAAATGAAGATGCCCGCATTCCAGAAATAATAGTTCTTTTTGATATACTGTTGCGCAGTTTCCAGGTCGGGTTTCTCGCGGAAGCTGTCAACGCGGAAAATCTGTTTGCCCTTTCGCAGCGAGGGTGCCGACAAGTCGGCCTGAATATAGCCGTAGCCTGTTTCGGGGCGCGAGGGCTTCATGCCCAAGGTGACGATGGCGTCGCTGTCTTCGGTGAAGTCCATGCAGTCCTGCAACACGCGTTGGAACTCCTGCACGTTGGTCACGATGTGGTCACTGGGCGTCACAACGATGTTGGCCTTGGGGTCGCGGCTCTTGATGCGCCAGCTGACGTAGGCGATGCAGGGTGCCGTGTTGCGGCGACAGGGCTCGCATAGGATGTTGTTGGCGGGCATGTCGGGCAGCTGCTCTTTTACTAACGAAGCATACTTTTCATTCGTCACCACCCAAACGTTTTCTGCTGGCACCAAGTTGCCAAAGCGTTCTACCGTGAGTTGCAACAGGGTGCGCCCCGTGCCCAGCACATCGATGAACTGCTTGGGGCGCTCAGTGGTGCTCATAGGCCAAAAGCGGCTGCCTACGCCACCGGCCATGATCACCAGATGATTGTTTATCCTTGCCATAAAGCTTTCTTTTTTGAAATATTCTGCAAAAATACAAAATAAATCATAAAGTAGCAAACAAATGGCCAAAAATATGTTCTTGCGCTAATAAATCTTATTCGGAAATAAATCTACTTTTCAATGATGATGTTCACGTTCTCTTTGGTGATGTTCTTGCTGTATTGGAAAGTGGCATCATGCTGTGCGCTGATGTAGATGTCTTTCAGATGGATGCCGTCGATGGGCATTTCGGGCAGTCCGTTGAACTCCATGGCGAAGCCTGCATGATGGCATATCACGTTGCGAATGTCGATGTTGCGGAAGATGGGTGTCTCTTCCGTCACGGGCATGGCCGTCACTGTTTGGCTCTGACCGCCTTCGGCCAGCACCTCGGCCACCGATTTGCCTCCATAGTACATGTTGAAGGTGAGGGCGTAGGTGCTGATGTCGGTCATGGTGATGCCGTCGATGAAGATGTTTTCCACCACGCCGCCGCGCCCACGGGTCGACTTGAATCGCAGACCTACGTCGGTACCCAGGAACTGGCAGTCCTGCACCATGATGTTCTTCACGCCACCGCTCATCTCCGAACCCACTACGAAGCCTCCGTGGCCGGCAAAAACGGTGCAACCGCTCACCACCACGTTCTCACAGGGTCGGCCGCGGCGTCGGCCGTCGGCATCTTTGCCGCTCTTGATGCAGATGCCGTCGTCGCCGGCATCGAAGCGTGAGTTCACGATGAGTGCATTGCGGCACGACTCCAGGTCGAGGGCGTCGCCGTTCTGGGCGTAGGCAGGGTTGCGCACCAGCACGTTGTCGATGATGATGTTCTCGCACATCAGCGGATGCAGGTTCCAGGCGGGTGAGTTTTGGAAGATGACGCCTTGCAGCAGCACATTCTGGCAGCCCACGAGGCTCACCATCACGGGACGCAGAAAGCGCTTCATCTGCTGCCACTCCTCTTCGCTCTCGGCTTTGGGCACGTTCATGTCGGCCTTGGCCTCGCCACGGGCATAGCTCTCAGAGGGTACCCAATAGCCCTTGCGCAGCTCCTGACTGCCGGGCTGGGTAAGCAACGTCTTCCAGTGAGAGTCGGTGACTTTCGATTTCTTCACCGGTCGCCAGTACTGGCCGTTGCCGTCGATGGCTCCGTAGCCGGTGATGGCAATGTTCTTCTGACCTACGGCACTGATGGGCGACTGGCAGCGGCGGGTGTCAAGGCCCTCGAACGAAGTTTCCACCAAGGGATAGAGGCTCTCGTCGGCGGCAAACTGGATGACGGCGCCATGCTGCAGGTGCAGCTCAATGTTGGAGCACAAAACGATGGGACCGGTGAGCCATAGTCCTCGGGGCACCACCAAGCGCCCACCGCCTCGTGCCGACAGGTCGCTGATGGCACGCTCGAAGGCTTCGGTACAGAGTGTCTTTCCCGTGTTGTCGGCTGCATATTGGTTCAGCAGCACTTCACGATTCGGAATCTTCGGAGCTGCCACTTCACTCATGGCGAAGGGCAATTGTTGGGTGTACTTCTTGTAAGGGTTCTGGGCTACAGCCACGGCGCAACAAACCATCAGGAGCAGTGCGCAAATTGTTTTCTTCATGTTGGTTATTAGTTTGTTAGTTATCGTTGGTTAAAGACAATATAGACATCAATGACAACAAGACAACAAGACAACAAGACAACAAGACAACAAGACAACAAGACAACAAGACAACAAGACGTTTTTGTCTACAGTCTATAGTCTATAGTCTAAAGTCTACAGTCCATCGTCTATAGTCCAAAATCTACAGTCAAGGCTTGAACTCGAAGTGCTGATAATCCTTCACCGTCTTCCAGTCGCCCCCCCATTTGAATCCCTGCTCGGTGAACAGTCGGAAGCACAGGTCGCCCCGCTCAATCTTGTAGGGGAATTGTTTCGTGCGGTCGCAATAAGCTTTCGCTGTTGCGGGTTCCACGATGCGTTTGCCCTGTCTGTTTTGGCGTATGTAGGGGTTGTAGAGCGTGTTGATGTCGATGGCCAGTCCACGCGCATGCAACGACAGCGTCGTGCTCCCCGACACTACGCGATAGCAGAAGCACGACGAGTTGTTGGCGCGCATCTGCTGCTCGTCGTTCGCATCATATTCGTCGGGCAGCACCATACGCTCGATAGGGTAGTGGTGTTCGTAGAGCGTGCGCAGGATGGTCACCACGCGGTCGGCAATCAGCACGTTGCACACCATCTCGCCGATGTGTGTGCGCCCTTCGGTGTCGATATGGAGCGCCTTCACATGGCGCAGGTCTTTGCGACCAATGTGGGGGTTGGGTTTATAGGTCTTGCCCTGCATGCGCTGCCACACATTGTCGGGAATGGGCTGGCATTTGAAGCACGAGTCCAGGCCTCCGAAGGCCTTCACGGCCTCCATGCTCACCGTTTGGCCCGCCTGCCAGTTGGTCAGTGCCTCTGTGCCTACCGGCTGCTGGGCCATCATGGCCAAGCAGCACATCCAAAGCATGATGCCCATCATCCATCGTTGTTGTCTGTTCATGTCGTTTCAGTTTGTTGCTTGCAAAATGAAGATGTCCGTGCAAAGGTACATTCTTTTTTGCACATCCGCAATAATTCTCTGCTTTTTTTCATGGATGTTAACGTTAAGCCACGCTAAAAAAGTTGGGTGTTATTTGTGGCACTGAGATTACGGCTTTAAAGTATTGAACGTGTTTTGCAGTTCTTCCAGGAAGCTGGCGGCGTGTCCTCCGTCCATCTGCACGTGATGGAATTGGAAGGAGATGGGCAGCTTTACGCTGAACCAACCCTTGCGGTAACGCCCCCAGGCAAGGAAGGGATTGTTGTAGATGCCGCTGTACTGATTGACAATGCAGTCGAGCTCCGTGCCCGTAACAGCCGAAGTTCCTAAAATCATCGCCTCCTCGTCCGACGTACTTTCGCAGGTGTCGATGGCCGCTTGAGTGATAGAAAGATAATCGGCTTTGAATTGCTCGAAATCGTCGCTATAGGGGACGTCGCACAAACTGATGCCGCCCTCCTTGTTGTTCACTATCACGTTGATGGCTAAACGGTCGAACTTGTAGAGCTTCCCGTTTTCAGGCAGCAAATAGAATTCTTCCTTCCGACTCGCCACACGGCCCATGCACCAACATAAGAGCATGTTAAACTTCAAGTTCTTACGCTTACATATCTTATAAATATGTGTAACATCGAAGGTCTTGGTGAGCGTGACCATGGGCACAGGCGATTTCATCCACAGTTCGAATGCCTGTGCCCGGTTCGTGTCCTTGGGATTGATTTCCTGTTTCATCGATTTCTCGTTGTTAGTTCACCAATGGAATCATTACGCCGCACTGGTAATCGGGCGACTCGATGTCGGTTCCGTAGTACCATTCCATGGTCATGGCGTTTATCGGACAAAGGAATTCTGGATGCTGGGGCAGCCACTCCTTGTAGAACATCTGGTATTGCTGTTGGAAAGCTTTCATGCCGCCCTCGAAATGAACCTTCAGCCACTGGCCGTTGTGGATGGGGAAGAGCTGCATGCCCTCGGGCACGCTGCCACCCTTATAGATGCCACCAATTACGTATGTGAAGGTCTTCTCGCCGCAAGCGTGGAAATTATCTACTGCGCAAGTCATGCAGTTGTGGTTGGGGATGTTGCAAGTGCAGAGTGCGTACTCGCCGACACCGTTGTCAATGGCGGCTTGCTGAAAGGCATCGGGAGCCTTGTGCTCCATAAACACGGGCTTGATGATCCTATTCACATACTCGCCCCAGAATTTCGGGCACTCTTCTTGTGCTTTGCAGAATGCGATTTCATTGGCCATGCCGATAATCTGCACATTCTCTAACGAAATAATCTCGTGTTTCATTTTACTCATTCTTTATTTGTTCTTGTATGCTCAATTCGTGTTTGTTCGCCGCAGCAAAGGTACAAAAATAATATAGAAAACCCTAAACATTTGGGATATTCTGCAAGTTTTTGTGATGAATGGTTGGCGATTTCGATACTTTTAACGCAGAAAGCAAATAATAATCCCCAAACTCGGCATAGAACGTCAGGATTTCTGCTTCGGACACGCAGATATTCTTCAGACTACGTCGTGGTTTTTATAGACCACGACGTAGTTTATAAAAACCGCGTCACGATTTATATAGGCTGCGTCGCCGTTTAAACAAATAAAAGACTAGCTGATGTTTGTAGAAAGCGGCTTTCTCCAAGCCCCTGTCGTAGGGACGGACCTTGTTTACAGATGGCACGATTGGCTAAGCTCATTTTATCCGGACACCAATAACAAAATCCCACACCCGTCACATCGCAGAATAGCAGGCCAAAAGAGCCTGCTATCCTGAGCAACGTAACGATGATTGTTAGCTTAGAAGGGTATGACGAACGGCAACTACATACGAGCCTTCTGCTTCTCGCCGGCACCAGAGCCACGATACTTCGAGCGAGCCTCGTTGAACTTCCACGTGAGGTCGAGCAAGAAGGTGCGGCGGGCAGGGTTGTAGGCGGTAATCTCGCGGATGCCATAGATGATGCCGCCGTTCTTGTTGGTATTGAAGACATCGTTGCAACGCAGATCAAGCGTCAACGAGCCGAGACTGCGCAAGTTGAAGTCGCGCTGCACGCCGTAGTCGTTTCTGAAGGCAATGCGGTTGAGGCGGAAGTTGTTCACGTCATCCTTCGACGCCAGGCGCATGCCTGCGCTCAAGCGCCAGCCATGAGGCAGCTCCACGGTGTTGTCCCATCCAAAGTTGACATACGGACGGCTGAGGGTGATCTCGCTCCCGTTGGCACATGGCGACTTG
>JAFZSR010000055.1 GCA_017619275.1 Prevotella sp. | reverse complement strand
CCTCGTCGTCGTAGCACACGTTCATGGCGGCGCCACTGAGCACGTAGGAAGGACGCACGAGCACGGGGTAGCCCACCTCGGCCACGAACTCCTTGATGTCGTCGAAGCTGGTGAGGGCACGCCAAGCGGGCTGGTCGATGCCCAGCTTGTCGAGCATGGCCGAGAACTTGTCGCGGTTCTCTGCACGGTCGATGTTCACGGGACTGGTGCCCAGCACAGGCACCCCTTGACGGTGGAGCTTCATGGCCAGGTTGTTGGGAATCTGACCGCCCACGCTGACGATGACGCCACGGGGTTGCTCCAGGTCGATGACATCGAGCACACGCTCCAGCGACAGCTCGTCGAAGTAGAGGCGGTCGCACATGTCGTAGTCGGTGGATACGGTCTCAGGGTTGTAGTTGATCATGATGCTCTTGTAGCCCAGCTTGCGAGCGGTGTTGATGGCGTTGACCGAGCACCAGTCGAACTCCACGCTGGAGCCGATGCGATAAGCGCCTGAGCCCAAGACCACTACCGACTTCTCGTTGTTGTAGTAGTTGATGTCGTGTTTGGCCTTATAGCCGGCCTCTACAGCCCTGCCCACGGTGAACTCGTCCTGGAAAGCGGGCACATGGGTGTAGGTGAAATAGAGGTAGTTGGTGAGCTCGGGATGCTCGCTGGCCACGGTGGGAATGCGCTTCACGCTGGGCAGGATGCCACGCTCCTTGCGATACTGGCGCACCTCCAGGTTCTCCTTCTCCATGTTGCCTTGCTGAGGCTTCAGCACGAAGCGTGCAATCTGGAAATCGGAGAAACCGCAGCGCTTCACCTCCAACAGGAAATCGTCGGGCAGGTCTTCCAGCTTGTCGTACTGCTGCAGCTGGTGCTTCAGGTCGACGATGTGCTTCAGGCGCTCCAGGAACCAGACGTCAATCTTCGTCAGCTCCTCGATGCGCTCCACGGTGTAGCCCTCTTCCAAGGCCTGGGCGATGGCAAAGATGCGCAGGTCGGTGGGGTTCTGCAGGGCATCGTCAAGGTTGTCGAAGCGGGTGTGGTCGTTGCCCACGAAGCCGTGCATCCCCTGCCCTATCATGCGCAGTCCCTTCTGAATCATCTCCTCGAAGCTGCGGCCGATAGACATGATTTCACCCACGCTCTTCATGCTGCTGCCAATGAGACGGCTCACGCCGGCAAACTTCGTGAGGTCCCAGCGGGGAATCTTGCAAATCATATAGTCGAGCGAGGGAGCGACATAGGCGCTGCTGGTGGTTCCCATCTCGCCAATCTGGTCGAGCGTGTAGCCCAGGGCAATCTTCGCGGCGACGAAGGCGAGCGGATAACCCGTTGCCTTGGAGGCCAATGCGCTTGAACGGCTCAAGCGGGCGTTTATCTCGATGATGCGGTAGTCGTTGGTCTCGGCGTTGAAGGCAAACTGGATGTTGCACTCGCCCACGATGCCCAGATGGCGCACGCAGCGGATGGTGATGTCCTGCAACATCTTCACCTGCTCTTCCCTGAGCGAGCAGGTGGGAGCCACCACGATGCTCTCGCCGGTGTGGATGCCCAGAGGGTCGAAGTTCTCCATCGAGGCCACGGTGAAGCAGTGGTCGTTGGCGTCGCGAATGGTCTCGAACTCAATCTCCTTCCAACCCTTGAGCGACTCCTCGACGAGGATTTGCGGGGCGAAGGTAAAGGCGCTCTCGGCCAGCTCGATGAAAGCCTTCTCGTCGGGACAGATGCCGCTGCCCAGTCCGCCGAGGGCGTAGGCCGAGCGGATCATGATGGGGAAGCCAATCTCGCGAGCTGCCTTCAGGGCGTCGTCCATGTTCTCCACGGCGTGGCTCACGGGCACCTTCAAGTCAATCTCGGCCAGCTTCTTCACGAAGAGGTCGCGGTCTTCGGTGTTCATAATGGCTTCGACGCTGGTGCCCAGCACCTCCACGCCATATTCCTTCAAGATGCCTTTCTGGTAGAGCTCGGTGCCGCAGTTCAGGGCCGTCTGTCCACCAAAGGCAAGAAGGATGCCGTCGGGGCGCTCCTTCTTGATGATTTCTGTAACGAAATGGGGGGTGACGGGCTGGAAGTAAACCTTGTCGGCAATGCCCTCGCTGGTTTGGATGGTGGCGATGTTGGGATTCACAAGCACGCTCTTGATGCCTTCTTCGCGCAGCGCCTTCAGGGCTTGCGAGCCAGAATAGTCGAATTCACCTGCTTGTCCGATTTTCAATGCGCCCGAGCCCAGCACGAGCACTTTCTTTAGTTTTTGCCTTGTCATTGTTGTTTTATTGAGATTGATGATTTGCTGTTGTTAAACCAGTTCCACCTTGTTGATGTCCTGCTCGCGCTCGCAGTAGTGGCAGGTGAGGACGTTGCCTTCCACATGGAAATGGGTGGCCATGGGTTCGTGGTTGGTGATGCACTTGGGGTTGTTGCACTTCACGATGCCCCGAATCTCACTGGGTGTTTCCACGGTTTTCTTTTCCACCACCTCATAGTCGCGGATGATGTTCAGGATGACGTTGGGCGCCACCACCGAGAGGCGTGATATTTCGTCGTCGGTGAAGAACTTGTCGCTCACCTTGATGATGCCCTTGTTGCCCACCTTCAGCGAGGGGTAGTTGATGCCGATGGTGACGGGAGTCTTCAAGTCGAAGAGCCCCAGCAGGTTGGCCACCTGATAGGTCTTGTCGGCAGGGATGTGGTCAATCACGGTGCCGTGCTCAATGGCGGCAACGAGTCGTTCGGTCTTGTTTGAGCCCCCTGAGTTAGGGGGTTGGGGGTCTGAACAAGGTTTGTTCATATTTTATAGGTTTTCTTTGCGGAGGTCTTCGTTTGTTCAGACCCCCATCCCCCTACCTTAGGGGGCTAAGATGGTCTTGTCGTTTCTCACGTCGTCGAGGCTGATGCCCAGCACGTCGCAGAAGATGGCCTGGCGGGCAAAGAGTCCGTTGCCGGCCTGCTGGATATAGTAGGCATGGGGACTGGTGTCCACATCGTAGGCTATCTCGTTCACGCGGGGCAGCGGGTGCAGAATCTTCATGTTGGGCTTCGTCAGCCGCAGCATCTCATTATTTAATATATACACATTCTTCACCCGCTCGTATTCCATCAGGTCGCTGAAGCGCTCCTTCTGCACACGCGTCATGTAGAGGATGTCGGCATCCTGGATAATCTTCTCGTTGAAGGCGGTGTGCTCCTGATAGCGTATGCCGTGCTGGTCGCAATAGAGCTTATACTCCTTGGGCATGGCCAGCTCCTTGGGAGCCACAAAGTGGAAGGTGGGGTTGAAGTGGCGCATGGCCATCAGCAGCGAGTGCACGGTACGGCCATACTTCAGGTCGCCCACCAGGTAGATGTTCAGCCCGTCGAGCGTGCCCTGCGTCTTGTAGATGCTGTAGAGGTCGAGCATGCACTGCGAGGGATGCTGATGGGCGCCGTCGCCAGCATTGACGATGGGCACCGGGCTCACCTCGGAAGCATACTGCGCCGCACCCTCAACGTAGTGACGCATCACAATCACGTCGGCATAATTGGCCACCATCAGAATGGTGTCCTTCAGCGTCTCGCCCTTCGTGCCACTGGTCACCTTCGGGTCGGCAAAGCCAATGACCCTCGCACCAAGGCGGTTGGCAGCCGTCTCGAACGAGAGGCGTGTGCGGGTGCTGGGTTCAAAGAAGAGGGTGGCTACCACGCGACCTTTCAAGAGCTCGCGGTTGGGATGTTTCTCAAATTCGCCGATCATCTCAATCATGTAGAGAATCTTCTCGCGCGTCAGGTCGGCAATGGTTACGAAATTGTGCTTGTCCATCTTTGAGAATGAAGCGTTACCAAATACGATTTTTGTCACGTTGAAGTGCGACCACTCGCAATTCGCGCGCAAAGTTACAATTTTTTGCGCAAAACGGCCACGCTTTAACTCCCTTTAACGTGACCAAATGCGCTAAAA
Source organism: Prevotella sp. (assembly GCA_017619275.1). Classification (GTDB taxonomy): domain Bacteria; phylum Bacteroidota; class Bacteroidia; order Bacteroidales; family Bacteroidaceae; genus Prevotella. The sequence goes on along the minus strand of JAFZSR010000055.1, from coordinate 1,815 downwards.
GCGTCGAAAGTGTTAACTTTGCACCCATAATCCGAGCAGAAATGGAAGCACTACTTCAATTATACACCCGCTGGAGCGGCGCGCAGCCCGCCCAGGTGCAGCGCTTGCCGGGAGCCGGCAGCAACCGTGTGTACTACCGCCTCAGCGCCGCCGATGGCAGCACCGTCATCGGCTGCATAGGCACCAGTAAAGAGGAGAACCACGCCTTCATCACCCTCGCCCGCCATTTTGCCGAGTGCTCGCTGCCCGTGCCACAAGTGCTGGCCGCCAGCGACGATGAGCTGCGCTATCTGCAGACCGACCTGGGCGGCACATCGCTCTTCGACGCCCTGGCCCATGGGCGCCAGGCTGGAGGCTGCTACAACGACGAGGAGCGTAGGCTGCTCGTGCAGACCATCCGCCTGCTGCCCCGACTGCAGTTCATCGGCGGGCGTGGGCTCGACTACTCCGTGTGCTACCCCCAGCCGCAGTTCGACCGCACCAACGTGCTCTTCGACCTCAACTATTTCAAGTATTGCTTCCTGAAGGCCACCGGCATCGACTTCCACGAGCTGCGACTCGAAGCCGACTTCCAGCGCCTGGCCGACGACCTCACCGCCGATGCCGACGCCGCCGACACCTTCCTCTACCGCGACTTCCAGGCCCGCAACGTGATGCTCGCCCCCACCCCATTCTTCATCGATTTCCAAGGCGGCCGCCGCGGTCCCATCTACTACGACCTGGCCTCGTTCCTCTGGCAAGCCTCTGCCCGCTATCCGGAGCAGCTGCGCCAGGAGCTTGTCGACGTCTACTATGCCGAGGCCTTGCACTATGCAGCCCTGCCCCCTCGTCCCGAGTTCGACCGCCGTCTGCGCCTCTTCGTGCTCTTCCGCCTCTTGCAGGTATTAGGGGCCTACGGCTTCCGTGGCTATTTCGAGCGCAAGCAGCACTTCCTCGACAGCATACCGCCGGCCATAGAAAATATTAGGAGCCTCACCTCAAGCGGCCTCACCCCCAACCCCTCTCCGACTGGAGAGGGGAGTAGTTACCCTTATCTCTTCGAGATACTCCACAAGCTGACAAGTCTATACACTCCCCTCTCCAGTCAGAGAGGGGTCGGGGGTGAGGCTTCTCCCCTCTCCAGTCGGAGAGGGGCCGGGGGTGAGGCCGGTGGGTCGTCTATTTTGGTTGTCCGCATCTTCAGTTTCTCTTATAAGAAGGGCATCCCCACCGATGAGAGCGGCAATGGCGGCGGCTACGTCTTCGACTGCAGGGGCACCCACAACCCAGGCCGCTACGAGCAATACAAACAGATGACCGGCCTCGACGAGCCTGTCATCCGCTTTCTTGAAGACGATGGTGAAATCCTGCGTTTCCTCGAGTCGGTCTACGCCCTTGCCGATGCCCATGTGGCCCGTTACATCCAGCGGGGCTTCACGTCGCTCATGTTCAGCTTCGGCTGCACGGGCGGCCAGCACCGCTCCGTGTACAGTGCCCAGCACCTGGCCGAGCACATCCACCGCCAGTTCCCCGGCGTCGAGGTGCGGCTGTGCCACCGCGAACAGGGCATCACGAAGAAGTGGGAAGCCCGATAGTTCTAAAGCCCCCTAAATTAGGGGGTTGGGGGTCTGAACAAGCAGCTCAGTTCGGGCGTGTTACGTTGCGCAGCCCTTCCCCTCCCCTCCCCTTGATGGGACTACTCTTTATACACATCTCTGCCCCTTGCGAAGGTGATGATTTCCAGGTGTTGGTTGAACCTGTCCAGGCCCCTCTTCATGGAGATGTAACCAGGCTTGCCGTGTGCCTTGACATAGCCGCTCCACCCACCAAGGCGGG
>JAFZSR010000054.1 GCA_017619275.1 Prevotella sp. | reverse complement strand
TAAAGGCCACATCCTTCGCTGGGCGAAGCGTCACAAGTGCCGAGCGCGTGGCCAAAATAAAACAAATTAGGAAAAATCGTTTCCTCCAAAAACATCGATCTTCATCTGTCGCTCGTTTCCTTTTCAACCGTACAGGTCGAAAAAATTTACTGTGGATATTATATCAACGAAAGTACCGACGTCCTATCGTGCTATCGTAGTGGAGTAGGGCTTGTCGAAGTCGCTATATTGATAATAGGTGGCGGTGAGGGCCTTGCTGTCGAATAGCACCGACCAGCGCGTCATCTCCGGAGATGACACTTGATGGATGGACTCCACCACATCGTTCGGGTTCATTGTCGTCAGACTGTCCCTCATCTGCTTCATGCTGTCATAACGACGATGGGAGTCTTCGCTGTAGAGCGAGTAGTCCTTCATGCGACTCTCGGCCAGATAGTGGTTTGTGCAGAGCGGCGACTCAACCACCAGCATCTTGTTGTCAACCCATTCCACCACGACACTGCGGCCCGTGGCATCGCTGATAGCCAGGTGATGGGAAAAGTCAATGTCGGAATGCATGTCGAAGGACTCCAGCAGCTGCAACGCCTCATTGACATTGGCAGCCTTGTCGAGCAACACACGGATGGACGATGTCGTGGTCACATTCGTACGGCCCGTATGCTGGTCGGTCTTCGTATGGTCGCCAGCTACGAGGTCGGCCACCACCAGTCCCTTCTCGTTCATACCGTCGAGAGGCGCATAGATGGCAGCTATCAGGGCCATTTTGTCTGCTATTTTTTCTGGTTTCCAATCATCGCCGAAGCCTAGGAAGGAGATGCAGGAGGTAGATACCGATGCATAATCTTTATCAGGCCGTGTGTGGATGACAACGATAGGTGATTTACAGTCGGGCCAATCAAAGTTGCGACCCGTCAGCACGCTTCCATCCTTATCCTTCGTCGTGATGAAGCTGCATCCGAACTCTGTGGACTGGACATCAGGCGGCGACACCAGTCCGTAGAACAAATGACTGCAGACAAACGCAGCGATATCGTTGGAAGAGGATGCGCCTCCTTGCTCCAGGAACTCGTCAAGCCCATAGTCGCCCTCGTAGGTCATCGTGTACATCTTATCACCCACCTGTTCCACACTTTGCGCAGCTGCATATTGGTGATGGAACATAAAATACAAGCTGCCTCCGGCCACTACCAACAGTGCCACCACTACAGCCATCGTGATTTTTAGTTTTTTCTTTTTCATCTTACTATTATGTCATTGATGTTATTTCCTTGGTTTAAATGCGTTGCTATTGCTATCTCCATTTCTTTCCCCGTCCATTCTTCTCCATCTATTAAATAGGTATCAGAGCCTGTTACAATAAATCCAACGGACTCATAGCAATGGCAAGCTGATGGATTATTGTCGAATACACCGAGCGTTATCTTCTGTGCTCCAAATTCGTCCTTTGCTTTTAGAATGGCCAGTTGTAGCATCTGTTTGCCATAGCCCTTGCCTCGTAGTTGGTCAGCTACAATGACGAATCCGAAACGAATGACGGTCTTCGAAGAATCTGGATAGCGAAGCATGATATGCCCTACGACTTTGCCATCATCGTCGATGGCAGTATAGGGGAAAACGTTATCTGCGTCATATTGTACAACCATATCCTCTGGTTTCGGCGGAAACATAGGATACCTGTCTGCACTCCATTTCCGGAATGCAGTCTTGTCCTTTATCCATGAGAGGATAGTAGGTGCGTCATCGATGATGAATGGTCTTAATGTCATACTTATATCGAACAACCTAATGTGTATGCCTCATTCAGGGCGTCGGTGTTTTTTATATCCCCCTTGTCTTTTACGCCTCTAACGAGAACCTTACCAGCATCCTCCATATTGAAAAATTTCAAGCAGAGGTTATACTCCGTAAGAATGGCATCAAACAATTCTGGCAGCGAAGCGGCACCTACCAAAAGCAATGCCATCTTCTTGATATGGAACGAGTCGCGGATGGGATTGTGCAGCCTGTCGATGATGGCTTTCAACTGAGCACTGATGCCATAGAAATAGACTGGCGAGGCAATGACGAGCATGTCGGCTTGGCTCATCTTTTCATAGATGATGGACATGTCGTCTTTCTGGGCGCAAATGCCGTTCGCCATAAAGCATGCGTTGCACCCTAAGCACGGATTCACCTTGACATCACGCACAGATACAATCTCCACATGATGATGAGCTGCAGCTCCTTTGGAAAAAGCCTCAACCATCAACTCTGTATTACCGCTTTTACGTGGGCTTCCGGATAAAATCAGTATGTTCATCATACATCTTTAAATCATAATCGACCGCAAAAGTACGAATAGTTGCTGAATCTGCCAAATTTCTGGGATAAACTACGCAAAAAAGTGATGAGCGGTAGAAAGATTCTTCCGTCTTTTTGGCGACAAGAGGTAGGGCGTAGCGGTCAAGCATACGCCTTCCAAAATTTTGGTAACGACTTTTTTTATTTTGGTAACGACTTTTTAAAAAATCTCGTACGAGATTTTTTGGCAGGTCGATAAGCACAAAAAAAACTGGGTCAATCAGCACTGATTTGTGGCATCGGAATCAGAAGGTGAAGCCTATGGATAGCGCGACGGCATGGTTGCTGATGTTTTCTACATATTGCGTGAGAAGCTTGGCGCTTTCGTAGGTGACGAGCTGATTGTACTCCTGTAGCTCGTAGCCAACAGATAGCGACAGGCTCTGGCGGCTTTTTAGCTTGTAGCTGATGCCGACTGATGGCGCCATATAAAAACCTCCGCTGACGTGCCTCTTGGGAACAAATGCGTGGCCGATGTTGCATGCCAGGAAAGGCGTAAAGCGATGGGGTTTGCCTATTTGCCAATGGAGTGTCCTATCCCCGTAGCTCGTTCCTATACGAAGGATATTCACGACAAGCTGCAGTCAGGATGATACCAAATAGCGTGCCCCTTCGTTTTTCCCGCCAATAGCAACCTTTGCATACGGTTATATCCAAGTGAGTTTTCGCCACAAGCCCTCCAAAGGACCGCGCTGATGATTGCTAAACCAGAAGCGGGCGAAGCAGTATTGGGCGATGACCATCGCCAGACCTACGAGAACGGCGTAGGTGATGCCAAGCTTGTAGTAGCAGGCCAGGCCGTAGCCACAGAAGATGGCGCAGCCGATGATGGACTGCAGCAGATAGTTAGTGAGACTCATGCGGCCAAAGATGCACAGGTGGTGGAGCACGCTGCGCACGCCCTCGAAGGCATACCATGCAGAGACGACAGCCGAAACAATCATCAGGAGGATGATGAGGTTGTAGATGGGCTTGAGCCAGCCTTGCAGTTCGCCAAAGTCCACGAAAGCTAGGGCGACGACAACAACGGTAGACGCGAGGAGAATTCTGTGCCAGATTTGCAGGTTGCGGCCCTCGTTGTAGAACAGCCGCTGTCGCCCTAACTGCATGCCGAGGATAAAGAGGCAGAGCAGCTGCGTCAGGCGTCCGCTAAAGACATTGAAGCGCAGGTTCACCTCGAACCCGTATCGCAGGTTGGTGAGGGTGTTCTCCCAAAACGAACCATGCTCGTGAGCGCTGTTGATAATCCCCGAGACCTCGTAGAAGCGGGTATGGTCGATGGTATAGCCCGTCAGCAGGCAGAACAGCTCCACGGGCTGGATGGCCAGCAGACCGATGATGCACCAAACCGCCTTTGACGGCAGATAGCTGATGGGGATGAGCAGCAGGCCATAGCACGCATAGAGCATCAGGATGTCGCCATCGTAGAACGCCACGTTGACGATGCCAAACATGAAGAGCAGGCACATGCGCCAGGCGAAGCGCCCTGAGAAGCATTTGCCCTTCTGCTGCTGGTTGTCGATGGCTTCGCCTTCGAACGTCGCGACTCGGCCATTAGAGCAAGCTCTATGGCTCTCGCTGTTCCGTTCTTTCATGATAAAAAAGCTCAGTCCGAAGAGCATGGCGAAGATGCCATACATCTTGCCAGACAGTAGCCAGGCAAGGATGCCGGCTACTGTCTGGTCGCTGGGCAGCGCATGGATAATGGGCTCCTGCGTAAAGATGTTGAAATGCTCTACGGAGTGATACAGGATGATACCCGCCACTGCAATTCCTCGCAGGGCATCGGCCACATCAATGCGTGTGTTAGGGAGAGAGCGGGTCTTATACATTACCAAATCTTGATACGCTTCTTCTTGGGGATGAACAGCTTGCCTTTCTTGATGCCGAAGGCGTCGTACCATTCGTCAATCTGGGGAAGAGCACCGTTGACGCGGACACTGTTTGGCGAGTGGACGTCCTGATTGAGGAGCAAGTCCATATACTGCTCGCGCATGTTGCTGGCCCACACACGAGCCCAGCCGAGGAAGAAACGCTGGTCGGCAGTGAGGTTGTCGATGACGCGGTCGTTGCCCGTGTTGTGGAGTGCCTGCAGGGCGATGTGCAGACCGCCGTTGTCGCCGATGTTCTCGCCGAGCGTCAGCTTGCCGTTCACTTTCTTGCCGTTCACCACCTCAATGGTCGAGAAATAGTCGGCCAGACGGGCGGCACGCTTGTCGAAGGCGGCCTTGTCGGCCTCTGTCCACCAGTTGCGCTGGTTGCCCGTAAGGTCGAACTGACAGCCCTGGTCGTCGAAGCCGTGACTCATCTCGTGACCTATCACACCGCCGATGGCGCCGTAGTTCTGTGCATCGTCGGCCTCAACATCGAAGAACGGCGGCTGCAGGATGCCGGCGGGGAAGCATATCTCGTTGGTGGTGGGGTTATAGTAGGCGTTGATGGTCTGGGGCGTCATGTGCCACTCCTCCTTGTCCACGGGCTTGTTCACCTTACGGTTCAGGCCGTCAATCCATTTCCATTCGCTCACGTTGGCCAGGTTCTCGTAGAGCGAGAGCTTGTCGTCAATCTCCATCTTGCTATAGTCCTTCCACTTGTCGGGATAACCAATCTTGATGTGGAAGTCGGCCAGTTTCTTCTTTGCCTCGGCCTTTGTGGTTTCGCTCATCCAGTCGAGGGCGTCGATGCGCTGGCCGAGGGCTGTCTGCAGGTTGCGAACCATCGTGAGCACACGCTGTTTGCTGGTCTCGGGGAAGTATTTCTCGCAGTACATCTTGCCGATGGCATCGCCCAGGATGCCGTTGACCAGCGCGGTGGCTTGCTTCCACATGGGGTCGTCCTCAGGCTTTCCCGTCAACATCTGCTCAAAGGTGAAATAGGAGCGGCGCAGGTCCTGTGTCAGACAAGAGGCTGCACCGGAGATGATGCGCACCTCAGCGTAGGCCTTCAGGTCGTCGAGCGGTGTGTCGGCGAGAATCTTCTCCACCTCGTGCAACGGTTCTGGCTGCTCCACCACGAGCTGCTTGAAGGCAGGGAATCCCGTCACCCAGAACACGGTGGGCCAGTCGATGCCGGGGAAGTCGCGCACCAGCTCGTCGTAGGTCATCTTGTGATAGTTTGCGTTAATGTCGCGCAGCTTCACTTTGTCGTAGCTGGCCCCGGCGATGCGCTTCTCGATGGCGTACACCTTTTCCACCAGCTCGTTAGCCTTGGTCTCGTTGTAGCCCAGCGCAGCGAACAGCCGACGGCCGTAGGCTTTGTAGGCCTCGCGCACCGCCTGCGTCTGCGGGTCATCGTTGAAATAGTAGTCGCGATTGCCCAGTCCGAGTCCTGCCTGCGAGATGCTCACGATATTGTTGTCGGCATCGCGGAGGTCGGCCCCAGCACCCCAAGCGTACATCATCGTGTTCTCGCCGCGGCGGTCAATCTCGGCGGTCACGCGCTGGTATTCCTTGCGGTCTTTAATGGCACGAATCCGCTTGATGTAGGGCATGATGGGCTTCAGTCCCTGCTCGTTACGCTTCAGCGTGTCCATCATCTGGTTGTAGAGCGTACCAATCTTATAGCCCAGCGAGCCTTTCTCCTGCGGCTTGGTGGCAAACTCCAGGATCATCTCCTGAATCTGTTTCTGGTTCTGCTCGTAAAGGTCGAGGAAGGCGCCGTTTGACATCTGGTCGTCGCGCAGTGGATGCGCCTTGAGCCAGCTGCCGCAGGCATATTCCACGAAGTTATCACCTGGTTTCACGTTAAGGTTCATGTTCGCCTTGTCGTAACCCTTGTCTTGTGCAGAGGCTGTTGCTCCGCAAATCAGCATCAGTGAGAGGCTGACGATTTTGATTGTTTTTTTCATATCTATCATAAAGATTTTGTCGTTTGACGCTGCAAAAGTACAAATAACTACAAAAAACGCCAAATATTTGGGATATTCTGTTCATATTTGTGACCAACGGCATAAATATGATAGATATAATGTCTGCCCCAGACAATGTGGGGCAGACATTTTGTGATTACTCTATCGGAATCTGAATGACCGAAAGCCATTTCTCTGGGTCGTCCTGATTCCAGGCGCCGTCAATATAACAGGTGCGGGGCTGGCCAGCAACCTTGTAACCCTGCTCCTCGATGTAGCGGAAGGCCTCGATGAACGAGTCGTAGAAGCGCTCGTAGGGGCCGACGTGCTTCATGCAAAGGGCTTTAGGTATGGCAGGCAGACGCTTAAACTGGATGATGGCGCTGTCCTGTCCCATCTCCTCCACCTGCTCACAATACTCGATGTCGACGTTCGTCGGGGTGTACTCCTTGTTGTGCTCGATGGTGAAGCAGTAGCCCGGTGGTGGACACTTGCAGCCGAGGCGTTGCATTTCGGGAGCGATTTTCTCATAACACAAAGGACCGAGGGCCTCGAAGTTAGGGATGATTTCACGATGACTTGCCACGATGATTTCGGGCAGCGTTTGAATACTGTATTTTTCCATTGTCTTCATTTCTTTGCGAGAGTTCCGCCAGTCGAGCAGTTGGTTGCGGCGGGCTATCAGCGTCTTCAGTTGCGCCTCCGTCTCCCTGATTTTTTCAGTCAGCTGTCGGATGCTGGGTGTGTGCGAATCATCTTCGTATAGTTCCTTGATTTCGTCTAACGAGAATCCGAGTCGCTGCAGGTCGCGGATGTCCTGCAGCTTCTGCATCTGGTCGATGCTGTAGTAGCGGTAGCCCGTCCACTCGTCCACCTCGTCGGGCATCAATAGTCCCTTCTGCTCATAGTGGCGCAAGGTCTTCACGGTCACTTGCATCATTTGTGAGAACTCTCCGATTTTTAATATTGTTCTTTTTCTCATAATCGCGCGATGTTTTTTGCTAAGCGGCCACAAAGTTAATGCATGCCCTAGGGGACGAGTCAAACGTTTCCCGATATTTAACACTACTTTAACACTTGTAAGCTGACCCCAAACTGACAGCATGGCGACCTCCAAAATTTTGGTAACGACTTTTTGAAAAACGGTAACGACTTTTTAAAAAATCTCGTACGAGATTTTTTGGCAGGTCGATAAGATACAAAAATCGGGGGTTAAAAGACTTGGAGCATGAGCCCTTCTACAGCGATGAAGGGTTACTATCGCGGTATTGTTTTGCTGTCATGCCGGCGACGCGCTTGAAATATCGGTAGAAGGATGTGGGTTCGGTGAAGCCAAGCATATAGGCCGTTTCCTGAAGCGTCTGTGTGGCGCGAGCCTCGATGAGGCGCTTGGCCTGTGCCGTGACGTATTGCTCAATCCATTTCACTGGCGAGAGGCCGTTGGTGGTTGTGCGAATAACTTTGCTGAGATATTTTGGGGTGAGGTTGAGCAAATCGGCATAGTATTTCACCTCGCGCGACTCCCGATAGTGCTTCACCACCAGGTCGCAGAAATGGTTGAAGATGTCGGCATGGCGGTTCGCTGCCCATTGCCGGTCCTGGTCGCGGCGGTAGCAATTGAGAAACTCGTAGCCCACGGCGAGTTGCGCCAAGAGGGTCTGATAGCGGTGGGGCAGACTCTTGTCGGTGTGTTTGGCGATGATGGCGAGCTGGTCGACGATGGCGAGCAGGTGAGCGGCCTGCTCGTCGGTCAGCGAACAAACGGGGGCGTAGTTGAATTTCTCGTGGTCGTGGCTGAAGGTGTGGAAACGGAGGTCGTTGAGCATCTTCGGCGAGATGAACAGCAGGGCGTAGGTGAAGTCGTCGCTGCAATCCATCGGGTGCATGATATGGCCGGGGAGAATGATGGTGAGGTCGTTTTTGTGATGGGTGATGACGCGCATGTCGTATATGGCTCGTGCGCTGCCGCTCAGAATGAGTGTCAGGACAGTGTGTGGAAATACGTAGTCTTCGTTGTAGCCGAAGAAGCTGGGCATCTCGCGCACTATCAGAATGTCGGATTGCTCAATGGTCTGTAGCAGCGGCTCTTTTGAGGTTGAAATTGCCATAGAGTTATAAGTTGTCATGCACGGCAGCGCTATTAGTTTGCAAAAATAATGAATTTTGACGATTTTGCAAGAGGGAAGCGACTTATTGACATAAAATATACCCAAATTGATAGTGTGTGGATGTACAAAACAAAGTACTTTTGAGGCCAAAAAAATGTAATTGATAGATAAAACGAAATTTAGATTCATGAAAAAGAAATTACTCTTTTCCATGCTGCTCCTATTTGTAGGAGTAAGCATGCGAGCTCAGTCTGTTGCTGATGAGCAGATGGACGAGCGGTTCAACGACGGAACCACGTTGCCCTACGGCTGGTTTACCGAGGGCTGGACTGTGAAGGATGGCGCCATTCAGACAGAGGCGTCCTCGGGTTTCAACCTTGAAGATATGATGGGTGAAGGCGGAGGTGGCTTCGACCCAAGTACGCTCATGGAATCTTTTATGGGTGGCGACAGCAAGCCCAACTATCTGCTCACTCCGCCCGTGGAGGTAAACGAGGGCGAGGTGCTGGTGTTCTCGGCAAAGAAAGCCGCGGCTGACGACTCAGAGATGAGTTTCAGTTTTGGCTCCAGCGACTCCACATTTGTCGTGGAGCGGACGGTCTACAGCCGCAACCAATGGGTGCGTGTGGCCGACTTCACTGTGCAGCTCGACACCATCTACCAGACATTCACCATTCCCAATACGCCGGCCGGTGAATACCGTTTCCGCTTCAGGGCCGGCGGCACCGTGCTGATCGACAGCGTGGCGGGTTTCCATATTGACAACGAGGCCCCCGACATCTACATCATTGAGAACGATGCCCGGGCCAAGCACTTAGACTTCAGCCTCTGCAAGGAGGACAGCACACGCACGCTCACCGTCATCAATACGGCTACGGGCACGCTGAAGGTGGGCATCAACTCCGACGATGCTGCCCTGTTCTCAGTGAGCCCGAGTGAATTGGAGGTGGCTGCTGCCGACTCGCTTGATGTCGCTGTCACCTTCAACTTCGCTGCTGGTCAGCCTGGAAAGAACGAGACGCAGATCGTGTTCGAACCTGCCGACGAGCGCGTATGGGGCAAGATGCTGAATGCAACGGCCGTTGTCACCCAGCCCGGTGTGTGGATGGAGGATTTCAATGCCAACGTGCAGCCCAAGGGCTTCTTTACCGAGGGATGGGAATTCCACGACAATGTGGCAACAACCAGTTCCGACGATGGCATGGGTGCCATGTTCGGCGGAGGGTCGTCGTCGTTCCTGATGACTCCACCCCTCAAGGTTGAAAGTCTCGACGAGGTGCTGCTCTTCTCTGCCAGAAGCGGCAGCAGCGGCGACGACAGCATGGGGGGCATGGGTGCCATGTTCGGCGGTGGCGGTTCCTCGGTTGTCGTCGAGAAGTCGGTCTATGGCAGCAACAAGTGGGAGAAGGTGAAGGAGTATACCGAGCCACTCGACTCTGTTTACAGAGTGCTCTGGGTGGGATACATCGAGCCCGGCGAGTACCGTTTCCGTATCAGTGCCAGCGACAGCATCGTCGTTGACAGCATCGCTGGATTCCACCTCGACGAGAACGCCCCCGACATCTATGTGCTCCACAACAACACCGCTGCCCGTGCCGTCAACTTCGGTATGCCGCAGACCGTCAGCACCCAGACGCTTGCCGTGGTCAACACGGGTACCGGAAGCCTGCAGGGCGCCATTGTCTCTACCGACGAGAGCGTCTTCGCCCTCAGTGCCAAGGAGTTTGCCGTCAATGCCAGCGACACCGCCTACATCGATGTCACCTATCTCTTCGACCCAGAGTCGTTGGGTATACACCAGGGAGCCGTCACCTTCGCACCGGCAACCCCTGTCCTCAATCCCCTCATTTACCCGCTCACGGCCTATAGCACCTACGTCGATGCCTGGACGGAGGACTTCGAGCCCGAGTTCCTGCAAGAAGACGAGTCGCAGCCTATTGCTCTGCCCGCTGGCTGGGAGACCACTGGCTGGGAGGTCAGACTGCCCAGTAGCGGCGGTGGCATGATGGATATGCTGAGCGGCATGATGGGCGGTGGCGTCGGTGCACCCAAGACGTGGATGGCCACCACAAGCTCTGAAGCCTTCGAACTCATCACCCCGCGTCTGCAAGCCAATAAGGGCGACGTGCTGCGCTTCGAGGCCGAGCTGGGCGGCGGTGGTATGATGGCCATGATGGGCATGTTTATGGGTGGCGGTGCCAGCGGCCAGCTCCATGTGTTCTATCAAGTCGATGCCGGCGGTTCCGTCGATCCCATTGATGACGACTGGACCTACTACGACACCTTCATACAGAACGGCTATGTATATTTCGTGGCTCCCTACTCGGGCGTCTATCAGCTGCGCTTCACCTCGCCGAGTGCTTCGCTCGACAATTTCTACGGTTTCCGCAAGCCCATCCAGTCGGTAGCGCTCTCCGAAGAAGATGACGATATCAACACCGCAGTGTTCGAGATGTACAACGGCCAGACCGTCAACGTCAGCTACGACCGCACGCTCTCTGCCACCAAGCAGAGCGACGGCACCTGGATGCCACGAGCCTACATCGTCAGCCTGCCCTACGACTATGACTTCACCGACTATTACGATGCCGACCAAGCCAAAATCTTCCGTCTGGCTTTCAAGGAGGAATACTACAAGCAGTTTATCTTCCTGCCCGACGGCAACGCCAATCCCAACCTCATGCAAGCCGGCAGGGCATACCTTGTCATCGTGATGAAGGGACAGATTAATCTGAGCGCCACCGGCGTCACGCTCAACAACGCCATTGTTGACGACGACCAGAACGTGGTGAACAGTTTCGAGGACTGGTACTTCGACGACAAGTTTACGCCCGTAGGAAAGTGGCTGGCCAACTTCCACAGCATCACCGACGTGGAGGCCGACGGGATGAACATCTACGGTCTACGCGACGACGGATCTTGGGCACGCTTCCACTCCGAGAACGGCGAGGCACAGTATCGTATACCTGCCTTCCGCGGCTATTTCGAGGCCAACGCTGAGGCCGCTCCTGAAGAACCCGCAGAGGCACGCTTGAACGCTCCTGCAGCGCCCGGCACCTACAGGACACTGTTCCAGAACACCGACCAGCAGGGCACCAGCTCGGGCGAGGACGTGAGCTTCGACAACCTGCGATTCGAGGGCGTCATCCCCTACATCCAGGACGCTACCGTAGGCATCCAGCCCACCATCGTCGCCATCGAAGCCAACGGCACCAGCCACTACTTCGACCTACAGGGACGTCTGCTCAACGGCAAGCCCGACAAGGGGCTGTTTATCCAGAATGGAAAGAAGGTGGTCTATCTGCCATAAAACAAATCTAAATTGTTAGTGGGCGGATGTGCAAAATGCAGTACTTTTGTTGCCAAAAATATAATTTTACAGATATAAACAAAGAATCATGAAGAAGAAACTGTTCTTTTCCATGTTGCTCCTGTTTGCGGGAGTCAACATGCAGGCTCAGTCTATTGCTGATGAGCAGATGGACGAGCGGTTCGACAACGGAACCAAGTTTCCCAGCGGCTGGTTTGGCGAGGGCTGGCAGATGAAAGACGGCAAGGCTAAGGCCAAGGCTACCGAAGACTCCGGAAACAACGGTTTTCCGGGTATGGGCGAAGGCATGCCTGGCGAGGGTAGCAATCCGATGGGTGGGATGAACATGTTCGGCGGCGACCGCAAGAGAACCTATCTGCTCACTCCTCCCGTGGCCGTCAATGAAGGCGAAGACATGGTGTTCAGCGCCAGAAAGACAAATGGCGATGACGAAGGCTTCGGCGGTATGGGTGGTATGGGTGGTTTCAGTTTCGACCTGAAGGCCATCATGGGCTTTACCGACACCTTGTTCGTCGTGGAGCGTTCGGTGTATGGCAGAAACCAGTGGGTGCGCGTGGCGGATTTTACCTCAACGCTCAACGACGAATTCCAGACACTCACCGTTTCGGGCACTCCGAAGGGCGAATACCGCTTCCGCTTCATATCGTATGTCGACGCAGAGATTGACAGCGTGGCGGGCTTCCACATCGACAACGCGGCGCCCGACCTGCTCGTCACGGTTGACAGTCTGCACACCCGTTTTGTGGACTACAGCGTATGTGCCACCGACAGCACCAAGGAATTCATCGTCATCAATACCGGCACGGGCGTGTTGAAGGTCAACATCTCGTCGGACGATGCTGAGCTCTTCAGCGTCGACAAAGACAACCTGAGCATTGCCGCTGGCGACTCGGCCAAGTTGAACGTCACGTTCCATTACAGCGCTGGCAGCATTGGCAAGAACGAGGCCATCATCAGTTTCATCCCAGAGGATGAACGCTTGATTCCCTCAAACATCACCGTGGCTGCCATCATCACCGATCCAGAGGTGTGGGCTGTCGACTTCAACGACAACAAGCTGCCCTTGGGCTGCTTTGGCGAAGGATTCGTGGTGAAGGAAGGTATCGCCACACACTATAATCCCGAAGGCGGCGGCATGGCTGCCATGGCTGCCATCTTTGGCGGTGGTGGCGCAAGCGACTGGTTCATGACGCCCCCGCTCACAATCCAAGGCGTGAACGACGCTGTGGTCTTCTCGCTAAAGAATGGCGACGGCAGTTACAAGGGTCCTATCATCGACCCACAGGCCAATGTGACCATCGAGAAGTCTATCTACGGCAGCAATAAGTGGGAAAGGGTGGATGCCTACCAATTTAAGGACACGCTCGACCACGTGAAATGGATTTCCTGGTTCCCCGCAGGCGACTACCGCTTCCGCTTCATCTCTGGCGACAGCCTTTGCATTGACAGCATTGCCGGTGGCCGCATCAACATGAATGCTCCCGACCTGCTGGTGCGCCACAACGGGCGCAGTGTGCAAACCGTCAACTACGGCATAGCCCGTGGCAATCAGACCAAGACCTTCCAGCTCATCAACACGGGAACGTCGGAATTGCAACTCTATGCCATGTCGAGCGACCCCACGTTCTATACCCTGAGCCAGCCGATGTTCAACATCGCTGCGGGCGAGTCGGCCACAATCGACGTGACCTTCAATCACAACCCCGAGGCTTTGGGCGCACACCAGGCTGCGCTAGTCCTCATACCCCAGAATGCCCAGATAGCGATGCAGATGATCTACCTGTCGGCCTATATCACCTACGACGACGCTTGGTCGGAAGACTTTGAGCCTGAATTCGAAGTGGAGGAAGGCCAGACCGTGGAGCTGCCCTTAGGGTGGAGCACCACAGGCTGGCTGGTTACCCAGAGTGGCGGCATGGACATGATGGCCATGATGGGCATGGGCGGTGGCGAGAAGTCGTGGGCTCCGCATACCGACAGCGATGCCTACGAGCTCATCACCCCGAGCCTGCAGGCAAAGAAGGGCGACGTGCTGCGCTACTATGCCGACATCAGCAGTGGTTGGCTCAACGTGTTCTACAAGCGCGATGTCGATGCCGACTGGACCTACCAGAACACCTATATCACTGCCGACTCACTCTACTTCATCGCGCCGCTCTCGGGCGTGTACCAGCTGAAGTTCACTGGCAGCTCCGTATCGGTCGACGACTTTGTGGGCTTCCTGAAGCCAATAGAGTGGGCTGACCTGAAAGACGACAGTGAAGCCGAAGACATCAATGCCGAGGTCATTGAACACTTCAAGGACAAGAAGGTGAACGTCAGCTACGACCGCGTGCTCTCGGCCACCCAGCAGAGCGACGGCAGCTGGACTCCCCGTGCCTATGTGGTCAGTCTGCCCTACGACTACGACTTCACCGAATATAACGACCCCGACCAGGCCAGGGTCTATCGGTTGCGCTTCAAGGAGGAATACTACAAGCAGTTCATCTTCCTGCCCGACGACAATGCCAACCCCAATCTCATGCAAGCCGGCAGGGCCTATCTCGTCGTCGTTATGAGGGGCCAACTGGATCTGAGCGCCAACGCCGTCATGCTGAGCAATACCGTTGTCGACGACGAGCAGAACGTGGTCTACAGCTTCGAGGACTGGTACTTCGACGACGAGTTTACGCCCGTGGGAAAATGGCAGGCCAACTTCCACAGTATTACCGATGTGGAGGCCGATGCGATGAACATCTACTGCTTGCGCGACGATGGCACCTGGGCACGCTTCCAGTCGGATGATAGCGCCGAGGAGCACCGCCTGTCGGCCTACCGCGGCTATTTCGAGGCCGATGCTTCCGCCGCAGCACGCATGCGCGCCGCTACCCAGCCCGGCACCTATAAGACCATGTTCCAAACCACCGACCAGCAGGGCACCAGCACCGGCGAGATTGTCAACTACGACAATGTGGACTACGAAGGCAACATCCCCTTTGCTGCCGATGCGCCCACCGGCATCCAGCCCACCATCCTGACCATCGATGCCGACGGCACCAGCCGCTACTTCGACCTGCAGGGCCGTCTGCTCAACAGCAAGCCCGTCAAGGAGCTGTATATCGAGAAAGGCAAGAAGGTCATCAACCGCTAAAACACTCGTTTGAGTTTTTCTAGCTTTAAAGGTTCGATTGTGCTCGTGAAGGCACAGTCGAACCTTCTTTGTATAGACAGCGTGGCGCCCTCAAATGTTAAAAATGCATCTTTGCAACAAAAAAGTTGCAGAAATATTTGATGGGTTGCAACTTATTTGTTACCTTTGCGCCGTCCAATTAGGACAAAGAGTTCATTAACATTATGAAAACGAAGCAATTCGTTAGATGTCTGAAGGCGGCGGGATGCCGCTTAGTAAGACATGGTGGCGGACACGACAAATGGTTCAGTCCTATCACAGGAAAATCCAGATTTGTTCCCCGCCATGGTTCCAATGAAGTTCCACCAGGACTTCTGAAATCTCTCAAAAAGGATTTGCTCGGGCTTTAAGCCCGGGCAATCCCGAGAGGAACATCTGACGGAGAGCCAGTTGGAATGATGCGAAGGACTCTTTTTAATAAGAATGTTTTAACAATAGATATGACAAAGAAAGTGAAATTATTGGCAATCGTAGAGCGTGGAAAGGGAAAAGGTAATTTTACCTGCTTTACCCCTGAGAGCGTAGAAAACTGCGGCTTTGGAGGCAGCGGTTCAACGGCACGCGAGGCCATGGAGGATACTCGCCTCTCGCTTCAAGAACAGAAAGAAGACTGGGCTAATGAGGGCAGGGAATTTCCTGACGTGGAGTTTGATTTCCGCTTCGACGTGGGGTCGTTCTTCGACTACTACCCCATCGACATCACCGCCTTCGCCCGCTACATCGGCATGAATGCCTCGGTACTGCGCCAGTACGTTACAGGTTTGCGACAGCCAAAGGAGGATACAATAAAGAGAATACGTGAAGGAATCAGCAAACTTTCAGATGACCTGGGCATGAACCTGATGGTGGAGCGTCCACCCGTGTCTTACGTCTGACGAATTTATTTTTATAATATTAGATGAACTCTTTGATTCCCCCTGTGCGAGAGCATCGGGGGAATTTTCAAAAGACAACCTATAATTCAAAATAGTTTTCGTTTTTTTATCGCGTCGACCGTCTTTTTTTCTGTCAAAAAGTTGTACCTTTGCATGCAAAAGAGAAAAGACAGAATGAGCGGTATCAAAGACCTATATAAAGCCATCACCCTTACGTTCCGACGATTCCGCGCTTGGCAGCATCATCCGTTCAACAATGAGAACCAGAGCGGCGGAAGGCAGCTACATTGTGTGAACTGTGGCACCACCTTTGCCGACAACTATTGTCCGCGCTGTGGACAGAAGGCCAGCACGGGGCGTCTCACATGGGAGAATGTGAAGGAAAGCGTGATGAACGTCTGGGGAGTGGGCAACCGCTCCATGCCCTACTCGCTGTTACAATTGCTGGGACGTCCCGGCTATTTCATCCACGACTATCTCAGTGGCAAGCGCCAGGTGAGTTACCCGCCCTTCAGGATGCTGCTCATCGTGGCAGTAGTCTATATGATTGTAAGGAAGCTGATGGGTTCGCCCGAGATTGCCGCATCGGCCCAAGCCGAGAAGGATTTCCTCCTGATCGATCTTTTCACCACGTGGTGTTTGAACAATCCTGGATGGGGCATGATTGTCATCTGCTGCTTGTTCATACTGCCCACGTGGATGTTCTTCCGATTCTCCCCGCGCTATCCCAAGCATACCCTCCCCGAAGGCTTTTATATTCAAGTCTTCATGAGTTCAATCGTCTTGGTGGTGGTTGCCCTCACTGGAGGATTGACCACCGCCTGGTCGGGCTGGCTTTTTGTGGGTTGTTACTATGTGGCCTACTGTCAGCTGTTCGGCTATGGGCTGTGGGGCACGCTGTGGCGTCTGGCGCTCACCTTGTGCGAGGGCATCTTTATGATGCTGAACATTGTGATTGCTTATGAATACTATGTAACCAAAGCCCCCAACAATTCCAAAGACACTCTCGCACAGGAAATGCTTATTTCCTGACTTCGTCTACGATTCACCCAGCTTACTCCACCCCCAGATTAGCCAGGTCGAATAGGGGTTTGATAGCGGTTTGCTGCTCCGAGAGGAAGAGCGTTTTGGTGTATACCTCATGGTTCTGTGGCATCTTGACCCT
>JAFZSR010000053.1 GCA_017619275.1 Prevotella sp. | reverse complement strand
TTCCTCATTGCAGGCAATGCTGAGGCCAACCGCGGCCCGTTTGACATGGCTGAGGCCGAGAGCGAGCTCACCGCCGGACACCACACGGAGTACAGCGGCATGGGCTTCGGCTTCTTCTATCTGGCCGAGTTCCTCAACCTCTTCATCATCGCTGGCATCGCCACCATGGTGTTCCTCGGAGGCTGGGCTCCCCTTAACATTGGAATAGAAGGATTCGACAATGTAATGAACTACATCCCCGGCATCGTCTGGTTCTTCGGAAAGACGCTCGCCATGGTGTGGTTGCTCATGTGGATCAAGTGGACGTTCCCCCGTCTGCGTATTGACCAGATTCTGAAGCTCGAATGGAAGTACCTCATGCCCCTCAGCCTCATCAACCTCGTGCTGATGACCGTCATAGTGGCTTTAGGTTGGTATTTCTAGAAAATCTAGATCATCTAGAACAACTAGAACATCTAGAAAGACTAGAACAACTAGCATAAAAGAAAAAGAAATGGAAAAAGAACAATCATATTTCGGAGAAATAGGGCACGGCCTCAAGACACTTGCCACCGGCATGAAGGTGACCTGGAAGGAATACTTCAAGGACTTCTTCACCAACAAGTCGACCGAGCAGTACCCTGAGAATCGCAAAACCACGCTGCACGTGGCCAAGCGTCACCGCGGCCGCCTGGTGTTCAAGCGCAACGATGACGGCAGCTACAAATGCACCGCCTGCACGCTCTGCGAGAAGGCCTGCCCCAACGGCACCATCAAAATCACGGCGCACATGGCCGAGGACCCTGAGACGGGCAAAAAGAAAAAGCAGCTCGACGACTACCAGTACGACCTGGGCGACTGCATGTTCTGCCAGCTCTGCACCAACGCCTGCAACTTCGACGCCATCGAGTTCACCAACGACTTCGAGAACGCCGTCTTCGACCGCAACAAGCTGGTGCTGCACCTCGACAAGGAGGTCTACCAGGGAGGCTCCCTACCCCACCTCATCGACGGTGGAGCTGAGTGGAAAGCCGGAACGTTTAACACTAAAACGAAGTAAGACATGGGTAATATATTTATGTTTATCGTGTTCGCGGTGGTCATCGTCGGCTCAGCCCTGCTGTGCGTGACGACCAAGCGAATTATGCGAGCCGCAACCTATTTGTTGTTTGTGCTCTTCGGTGTGGCAGGCATCTACTTCCTGCTCGACTACACCTTCCTCGGCGCTGCCCAGATAGCCATCTACGCCGGTGGCGTGACGATGATCTACGTCTTCGCCATCCAGCTGGTCAGCAAGCGCACCCTGCAGGGACTGGTGGAGCACGTGAAATGCAGCCGTCTCATTGGCGGAGGCTTGGCTGCCCTGGCCGGACTCGTAGTCGTATGCCTCATCCTCTTCAAGACGGGCTTCATTCTCAACGAGAGCGTGGCCGACGTGGAGGTTCCTATGGATAAGATTGGCGAGGCACTCGTAGGTGCCGACAAGTATCAATATGTGCTGCCCTTCGAGTTTATCTCGCTGTTCCTGTTGGCATGCATCATCGGTGGCCTCGTAGTGGCCAGAAAGGAGGAGAAAGAAGCATGATTCCCGTTGAATGTTATTTCGCCTTGAGCGCACTGTTGTTCTTCATCGGCGTCTTCGGCTTTGTCACCCGCCGCAATCTGATTGCCATGCTCATCAGCGTGGAGCTGGTGCTGAACGCCGTCGACATCAACTTCGCCGCCATTAACCGCCTGCTCTACCCCAACGGCATGGAAGGTATGTTCATGACGCTCTTTGTCATTGGCGTTGCTGCCGCCGAGTCGGCCGTCGCCATTGCTATTATTATTAATGTGTATCGCCACTTCAAGAGCGATAACGTCGACAGTATCACTAATTTGAAAGGATAAACGACTATGGGATACGAATATACAGCTTTTATACTCCTTCTGCCGCTCCTTTCATTCTTGGTGTTAGGACTTGCCGGCATGAAGATGTCGCATAAGACCGCCGGTCTTATTGGCACCTGCTCGCTCGGAGTCGTCACATTGCTCTCCTACATCGCGGCCTTCCATTATTTCACGGCCGACCGTGTGGACGGCGTCTTCCAGACGATTGTTCCGTTCAACTTCACGTGGCTGCCCTTGGGCAATCTCCACTTCGACATGGGCATCCTGCTCGACCCCATCTCGGTGATGATGCTTATCGTCATCTCCACGGTGTCGTTCATGGTACACATCTATTCTTTCGGCTACATGCACGGCGAGAAGGGATTCCAGCGCTACTACGCCTTCCTCTCGCTGTTCACCATGTCAATGCTTGGTCTGGTGCTGGCCACAAACATCTTCCAGATGTATATGTTCTGGGAACTGGTGGGCGTGAGCAGCTACCTGCTCATCGGCTTCTACTATCCGCTGAAGCCCGCCATCGCCGCCTCGAAGAAGGCATTCATCGTGACGCGCTTCGCCGATATGTTCTTCCTCATCGGTATCCTGACCTTCGGCTATTTCACCGATTCGTTCAGCTTCTCGTTTGCCGGACAGGGCACCGACATCCTGATGGGTGCCGGCACCACGCCTTTCATTCCTGGCAACATCGACAAGGCCTTGGCCGCCGGAGGCTTCATCCTGCCCACAGCCCTGACGCTGATGTTCATTGGTGGTGCCGGTAAGAGCGCCATGTTCCCCTTGCACATTTGGCTGCCCGACGCCATGGAAGGCCCCACGCCCGTGTCGGCCCTCATCCATGCTGCTACGATGGTGGTGGCTGGTGTGTTCCAGATTGCCCGCATGTTCCCCTTGTGGATTCAGTATGCTCCGCAAGCCATGAGCATCATCGTGTGGGTGGGCGTCATCACTGCTTTCTATGCCGCTGCCGTGGCTTGTGCCCAGAGCGACATCAAGCGTGTGCTGGCCTTCTCCACCATCTCGCAGATTGCCTTTATGATGGTGGCCCTCGGCGTTTGCACCGAGGCTATCACCGGACACGAGCATCCGGGCAGCGTGGGCTACCTGGCTGGTATGTTCCACCTCTTCACCCACGCCATGTTCAAGGCTTGCCTCTTCTTGGGAGCCGGCTGTATCATCCATGCCGTGCACTCGAACGAGATGGCGCTGATGGGCGGACTGCGCAAGTACATGCCTATCACGCACATCACGTTCCTCATCAGCTGTCTGGCCATTGCTGGTATTCCTTTCTTCTCGGGCTTCAGCTCGAAGGATGAGATTATCTCGGCGTGCATGAACTACAGCCCCGTGGTGGGATGGATTATGACGGGCATCGCCGCCATGACCGCCTTCTACATGTTCCGTCTGTACTACGGCATCTTCTGGGGAACTGAGAACAAGGAGGCACACGAGCATCACACCCCGCACGAGGCTCCGCTCTCAATGACCATCCCTCTGATTGTTCTCTCGGTGATTACCGTGGGCGTGGGCATCTACACCACGCTGGCAGGCTTCTTGGGCTGGAGCGGTTCGTTTGGCAGCTTCGTCACTGCCGACGGTCACGACTACACGATTCATTTCGACACCACCGTGGCTGCCGTCTCCACCATCGTGGCCCTTTGCAGCATTGCCCTTGCCACCTATATATATAAAGGAGAGACACAGCCCATCGCCGACCGCCTTTACAAGACGTTCCCGAAGCTGCACCGCGCTGCCTACAAGCGTTTCTATCAGGACGAGATTTGGCAGTATGTCACCCACCGCATCATCTTCCGTTGCATCTCCACGCCCATTGCTTGGTTCGACCGCCACATTGTCGACGGCACGTTCAACTTCATGGCATGGGGAGCCAACGAGGGCGGCGAGAGCATTCGCAGCTGGCAGAGCGGCGACGTGCGCAGCTATGCCGTCTGGTTCATCACGGGAGCCGTGGCATTAACATTAATCCTATTAGCTCTATAGTATCTATAGCGCATATAGCAACTATAAGAAAGGAATATACTTATGAATATATTATCATTATTCGTTTTGATTCCCGCCCTGATGCTTTTGGGATTGTGGCTTGCCAAGAATCTTAATCAGGTGCGTGGTGTGATGGTAGCCGGATCATCGTGTCTGTTGGCACTCAGCGTGTGGCTCACCATCTGGTTCATCCAGCAGCGCTCTGGTGGCAACACCGACGAGATGCTGCTCACGGCCAGCATCGACTGGTTCAAACCGCTCAACATCAAGTATGCCGTGGGCGTCGACGGCATCAGCGTGGTCATGCTGCTGCTGTCGAGCATCATCGTCTTCACCGGCACCTTCGCCTCGTGGAAGCTGAAGCCCCTCACCAAGGAGTACTTCCTTTGGTTCACCCTGCTGTCGACGGGTGTGTTCGGCTTCTTCATCTGCACCGACATGTTCACCATGTTCATGTTCTACGAGGTGGCCCTCATCCCCATGTACCTGCTCATTGGCGTATGGGGCTCAGGCCATAAGGAGTATTCGGCCATGAAGCTCACGCTGATGCTGATGGGCGGCTCGGCCCTGCTCATCCTCGGCATCCTGGGCATCTACTACTTCAACGGTGTCTACAGCGGCACGTTCACAATGAACGTCAACGAGATTGCCGCCACGTCGCACGCCATTCCCGTGGGCATACAGAATGCCTTCTTCCCCTTCATCTTCATCGGTTTCGGTGTGCTGGGCGCCCTGTTCCCGTTCCACACATGGAGCCCCGACGGTCACGCCTCAGCGCCTACCGCCGTGTCGATGCTCCATGCCGGTGTGCTGATGAAGCTCGGAGGCTATGGCTGCTTCCGCGTAGCCATGTATCTGCTCCCTGACGCTGCTCAGCAGCTGTCGTGGATCTTTATCATCCTCACCACCATCAGCGTGGTCTACGGAGCCTTCTCCGCTTGCGTGCAGACCGACCTGAAGTACATCAACGCCTACTCGTCGGTGAGCCACTGCGGCCTGGTGCTCTTCGCCATCCTGATGATGAACCAGACGGCCGCCACGGGTGCCATCCTGCAGATGCTCTCCCACGGATTGATGACGGCCCTCTTCTTCGCCCTCATCGGTATGATTTACGGACGCACCCACACCCGCGACATCCGCGAGCTGGCCGGCCTGATGAAGATTATGCCGTTCCTGGCCGTGGGCTATGTCATCGCAGGTTTGGCTAACCTCGGTTTGCCGGGCTTCTCGGGCTTCATTGCCGAGATGACCATCTTCGTGGGAGCCTTCGGTGCCGACCCCGTGGCTGGCGACCCGAACACCTCGTTCCGCATGGTGGCCACCATCATCGCCTGTGCCTCTATCGTCATCACCGCCGTCTACATCTTGCGCGTTGTAGGAAAAATCCTCTACGGTGAGGTGGAGAACAAGCACTACCTGGAGCTGACCGATGCCACATGGGACGAGCGCGTCGCCGTCATCTGCCTCATCTTCTGCGTTGCTGGCCTTGGCACCTTCCCCTTCTGGGTGAGCAATGTCATCAACCCCAGCGCAGGCAGCATTCTACAATCAATTGGTGTCATGTAAAGTAAGGAGGACAAAGATATGAATTACAGTCAATTCTTAAATATGATTCCTGAAGCAACTTTAGTGTTGGCTTTAGTGATTGTGTTCTGTGCCGACTTTGCATTACACAAGAGCGAGCGCAAGAACGCTACGCTGGGTGTACTCACAGGTGCCTTGCTGCTCTGCCAGCTGGTGCCCTGCTTCCTGGCCGAGCCTGCCGAAGCCTTCGGCGGCATCTATGTCACCTCGCCCATCGTTAACGTGATGAAGGTCATCCTCACCGCCGGAACGTTCATTGTCGTGGTGATGTCGCAGGCATGGCTTGAAACAAACAAGCGCTACACAGGCGAGTACTACATGCTGCTGCTCTCTACCCTGCTCGGCATGTACATGATGCTCAGCGCCGGCTCGTTCCTTATGTTCTTCCTCGGACTGGAGATGGCCTCCGTGCCCATGGCATGCCTCGTGGCCTTCGACAAGAAAAAGAAGGACAGCGCCGAGGCAGCCGCCAAGTATGTGCTCATCGCTACGTTCAGCAGCGGCGTGATGCTCTTCGGCATCTCGTTCATCTACGCTGCCACCGGCTCACTGTATTTCGACAATGTGGCCGCAGCCATCACCGCCAGCCCCTTAGCCATCATTGGCATGGTGTTCTTCTTCAGCGGACTGGGCTTCAAGATCTCCCTCGTGCCCTTCCACTTCTGGACGGCCGACACCTATCAGGGAGCCCCGACGCCCGTCACCGGTTATCTCTCCGTTGTCTCGAAGGGAGCCGCTACGCTGACGCTGGCCATCATCCTGGTGAAGGTGTTTGGCTCGATGGTCAACTATTGGCAGCCCCTGCTCTGGGTGGTCATCATGCTCACCATCACCATCGGTAACCTGATGGCTATCCGCCAGACGGAGCTGAAGCGATTTATGGCCTTCTCCAGTATCTCACAGGCCGGTTATATCATGCTGGCCGTCATCGGTGCCAATCCCGCCGCCTCGCAGACCGCCCTGACGTTCTACGTCCTTGTCTATGTCGTGGCCAACATGTCGGTCTTCTCCGTCATCAGCGCCGTGGAGCACCGCGCAGGAGCTGGCACGCAGATGAGCGCCTACAACGGACTCTATCAGACCAACCCGAAGCTGGCGTTCATCATGACCATCGCCCTCTTCTCGCTGGCTGGTATTCCTCCGTTTGCCGGTATGTTCTCGAAGTTCTTCGTGTTCATGGCTGGCGTTGACGGACAAGACGGCGCGCCCTTCTGGCCCTACTTTGTGGTGTTCGTAGCTCTGGTCAACACGGTGGTGAGCTTGTACTACTACCTGCTCATCGTCAAGGCCATGTATATCAAGCAGGAGGAGCATCCCCTACCCACCTTTGCCCATGGCCGCGCCATCAACGCATCGCTGACCATCTGCACCATTGGCATCGTCCTCTTCGGTGTATGCTCCTGCATCTACCAGTGGATTGCCAATGCAGCAGGGATGTAGTCACGGACTGACACAGACAAATCTTTGAAAAAAAAGGCCGAAAGTTTTGCGCTTTCGGCTTTTCTTTTTATCTTTGCAAACAGATTATGTTAGACAGAAACGAGACCATAGAGAAGCTTCGTTCTACTCGCCAGTATCTTGACGAGCATTACGGCGTCCACTCCATGATGCTCTTTGGCTCTTTGGCCAAAGGTCAGCAGCATGAAGGCAGCGACGTCGATATATGTGTAGAGATGGTTCCCAACCTATTCAAGCAAGCTGGAATAAAAGTCTACTTAGAGGAGCTATTGGGCTGCAACGTTGATGTAGTTCGCATGAGAGAGCGTATGAACCCTCTATTCAAACAACAAATCCTAAAGTATGGAATTCGAGTCTACTGAAGAGATTTGAATTTTTATGCATTTTTTGCGTGGTGGCAGTATCCCCCAAAAAGTCGTTAAGATTTTTTCAAAAGTTAACGACTTTTTGAAATTTGGTAACGCTTTTTTCTGAAGGGGTGCCTCCATTCAAAAAAATGCACATTTATGCAGTTCTAATTGCATAATAATTCATTTCGCACCTCATGCTCAAAATTGACTAACGAAGCTAAAAAGGAATAAGGCCAGCGAGCGGTTCCATAAGGTGATGAACATAAATCTTGAAATGATGTGCAGGTAATAACCCATTTCAACAAAAACGATTGAGATTTAGCGATTTTTTGTCCTGACACAACAAATACTCAATAAAAATGACTAAATTTGCACCATCATTGAAAACCTAAAGGAAAAGAGATGAAGACTGAGAAGCAAATAGCGTTGTCGGCTGCTGAATTTGCAGAGCGTTGGAAAGGCAGAGGATATGAAAGGGGCGAATCACAACCTTTCTGGATTGACTTGCTGTCGAATGTCTTTGGCATAGAAACGCCTTCGAATGGATTTATCACTTTTGAAGACCATCGCATGGTGGATGCCTCCAACTTCATAGATGGGCGCATCCGTTCGACCAAAGTCCTGATTGAGCAGAAATCGTTAGGCAAGGACTTGCGGGCTGGCATCCGTCAAAGTGATGGTTCTTTGCTGAATCCTTTCCTGCAAGCCCGTCGCTATGTAGTCAGTCTGCCGGTGTCAGAGCATCCACGTTGGATAGTCACCTGCAACTTTTCCGAGTTCCTGGTCTATGATATGGAACAACCCAACGGTGAGCCTGAGCAGATACTTTTGGAGAACTTGGGAAAAGAGTATTACCGCCTCATGTTCCTTGTTGATGCCAAGAACGAACATCTGAGCAAGGAGATGCAGGTTTCAATGAAGGCTGGTGAGATTGTCGGAAAGATTTACGAGGCACTGCTAAAGCAATACGACGACAATTCACCCGAAGCACTCCGCTGGCTAAATATTCTTTGCGTCCGCATTGTGTTCTGTCTTTATGCGGAGGATGCAGGGATTTTCACGCACGACCAATTCCACGATTTCCTTGTGCGATATGAAGCCGAGGACATGCGCCGTGCCTTGCGTGACCTATTTGAGGTGCTGAATACGCCTGTTGAGAAACGCAGCAAATACCTGAAAGACGATTTGAAAGCCTTTCCTTATACCAACGGAGGATTGTTTGAAGAAGAAATAGAAATCCCTCAGTTTACCGAAGAACTAAAAACAACACTTCTTCAAAATGCCAGTCTCGACTTCGACTGGTCGGAAATATCGCCTACCATCTTCGGTGCAGTATTCGAAAGCACACTGAACCCTGAGACGCGCCGTAGCGGTGGTATGCACTACACGTCAATCGAAAACATTCACAAGGTCATTGACCCACTCTTCTTGAATGACCTTCGTCACGAACTTGACGAGATATTAGAGGAAAAGGTAGAACGTCAGCGACAAAAGAAACTCGATGTCTATCAAGATCGGTTGGCCTCACTCACATTCCTTGACCCTGCTTGTGGCTCTGGCAATTTCCTCACCGAGACATACCTTTCTTTGCGCCGATTAGAAAATGAGGCAATCCGTGAACGCTATCATGGCCAAGCATTCCTTGGCTTTGAAGAAGTAAATCCCATCAAAGTAAGCATTCAGCAGTTCTATGGCATTGAGATTAACGACTTTGCCGTAACGGTTGCCACCACTGCCCTTTGGATTTCCGAGGCTCAGATGTTACGAGAAACAGAGAAGATTAGCAGACGTGACATTGATTTCTTGCCGCTGAAGAGCTATCATAACATTCGTGAGGGGAATGCCTTACAGATGGATTGGGATATTATTGAGATAAAAACGGACGTTCCCACCATCTATGCGAATAATGTTCACTTGATTGTTGAGCCAAAACCTATGATGGCCAGTGAGCCTGTTGTAGAATTTGACGAGCTGAATGTCGTTACAAAGCATTTCGATGGTGATACCAGATCCGAAACAAAACGGTATCAGGTTCACTTTGACTATATCATAGGAAATCCACCGTTTGTAGGAAAAAAAGAACAGAGCAAAGAGCAAAAAGAGGACTTGCTGAAGCTGTTTGATTGTAAAGCAAAAGGTATTGGAAATATTGACTATGTAGCAGGATGGTACAAGAAAGCCCTCAATACGATTAGGAATAACCAAACGAAAGTAGCATTTGTCTCTACCAATTCAATAACCCAAGGAGAGCAGGTGCCAATCCTTTGGCGTGAACTGTTCAAAGCAGGAATTAACATTATATTTGCCCATCGTACCTTCCGATGGGACAGCGAAGCGACAGAGAAGGCACATGTACATTGTGTTATAATTGGTTTTTCAAGTAAAGACTATGATGGCAAGAAATACATTTTTGACGGTAAGGCTATTAAAGAGGTGAAGGAAATAAATCCCTATCTCGTAGAGGGTGCCCCCATTTTCATAGACAAACGAGAAAAACCCGTCTTCAATGTTCCCCAGATGATGTATGGCAGCATGCCTATTGATGACGGAAACCTAATACTCAATCGTGAAGAAGTTGATGCGCTTCTTCGTGAATCGCCAGATAATGCCCGCTTTGTGCGCAAGTATGCCGGTGGTGATGAAATCATAAAGAACAAAGAGCGCTGGTGCCTTTGGCTTAAAGGAATAGCTCCAGCTGACATGAGACAGTCAAAGTTTATCTCAGAGCGCGTTCAAAAGACTAAACTTTTCCGTGAGAACAGTAACCGTCCACAGACATTGAAGCTGGCCGAAACACCATACCTTTTCGGAGAGATCCGACAGCCGACTACAAATATGCTTGTAGTTCCAAAGGTTTCGTCTGAACGTCGTCGTTACATCCCAATAGCCTTTGTCTCGCCTGAAACCATCATTAACGGTAGTGCTCTCATTGTTCCCGATGCCTCTGTTTACGATTTTGGCATTATGATTTCCAATGTCCACATGGCTTGGATGCGTGCAGTATGTGGAAGAATGAAAAGCGACTATCAGTATTCTGCAAGCAATGTTTATAACAACTTCCCTTGGCCTTCACCGACCGAAGAACAGCGGCAGAAGATAACGCAGACTGCTCAGGCTATCCTTGATGCACGAGCAAAGAATCCTGAAAGCACTTTGGCTGACCTCTACGATGACACTTTTATGCCGCCCGAATTGCGTCGCGCCCATCAAGAAAACGACCGCGCCGTGATGCAAGCCTACGGCTTCCCCGTCAAGAGTTCCTTCACTGAAAGCCAGTGCGTAGCCGAGTTGTTTAAGCTGTATAAGGAAAAGACAAAAGAATTATAGCTTGTTCTTATAATTCCCAAAACTATGCGCAGCCCTTCGGTCAAGCTAGGGGGATGTTTTTACTCTTTTCTCTTAATCTTCCACCCGATGGCGGCAACGAGGATGGTCATCAGCGGACTGAGGATGTTGAAGAAGCAATAAGGAAGGTAGGTGATGGTGGGCACGCCAAGGACGGTGCTCTGCGTCATGCCGCAGGTGTTCCAAGGAACAAGGACGCTGGTAACGGTGGCGGAGTCCTCGCAGGTGCGGCTCAGCAGACGAGGTTCATAGCCCTGCTGCTCGTAGACATTCTGAAACATGTTGGCCGTCAAGACGATGCTGATGAACTGGTCGCCCGTGGTGACGTTCAGAAACAGGCCGGTGCTCGCCGTCGATGCCACCAACCCCACGCGACTGCGCACCCAACTGATGACCACACGCGTGATGCTCTCAATCATTCCGCTGGCCACCATGGCGGCACCGAAGCACATGGCACAGATGATGAGCCAGATGGTGTTGAGCATGCCCGTCATGCCACCCGTCGACACCAGCTCGTTCAACTCGGCATAACCCGTCTCCACGGCAGTAGCGCCATAGTAGGTCACGGCCAGCCCTTTTGCCAAAGCCCCTGCATTGCCCAGCTGACTGTCGGCTGCAATCTCGGTGAGGATATGCGGCTGAAAGATGATTGCCACGATGCCGGCCATCAACGCCGAGAGGAAGAGCACGATGAGCGAAGGCACACGACGGGCGATGAGCACCGCCGTAAGCACGGGCACCGCGAGCGTCCAAAGTGAGATGTTAAATGTGGCATCCAGTCCTTCCGTATAGCGAGCTATATGCTGAACGATATCGTCGCCACCCTGTCCCAGTCCTGCTATGCTGAAGATGATCAGCGTCAACACGAAAGCTGGAGTGGTGGTGAACATCATATAGCGGATGTGCGTGAAGAGGTCTACGCCCGTCGTCGACGAGGCGAGGATGGTGGTGTCGCTCAGGGGCGACATCTTATCGCCGAAATAGGCGCCCGAGATGATGGCGCCCGCCGCCCATGCCTCGCTGATGCCCAGCGCATGGCTGATGCCCAAGAGCGCCACACCGATGGTGGCGATGGTGGTCCATGAGCTGCCCGACAACAACGACACCAGCGCACAGATAACACAAGCGCTGAGCAGGAAGAACTGAGGGGACAGCAGCTGTACGCCATAATAGATTAACGTTGGCACCACGCCGCTCACCATCCACGACCCCGACAGCATGCCTACTGCCAGCAGGATGAGCACGGTGATGGATACGCCGCCCATCGTCTTCGTCATCTGCTGCTCGAAAGCTTTCCAAGGCACATGATAGAAGACCATCGAGATGAATACGCACACGGCCAAGCCCATTAGCAGCGCCACCTGGCTGCCTCCGCTCAGCGAGTCGCTGCCAAACAGCGTTATCACCACGGCCAACAGACCGATGAGCACCACCAGGGGAATAGTGGCTATGAGGGGATGGGGCGAAGGGCGGTCGGTCTTCGGTTTCTCGCCAGTCATGTTTTTGTGTTGTTTATTTAATCAAGCCGCGCACAACAAACCATGCATGCATGGCGAGCGTGCTCGGATAGCCATAGTGATGGGCCATGACCTTGAAACGCTCGCGCAGCGACTCGCGGTGGTGGCTCGTGGTGGTGCCCTGCTCCATATAGTTGGCCACCACCATGCCTATGTTGCAGAGGGGCAGCGAGAGGCGGTCGGCCTCGCGCATCACGCGGATGCACCAGTCCACGTCGGCAGAATAGCGATAGCGCGTGTCGTATTGCAGGTTCTTGGCAATATCGGTGCGGGCATAGAAAGCCTGATGGCACACCAACATGCCCTGACGGAACGAGCGCCACGTGAGCTGGGCGGGAGGTTGCAGACGGCGGGGGTACAGATATTTCCCCTCGGCATCGACGATGTCGGTATTGCCATAGAGTACGGCGGGCAGCTCGTCGCTGGGTAACTCGTTCAGGCGGCAGCGGTGGGCCACCTGCTCCAGCGTGTCGGCCTGTGGGAAGCTGTCGCCAGCGTTGAGGTAGAGGATGTAGTCGCCCGATGCCTGCGTCAGCCCTTTGTTCATGGCGTGGTAGATGCCGTCGTCGGGCTCTGAGCGGATGATGACCTTGTGGCCGCGTGCGGAGGCATCGCTCTCGGCCTTGTATTGCTCGGCCAAGCGCAGTGTGCCGTCGGTAGAGGCACCGTCGATGATGAGGTGCTCCACGTCTTCGTGAGTCTGCTGCAACACGCTCTGGAGGGTGCGCTCGACGACGGCCTCGGCGTTGAAGGTGATGGTGACAACGGTGAACTTGATCATAGGGGGATGTTTGTTTTCTGACCGTCGCGGCGCACGATGACGGCGGGGTTGCCGGCCACGGTGCAGTTGGGGGGCACGCTGTGGCGCACCACGCTGCCTGCGCCTATAATGACGTTGTCGCCGATGGTGATGCCGCCGAAGACGGTGGCTCCGGTGTAGATGCTGACGTTGTCGCCAATGGTGGGGCGGCGTAGCTGTGCGTCGTTGCCAAGCGTCACCAATTGCAGACAGTAGAAGTTGCGGCCGATACGCTCGGCGTTGAGGTAGGTGGCATAGTTATGCTCGAAGTGGCAACCCTCGCCGATGCTGGGGCACCAGATGGTGAGCGTGCGCTCGGGTGGCAGCATCCACTTGATAAGGGCCGAGCGGTAGTCGCCCATGCGATAATAGAACAGGTTGCGGAAGACGCGCTGCCGCGTGGCCACCTTGATGAAGG
This sequence comes from Prevotella sp., assembly GCA_017619275.1. Taxonomy (GTDB): domain Bacteria; phylum Bacteroidota; class Bacteroidia; order Bacteroidales; family Bacteroidaceae; genus Prevotella. The sequence goes on along the minus strand of JAFZSR010000053.1, from coordinate 79,497 downwards.
CGCGCACGCCACCGCCGTTGCCATCGGGCGCATATTTCACTAGGTCGGCATCTATCTGCTTGCGGTGCAACAGGTAGAGGGCGATATGTGGCAGCATGCGCAGCGTGGAGGCGGTGAGCAGCACGGCTTGTGTATAGGGGTTCATAACATGAAATGTTTTTGTGCCAAAGTCTGCTGGTAAAGTTCAATGTAGCGCAGGGCCACGCTCTGTTGTGAGTAGCTGTGCATCACCTTCTTCACGGCATGCTGCTGCAGTTCCTGGCGGTTGGGGTGGCAGAGCACCCAAGCCATGCCGCTGGCCAATTGGCTGCTATTGCGTGGCTCGACCAAGAAACCGTTCTGCTGGTGGTCGATCATCTCGGGGATGCCGCCCACGCGGAATCCCACGCAGGGCACGCCACAGGCCATGGCCTCCATAATGGTGTTGGGAAGGTTGTCTTCGAGCGAGGGAGTGACGAACACATCGGCGGCGTTATATACGTTTACAATCTGGTGCTCGTCGGCAATGTAGCCCAGGGCGTGAGCGGGCAGGGGCAGCTGCTGGGCCACCTCGTCGGCATGGCCGCCCAAGATGGCCACGGAGGTGTTTTCCTTCAGTTCGGGATGTTGGTCAACGAGCTGGTGCAGGGCATCGATAAAGAAAGAGATGCCCTTTCGCTCGTCGGTGACGCGCTGCGACACGAAGAGAATGACGTTGCCCTCTTGGGGCAGCTGCAACGCGCTGCGGGCCTCGCTGCGACTTTGTGGGCGGTAGATACGGGTGTCGATGGCATTGGGGATGCTGGTGATGAGGTGTCCGCGCAGCAGGGCGCTCTTCTTGGCCTCGCCCTCCAGCCATCGGCTGCAAGCCACAAAAGCGATGCTGCCTTGGTTGAGCATCTGCTCTTTCCGGCTCCAAGTGCGTGCCGCCAGGTCGTTGGCGGAGCCTCCACCAGGCAAAAGCGGACAAATCTGGCAGTGGTTGGAATAGCGGCGGCAGCCACGGGCATAGTGGCAGATGGCAGTGGCAGGCCACAGGTCGTGCATGGTCCAAACCACGGGCTTGCCCGAAAGCAGGATGCGGCGGATGTCGGAAAGCGACAGCATGCCCTGGTTCACCCAGTGCAGATGTATTACGTCGGCCTCGCGAAAGGCTGGCAGTCGGGTGATGTCGGAACCGCTGTTAGCGATGTCAATCTCGAAGAGATGCTCACGCTTGAAATGTAGACGCCAGAAGATGACCCACCGCTCCCACAGGAAATGCCATCGCAACAGGGGCGAGCGTGGCAGGGCAATGACATTGATGTTGTCGCTCTGCTTGTCGCGCACCAGCATGCGGGCCTTCACGCCATTGTTGTTCAGCGCGTCGCACAGCCGGCCCGCTGCCACGGCAGCACCGCCGGTTCGCTCACTGGTGTTGACAATCAGTACTTTCATCACTCATCGTTTCTTTTCCGCTTGGCCTCTTTGACCTTTGGTCGAGCCTAATCACGCTCTTTCTCCAGCCGCTTGGCTTCCTTGATGGAGTCCTTCTCGGCCTTGCGGCGCTCTTTCTCCAGACGCTTGGCTGCCTTGATGGAGTCTTTCTCGGCCTTCCGGCGCTCCTTCTCCAGCTCTTTCTCGCGCTTCTTCTTTTCCTTCTGCAGCTCTTTCAGCTCTTTGGCATTCTGCCTGGCGGCGGCTTTCTCATTCAGGGCCTCCTCCAGCTTGGTGCGCAGCATCTTCTTGTCGAAGGTGATGACGTGGCCAAAAAGTCCCAGCGAGAGCATCTGCTCCTCGCCCTTCAGCTTCACGTAGGTGGTGTTGAAGAGCAAGTAGTCGTGCATCTCCAGCTTCGAGTTCAGGGCTTTCTCCACGGTCTTGTTCACAATGCCCTTGCCAATGTCGGTGAGCACGTTGTCGCCAAGACCTAGGCTGTCGGCCTCGTCGTCAACAAAATCCCTGATGGCGCTCATCATGGCATCTTTATGGACTTGTTTGTCGGGCGTGGTAATCATCATGATGACGGCCAAGAGCAGCACGGAAATGATAATCAGCAGTTTCTTCATTGTTATATTGGGTTTCTATATGGTATTACAGGTGCAAAAGTACGAAAAAAAGAGGAATAAGCCAAGCAATTCGTCCTGTTTTTCAGCACTTGCTATGAGCAGAGGGCGAATGTGAACTGTTGGCCGTCGAGTCGCCAGGCTGCGAGGCCATAGCGGATGAAGCGGGCCAGCAAGGCCACTACGCGATGGCGCGGAAGGCGGGATTGACGCACCACTTGGTTGAGGGTGAGCCAGCGGGGCTGCTGGTTGGCGGTAGACTGCATGGCGGCCATCAGACTGCGCTCGTGCTCGCCGTAGGTAAAGGCGGCACCGAGGGGCGACTGCTCGTCGCGCCACAGCTGCAGGTGTACGGGCGAGGCTACGATGTTCTGGTCGGCCATGCGGATATAGGCACGGCGGCGGCCCTCCTCGTCGAGGGCACACACGGGGCGGTGGTCGGAGCGGGGCACCGTGGCCACGACAATGGTTCGCAGCCCACGCTCCTTGCCGGCGGGATGACCGCTGGAGGGTGGCGGAACGGCTGCCACGTGGTAGGTGTCGAACTTAATGCTGGCCTCGGGACGGCAGTAGCGATAGGCGGCTTGGTGCATCATATAGATCTCTTCCTCGCTGCGCACGCCGGCCAAGTAGCCATCGTCGCGCACGCCGATGAGCAGCCGCCCGCCATCGGTGTTGGCAAAGGCCGACACCGAGCGCGCCAGCTTCACGGCATCCTGCACGCGGTACTTAAAGTCCTGCTGCTGGTGCTCGCCTTGGCTGATGAGGCTCAACAGGTAGTCGCGCATAGTATTTGTTCCACTTTCGCCTCCATGGGCAAGGCGGCGTCAATCCAGTGAATGGTGATGCCGCGCCGCTCCATGCCGCGAAACCACGTCATCTGGCGCTTGGCAAACTGGTGGATGGCAATCTCCAGGCTGCGAAACATCTCGTCGAAGGTGGTGCGGCCCAGCACATACTCCGTCACATATTTAAATTCCAGCCCATAATAGAGCAGGTCGTCGGGGGCGATGCCCTCGGCCAGCAGAGCGCGCACCTCGTCAGCCATCCCCTCGTCGAGGCGAGCCTTCAACCTTTTGGTGATTTTCGCCCTTCTTTCGTCGCGGCCGATGTCTACGCCAAAAGTGAGCGAATCCACAGGAGGCAGCTCTCGCAAGGGCGTGGGGTGCTCCATGTTATAGGTCTCAATCTCGATGGCGCGGATGGCGCGTTGTGGCGAGTCCACGTCGGTGGTGTTGTGCATGGTGGAGCCGTTTTGTGCCTTCAGCGCTGAGAGCATCTGCGTCAGTTCTTTGAGCGTCTTCCCCTCCAGGCGGCTGCGCAACTCGGGGTTCTGCGGAACGGGCGACAGCTGGTAGCCGCGCAAGACGGCCTCGATGTAGAGTCCTGTGCCTCCGCAGAGGATGGGTTGCGCCCCACGCTGCAGTATATCCGTATAGGCGTTGAAGAAATCTTGCTGATACTGGAAGAGGTTGTACTTCGTGCCCGGCTCGCAGATGTCGATGAGGTGATAGGACACGCCCTGGTATTCGCCCAGGTCCTTGCCCGTGCCGATGTCCATGCGGCGATACACCTGGCGCGAGTCGGCCGAGATGATTTCGCCTCCGCAGGTGCCCTGCGGCGTGGGCGGAAGCGCTTGTGCCACGGCCACGGCGAGCGACGTCTTGCCGCTGGCCGTGGGGCCGAGGATGGTAATCATTCTGTTCATAGTCGTAATGTGCGGGCAAAGTTACATTATTCTGCCGACATGACCAAGAAAAACAACAAAGAAATGCCGCCCAGCGGGGGAGCAGGGCGGCACGCACGGGCTAAACATCTTTTTTGTCAGCCCCATTTATCATCTTCCATTGATGTCGCAGCTTCACAGCTGTTAGCGTCTTGTTGCTTTTTCGGCTGCAAAGTTACGTTGAAATGGAGATTTTCGTGTTATCATTTCGTCAAATTATGTTGTCATTTGACGTGTTTGCGGATTTTATTGCCAAATATTGGGTGGGAGTGAGGCCAAAAGTCTTCTTGAAAGCGCGGGTGAAGTTGGGCGTGTCGCCATAGCCGCATGCCATGGCCACCTCGCCTACAGTCATTTCGGGATGCTCGTCGAGTAGATGACGGGCGTGGCGCATGCGCATCGTAGCGATGAACAGCTGTGGGGTATCGCCCGTGGTGGCGGCCAGGCGCTGGCGCAGCTGATAGAGGCTCATGCCCATCTGTGCGGCGGTGGTTTCGGCATCCAGATGGCCGTCGAGCAACAGTTGCTCGGCGGTGGCGGTCAGTTTGTCGATGAACTGCTGGTCGCCCTCCGTCAGCTGTGTGTGCTCGGTGCTATTGGCGGCGCTGGTCTGCAAAGCGTTGTTGTAGCGACGGCTCAGCTCGTCGTACTTCTGAAGGTTGGCACGCAGCTGCTCGCTAATGCGCTGCTGGCGTCGGCGCATGAGCCACGCGCCAGCACCTCCCAGCAACAACAACGCCACGACAATGATTACCGCCGTCCACATCATGCGCTTGCGGGCCGTCAGCACCTCTTGGTTCTCGCGCTTCAGCCAGTCGTTTTCGAACTCGGCGTTGAAGCGGGCCAGGCTCTCGGCCGACGCGTTGCTGTAAAGCGAATCCTTCAGCGCGCTGAAGAGGTCGTTCTCGATTTTGGCACTGTCGGGATTGGTTTTCCACAGACATTCGTAGAGGCCGCGGTGGGCATACATCTCCTGACCGCGGTCGCCAATCTGGCCGAAGATGGCAGCAGCCTCGCGGAAAAAGGGAACGCCGCCCTCGGCATCTCCCTGCCGCAGCAGCACCATGCCCATCTTGTTGCAGCAAATGCCGATCGACTGGCGGTCGTTCACCTGGCGGAAATAACCGATGGCCTTTTCCAGTTCGAGGCGTGCCTCTTCGTATTGCTCCATGCCCATCAGCGCCGAGGCTTTCTGCGACAGGCGTATCATGGCCTTGTACTCGCGTCCCAGCTGCTGCTCCATCTCGTAGGCCTGTTCGGCGTAGGAGAGCGAGCGCTGGTCGTCGCCGATGGCGTGGTAGATCTCGGATGCCGTGCCCAAGAGGGTGGCCAGCCGGGGTTGGTCGTTGGCCTGCGTGGCTTTGTCGATGCCCCTCAGCACATATTTCACGGCCTCCTGGCCTTGGTTGGCACTAAGGTAGATGGCCGCCAGCAGATTCAGACTGGCCGCCTGACGGTCGGCGTCGCCGCTGGCCTCGTCGAGTTGGTGGCATTGCTTGGCAAAGGTGGCCGCCCGCTGATAGTGGCCCAGCCTGACGTTGGCAATGGCCAGGAGGTTCAGGCAGTCGGCCTCGCCGGTGCGGTCGTTGCCCTGCTTGTATAAGGGCAAAGCCTGGAGGGCGTAGGCGTCGGCCTGTTCGTAGCGTTGCTGGTCGTAGAAATACTCAGCCGCCCAGTACCACACCTGCTCGCGCAGCGTGTCGGCAGGTGCGGCGCTACTATATATATATAATGTGTCGAGGAACTGCTCGTCGTAGAGCTGGCGGAAGAAGTCATTGGCCCGCTCGGCCATGCTGTTCTCTGTCGCTTGGTCGAAGCGTTGCAGCTGCTGCCCCACATCGGCTTGCGCCGACGTGGTGAGCAGGAGTGTTAGGACAAAGGGGAGGAGAGCGCGAAGCGTGGTCATTTCTTGATTTCGGTGATGCGGCTCACGCCCTTATAGTTCACACTGCCGCGCCTCTCCAAGAAGCTGATGATGAGGTCCGACGTCTTCTTGTTGAGCGCTGTTCCTTGGTCGTGACGCGGAGCGTCGCAGATGGTGGTCACATAGTTGTTGGTCACCACTCGATAAGTCTTCTTCAGGTTGAACTTGCTGCCGTCGGGATTGAACAGCGTGAGGCGCTTAATGCGCGTGCTGTCCTTAGGCTCGCGCTCCACCTGGCAGCGCACGCCGCTGACTAAGGGGAATCGCTGCCCGTCGTTGTCGAAGCAGTTGATGAGCATACGTTGCAGCTCCAGTCCGGTAAGCTCCATGACGACGGCGGCATTGCCGAAGGGGTCGAGGCTGAGCGCGTCGCTCACGGTGAAAGGCCCTGCGGGATGCTCGTCGTAGCGCACGCCGCCATAGTTCTCGAAGCCCACGTCGCAACCGGTTTCCTCAGCAAAGGCGTCGGCCATCAGGTAGCCCAGCTCTTCGTAACTGCTGAAGGGCTGCTCCACCGTGGCCAGCGTGCGCTGGAAGGAAGGATTGTTGCTGAAGAAGCGTACCATGTCGGCCACCACCACGTTGCGTCCCTGGTGACGGTTCAGGTCGATAAGGTCGGCCTTCTTGCGCACGATGCGCCAAGGCTGGCTGTCGTTGTCGCGCTCCAAGATGATGGTGGTGTGGGTGACGCGGCGCAAGCCGTTCACGTTCTGCGTGATGAGAATGCCGTTGTGGGTCTCGCCACCGCCAATCTGGGTGTGGGAGTGGCCGCCAATGATGAGGTCGATCCACGGGAGATGCGCCGAACTGGCCACATCGTCCTCATAGCCATTGTGCGAGAGCATGATGCACACATCGCTCTGCCGACGCAGCCACTCGTACTTGGCCACCGTCTCGACCACGGGCGTGAAGCCGATGCCGCGGCAGTTGTCGGGGTGCGTGTCGGGGATGCCGTGGGTGCCCAAGGCGACGGCTCCCACCACGCCTACGCGGATGCCCTCCACGTCGAACATCTTGGTGGGCAGCAGACGGATGCCCAATGAGTCGGCAGGGTGCACGTTGGCACAGATATAGCTGAAGTTCGACAGCCCTATCAGCCGTGCCAGCCCTTTGGGGCCTGAGTCGAACTCATGGTTGCCCAGCGTGGTGGCGTCGAAGCCCACTTGGTTCATCAGTGCTACCATGGGGTAGGCAGGAATATCGTACATGTCGTTCAGTGGGTCGCCTGTTCGGTTGTCGCCCGCCGAGAAGACGAGCAGCCCGGGATAGAGCGTGCGCAGCGAGTCGACCACGTCGGCCAATGCCGGGAAAGCGCCCAGTTTGGCGTGCATGTCGTTGGCCGAGAGGATGTGCACCTCTTTTTGAATCTGTGCGCCTACGTGGCAGGATGCCGACAGCAAGAAGGCGAAGAACAACAAAAGTAATCGACGGGAGTTTTCTTTTATTTCCATATTCCTCAGTATTAAGATTATTTCTTCAGCGCAGCAAGACCTCCTCCCTGCGCTTGCAGTTTTAGCGCCGCAAAGTTACAAAAAAAAGAGTGAAATGCAAAAGGAAAGCTTGCTTTTCTTTTCATTTCCGAGTGCCAAGTAAGTTCGGCGAAGCCAAAGATACAAAAAAAATGCCGTCCAACAAAGTGTGACGGCATTTTTTCATATTCCGTTAGGAAGAAAAGTTACTTTTTCTTGATGGTATTGAGCATGGGCTTGATGATTGGCTCCACCTCGGCAGCCTTGGCCACAGGATATTTCACGCTGCCTGCCACACCTGCGTTATTATCGATGAAGACGATAAAGTTTGTCATGGCAAAATCGCCATTCACGCCCTTGAAGGTCAGGATGTTGCCATCGATGACGGGCTGGTCGAACTTGAAGCTCGAGTGCATCGACATGCTGGTGAAGTTCTTGTAATACTGCTCGAAGTCGGCGGGCTTGCAGGGATAGTCGCTGAAGGTAGCGTCGACCTTTGTGTAATTGTCGTCGGCAGCGGCGTTGATAGTGTTCTCGTTCTTATAGGTTTCCTTCCATGCACCGGGATAGGCCATAGAGAAATGGGCACCATCAAATACGTTACCCGACTCGGCCAGCTCTTTGGCAGCCTTTTCTTCTTCAGGACTCTGGCTCTTACCGCCACATGCAGCCATCACGCAAACCATAGCTGCGGCTACGAAAAAAAGATATATTTTCTTCATTGTTTCTTTTCATTTTTTGTTGCAGAAAAAATGCCGTCCTTTAACAGGCGACGGCATTTTTTCATGCTTGGGTTGTGTTTTCTTACTTCAGCTCGGCGAGGTACTTAATGGTGCGAACCATCTGCGAGGTGTAGCTGTTCTCGTTGTCGTACCAGCTCACGACCTGCACCTGATAGGTGTCGTCGTCGATCTTGCTAACCATGGTCTGGGTAGCATCGAAGAGCGAACCGAACTTCATGCCGATGATGTCGCTGCTCACAATCTGATCCTCGGTATAGCCGAAGCTCTCGTTGCCGGCGGCCTTCATAGCTGCGTTGATGCCTTCCTTGGTGATGTCCTTACCCTTGACAACAGCCACGAGGATGGTGGTTGAGCCAGTGGGAGTGGGAACGCGCTGTGCGCTACCGATGAGCTTGCCGTTCAGCTCGGGGATAACCAGACCGATGGCCTTGGCGGCACCCGTCGAGTTGGGAACGATGTTGCAAGCACCAGCGCGGCTGCGACGCAGGTCACCCTTGCGCTGTGGGCCATCGAGAATCATCTGGTCGCCAGTGTAGGCGTGGATGGTGCTCATGATACCGCTCACGATGGGAGCATACTTGTTCAGAGCGTCGGCCATGGGAGCCAAGCAGTTGGTGGTGCAGCTGGCAGCGCTGATGATGGTGTCAGCGGGAGTCAGCGTGGTGTGGTTCACATTGTAGACGATGGTGGGCAGGTCGTTGCCGGCGGGAGCCGAAATCACAACCTTCTTGGCACCAGCCTTGATGTGGGCCTCACTCTTAGCCTTCGAGGTGTAGAAACCTGTGCACTCCAGCACAACGTCAACACCCAGCTCGCCCCAAGGCAGCTCAGCGGCGTTGGGCTTTGCATAGATGGTGATCTCCTTGCCATCGACGGTGATGCTACCGGGAGTAACCACGGTCTTGCCATCCTCGCCCAGCACGGCGTCCTTGCACTCCACAGTGTGCTTGTTCTCACCGAACTTGCCAGCGAAACCGCCCTGAGCGGTGTCGTACTTCAGCAGGTGAGCCAGCATCTTGGGGCTGGTCAGGTCGTTGATAGCCACTACTTCATAACCCTCGGCCTCGAACATCTGACGGAATGCGAGGCGACCGATACGGCCAAAGCCGTTAATTGCAACTTTTGTCATTGTTTTTGTTTGTTATAGATGAAAATTATACAAAAAAATCACTTTTTTGCGCTCTTGACGCATTTTTTTTTCCTTTTCGGGCACAAAGTTACAAAAAAAATCTTATATTTGCATCGTCTTTCAGTATTAATAAAATTGAAAAAAGCAAATTAAAGGCTGAAAATTGCTTAATATCAAGACCCGAATAGCAGATTGCAACGTAAAGTTTACAATATTAACCATTAAAACGTAACGCACTATGGGATTTATTAAAGAGTTTAAGGAGTTTGCCATGAAGGGCAACGTGATGGACATGGCTGTTGGTGTGATCATCGGCGGCGCGTTTGGAAAGATTGTGAGCTCACTCGTCAACGACGTGCTGATGCCCATCGTAGGCAAGCTCACGGGCGGTGTTGACTTCACCACTCTGGCCGTTACCCTGGGTGAGGGCGAGGATGCAGCAAAGATCTGCTACGGAAACTTCATCCAGAACATTGTCGACTTCCTCATTGTCGCCTTCTGTATCTTCCTCATGCTGAAGGGCATCAACAAGCTGAACCGCAAGAAGGAAGAGGCTCCCGCACCCGAAGAGCCGAAGGGTCCCACGCAGGAAGAACTGCTGGCCGAGATTCGCGACCTGCTGAAGCAGAAGTAAGCACTGCGGCCCCTTTTCTTCCACAGGGCACACGGGAAACTCCGCAATTCTCTGGGGTCCTCTCCGTGTGTTCTGTTGGAGTTAATTACCAAACCGAGGCATCCCCACGCGTTGACGCTAGGGATGCCTTTTATAGTTCCTGACTTTAGGTGTTCTTTATGAATAGCAGCCTCTCCCCTTATCACGCGCGTATGCGCAGCCACTCCCCTCCCTTCAAGGGGAGGGGTTAGGGGTGGGGTCTGTATATACCTCATTGTCAGAATTTTAGAGACCCCACCCCCGCCCCTCCCCTTGAAGGGAGGGGAAGGGCTGCGCATTGTTTTCGGAATGAACAAAACACACCAATTAGATATCCATTAGGACTGGTCCTTTGAGCCTATCATGTCCGTAGACCGAGCGAGAAGCCGCAAACGCTGTGTTTATCGGGGTTTCCGGAGATAGGAACTAAACGAAATGACAAGCCTACTGAAGGCGAAAAAAAAACTCGTACGAGATTTTTTCAAAAGTCGTTGACTTTTTTCAAAAAATCGTTACCAAAATTTCGGAAGTCGGCTCCTATGCCCAGAAGGGCGGCATCGGCCGGAAAAAAACATATAAACGCGCGCATCGAAGAAGGGGGGACGCTGCCACAAGGCCAGCGTCCCCCCTACTCTATCACTTGGATTATTCACTCCACTTACTTCACCACGAACTTGCGGCCATTCTGGATGAAGAGGCCGTTCTTCGGAGCCACGACACGCACGCCCTGCAGATTGTAGACAGGAGCCTGGACGGCGTCGGCAGCCATCTCGCTGATGCCGTCGGTGATGTCATTGGCGTAGACCACAATCTTCGACACGGAATTGCCCTTGTCGAGCTCGAAGCCCAGCAGTCCGTCTTCAACCATGCCGTAGATGGCGTGGCCAATGCCCTGGTTGATAGCGGTCTTCTCGGCACCATCATCGGGACGGATGGGATCCACATGGCTGCCCGTATAGAAGCCATTGCCGGTGTAGAAGATTTCCACAATCTCGCCTTCATTAGCTTTGATGGCGGCGCAACGGCCAGCACCCGAAGCCAGCTTCAGGCCTTCGCCGGCTACGATGCTCCATCCCTTACCGCCAGAGAGTGCAGCCTGCACGGCAATGTTCTCCAAACCCTCGTTGGTGCAGAAGAACACGTTGTTCACCTTCTTGTTGCCCTCGTTCCAGATGGCGCCGCAAGCCTCTTCCTCAAGGGTGAGCGTGATGTCGCCCATCTCTGCAAAGTTGTATTCCTTCACCACGGCCAACTCGGTGGGATTGAAATGGTTGACATAGAGCTGCATGCTGCCATAAACGCTCTCATCGTCGTCCCACACGTTGCTGATGGTGCAAGCACCGCTCTCGATGGCGGTAACCAGTCCCGTCTCGCTCACTGTGGCCAGTTCGGGCAGTTCACTCACCCAGTGGGTGGTGAAGCTGGCGGGGTCGACATGCACATTGAGCTGATAGGTCTCGCCGGGGATGAGCGACAGCTCGGCGGGCGACACGGTGATGGTGGGTTCGGAGGCATCGGGACGGCTCCAGTCGATAGCCCACGAAGCGTTGATCTGCGTGCCCTCGGCATTGCTGTTGTCGAAGTAGAGCGTGATGGTCTCGGTGGCGGCAATATTTTCAACGAAGAGCTCGGCTGCCACGTCGGAATTCTTGTCGGGGAAATGTCCACCGGTGAACGGCACTTCCACGCCGTCCACTTCCACCTTCGTCACATCGATGAAGCGGTCGATGCTGGCATCTGTACGCACGTAGTTACCTACGCCGGCCATGTAGAGGCGTGTGACGGTGTAGTTGGGGCGCACGGTGAAGGTGAGCGTGCCACCGCTGGTGCCAGTGCGGAACTTCAAGCCCTTGCTGGTCATGGGGGGCTTCTGTGCCGAGCCCGTTCCTGCTATGAATCCGCCGTCGATATAGTAGCTGATGCCCTCGGCGGTCACGTTCTTGTTGCCATTCTGCTGGTCGGCCTCGGTCTCGGTGCCAGTCTCAGCCATGGCGGTTCCAAACGACAGCATTGCAGCCATGAGCAGCAATGCAGACTTCATGTTGTAAAGTACTCTCATAACGTTTTTTGTTTAGTTAGAAATATAATTAGATGTTGAAAAGTTAGGCTACGATGACCGGTTTTTACAATCCGCTACAAAGTTAGTGCTATATTTCCGTTTTACAAACTTTTTTGCACTTTTTTTTTGATTCCCTTGCCTATTTGACGAAAAATGCCTAACTTTGCGGCACATTATGACAAGAAATCAAAAACTGTGTAATGAAAGAAACTTACTCCCCCTATTTCAACCCTGAACTGGAGACCATGAGCCGCGACGCGCTGGAAGCCCTGCAACTGCAGCGGCTGCAGAAGACCGTGCGCCACTGCATGAACGCCGAGTTCTACCGCAAGCGTTTTGCCGAGCTGGGCATCACGCCCGACGACATCCAGACGCTCGACGATGTGAAGAAACTGCCCTTTACCACGAAGGAAGACCTGCGCGAGAACTATCCCTTCGGCCTCGCGTGCGTACCTTTAAAAGAATGTACGCGGTTGCACTCGTCGAGCGGAACCACTGGCAACCCCACCGTGGTGCTGCATTCGCAGAAGGACATCGACGAGTGGGCCAACGCCGTGGCCCGCTGTCTGTGGATGGTGGGTAGCCGTCCCGAGGATGTGTTCCAGAACTCGGCCGGCTATGGCATGTTCACCGCCGGTCTGGGATTCCAATATGGCGCCGAGAAGGTGGGCATGCTCACCGTGCCCGCCGCCGCCGGCAACACCACGCGCCAGATAAAGTTTATCCGCGACTTCGGCACCACCGTGCTCCACGCCATCCCCTCGTATGCCTCGCGCATCTTCGAGGTGATGCAGCAGGAGGGCTGCGACCCGCGCCGCGACACGAAGCTGCGCGTGCTGTGCATCGGCGCCGAGCCTCATAGCGAGGAGCAGCGCAAGCGCATCGAGGAGAACCTGGGCGTGAAGGCCTACAACAGCTACGGCATCAGCGAGATGATGGGACCGGGCGTGGCCTTCGAGTGCCCCGAGCAGAATGGCATCCACATCTGGGAAGACTATTTCATCGTGGAGATTATCGACCCTGTGACGCTGGAGCGTGTGCCCGACGGCCAGCTGGGCGAGCTGGTGCTCACCACCATCAACCGCGAGGCCATGCCGCTGCTGCGCTATCGCACCCGCGACCTCACCCGCATCCTGCCCGGCGAGTGTGCCTGTGGTCGTCATCACCGCCGACTGGCCCGTCTGCAAGGCCGCAGCGACGACATGATGATCCTGAAGGGCGTGAACATCTTCCCCATCCAGATAGAGAAGATCCTGCTGAAGTTCAAGGAGCTGAGCACCGACTACCTCATCACCTTGGAGACGCGCGACGGCAACGACATGATGACCGTCGAGGTGGAGCTGGCCGGCATGTTCACCGACGACTTCCCACGCTTGCAGCAGCTGGAGCGCACCATCACCCGTCTGCTGAAGGACGAAATCCTCATCACGCCGAAGGTACGCCTGGTGCCCAAGGGCACGCTGGCCACCAGCGACGAGAAGAAGGCCGTGCGCGTGAAAGACCTGCGAAAGCTGTTCTAATCAATCTGTTAACGAAATAACGTAATAACGCAAAACAACTATGACCATCCATCAACTATCCATCTTCATCGAGAACCGCTCGGGTACGCTCATTAAGGTGCTCGAAGTGCTGAAGGAGCAAAAGATTCAAATCATTGCCTCCACCATAGCCGACACGGCTGAGTATGGCATCTACCGCCTCATCTGCAGCGAGCCGCTGCGCGCCTACGAGGAGCTGAAAAAGGCCGGCGTGGCCGTCGCCCTGAGCGATGTGCTCGCCCTGGAGCTCGACGACGAGCCCGGCCGCTGCGCCGACGCCGTCAAGCTGTTCAGCGACGCAGGCATCAGCATCGCCTACATGTACACCTTCCTCTACGGCGGCAAGGGTATCCTCGTCTTCCGCACCGACAACCGCGAGAAGGCCCGCGAGACCATCATCCTCAACAACCTGAAGTTCATTGCCGAGCAGGACCTCAGCAAGTGGGCACAATAAGGTTGTGTCGCACAGAAACCGCAGAAGCCACAGAAACAGCCCTCTTCGGGACTGTTTCTGTGGCTTCTGCGGTTTGTGTGTTGACTGTGCAGCTATTGGGCGTTTGGCTGCTCTTCGCCATGCGAGCAAAAGCTATCAAGATGGACGTAGATGGCCAAGATGGTAAAGGCCGTCGATTTGAAAACCCAATCTTTGATGGGATGCTCGTCGCCCAGTTTCCACGACACGAAATTGATAACTCCCATAAGCGCCCAAATAACAATGATTGCCGCCACGAGTGATAATCCAGACCTCCTTTTCAGCATCATCTGGGCGTTCTGTTGCTTTCCGCTTTTGGAACGGTAGAATTGGTGATGGGAAAAAAGAATCAGGAAATTAGTAAGCAGTGAGGAAACTATCCAGCTCTTCAGTGGGGCTTCGCCGCCCATTTTCCACAATAAAATGGTGATGATGCCAAAGACTACCCAAGCAGCAACCATGGCTACTACAAGTAATGAATTTGCATTTGTTTTCATAATTCTCCATTTAATCTATCGGTTAATACTGCTATTTGGCAAAAAGCACAGGCATCCTCACCCACAATATATGCAAGCTTATCGCCTACAATTCCAAAACATGTTGCAAAGATAATAAAAAAAACATGACCAGCAAAGAAATATCCGTTAATTTTGCAATTCGGCTACTCTCTGCCTGATTGCATCTGCTACTGCCGAGAAATCAAATACACTTGACCAATCAATCAACTCACACACAGAATTGGCTGCTGCATCGACAGCTATCATTTGCCATTTGAGAGCGGCATTTAAAATCCATGATATGGTAATATGAATCCCTGCTGCTTTAGCATCTGCTTTCACCAAGCCACCAAAAGTAGGCCGCGGAGCAGGTAGCGTACCCATAACATTGTGTGTATAGGCATCATATAACTCATTCCAAAAGACGTAAGAGTTTGCTGCAATTGCAGCCATCCCTATCACCATGTTTCTTACGTCATCTTCCCGGATACTATCAGCTTTTTGAATTACCTTATAGAGTTTACCCAATACTACTACTTGAGCCGTGTCAGTAGAGACAAGGGCACTATCTATATTGTTAACCAAAGCCCTTGACAAACTATCCAAGTTTGCCAAGCGCAAAGGATCCAAAAGAGGAACCTGTATTGATGGTAAGTTGCTGTGGCCTTCGGTAACAGAGTCATAATAGTGTTCGAATTTGCTAATGTACAGTTCTTTCAACAGGCAATTGTCAAGGAGGGAGTCTGCTTTGTCCATAGCATATTGCTTGATGGCTCCCTTTATAATTGTTAAACTATCATTACTGCGTGTAACTTCCGATAGGCCCTTAAGAATTTCAACAACTCCTTTGTTATGTATCTCCCCGACCATAAAAGAGTTCTCATTGATTTGGCGAAGCAATTCACACACTTGTTCTTTCTTATCAGCCAAGCTTATTGTGTTTGTCAGTACATCTGATTCCTTCGTACACGATGATGCGAAGACGCATAGGGTAACGATTGTTAATAATGACTTTTTCATTTTCAATACTTTTAAAATTATCAAAAAAGGTATTCATGTAATCTCTGCAAGCTCGCAATAAAACAACCTTGGTCATTTTAGCACTTTCTTTCCGTCCACGATTCGGATACTACGGCGGATAGAAGTGAAAGGCACACGCCGCCCCATGAGGTCGTACTCTGAAGCTGGTTCCATTTGTCTTTCCGGCGGTATGCGCAGGGCTGTTGTGGTTCCATCGCTCCAAAAGTAAACATTAAGGGTTTCCTCCCCATCATCAGGAATGACATGCACCTGTACAAGACGTTTCATATCGTCATACGTGTTCACATAGTTGGTTACTGAACAACTGTATTCCACGCCATCTACGCTCACACGGTCAGTCAGGCTTGTCAAGTTGTCCATCCAGTCATAGACGCAGTTCAATCGTTCTTCCACCGTTTGTCCGTATTGCGAGGCTGTTAACACCTCCTCTTCTGGCAGTCGGCTTGAATTATAGGTCACCTCACCTGTCATGTAGTGCGACCAATTCTGCCCTTGCCTCACCAGGACATCATACTTATAAATCAAGCCATCGCCATACCGTTTCGTTTCACGTTTGAGGATGGGTGTCAGTTGGCCGCCTTCAAGCTGACTGTAAACTACAGTAATGGGAACCATCCCATCACTTTCCGTCACCTCCTCACGAACCGTCAGAATCAATTCCTGCCTATACGGGGTATAGGTGTCGTCGCGAATTTCCAACCCATCCGCGTTGTAATACAGCTCATCCTTAACAGCAAGTTCCGATTCAATCGCATCATCACCGAATTGTCCACGACATGTATATTGCCAAACCACAGACAACTGCTGCGCCTCATTATACTCCCACACCTGCTTCCCAGTCACCCAGCCATCGGTCGTCATAACATAAATGCTGTCAATGTGGCTTTCTACAACGCTTTCGCTGACAGGCCTTTTGGTAAACGACTTTGCTTGCCGTGACAGCACCTGTCCCACTACCCCTGTACTGAATGCAAGGAACAGGATAGACATCATTAAATACTTCTTTGTCATCATACGCTTGCTTTTCTTTGTTAGAATAATTCAAAAGGCTCAAATTCCACTTGAACTATAGTTATGAATCCGATGACGATGGCTGCTGACAAGGATGATGCGGCAGCAGAAATGGTTGGTACAACTTTGACACCATTAGGCCCAATAATTATCTTAGCTGCGATGATGGCACCATAAACATCGGGAACTGCTGCTTGTTTCCATTGGGCCGCATTGAAATTGTTGCTGAACTGGTGATTGATTGGGTGTTCCTCCATCCAGTATTCAACAGAATTGGAGGCGATTGCCGTAATCATTGCAAGTTCAACAAGTTCATCGCCTTGTAGTAAAGCTTGGGCATGAGAAAAGACGCTGTTGAGTCTGTTAAGGACTGACACCGAACTGTCATCTTCATCCTTTAGTATTTCGTCAACTGTAGCAATTAACTGTACAGCGTCACTACTAAGTCCTTCTGTAAGGGATGGATGTGCAAGATTAATGTTTGTTGGTTTGGAGCTGATAATACTGGGTACAACAGAGTCGTATGCATCCTCAACGTCATCAAGAGTGTAACTGTTGATGTTATTAGCAGTAAGGATTGAGTCGGCCCTCTCAAGTGATTGGGTCTTGACAGAGTTCAAGAATACAGACAGACTATCCCCACTACGAGTAGTTTTCTTTAGCTCATTCATCATTCCAGCTACAGCCGCGTTGTGGTCAATTCCATACTCTGCATAGGGATTTTCCGCATTCATTTGGCGTAATAGTTCACGCGCCTCTTCACGGTGGCTTTTGTCAAAACCTTGCTTTTGGCCATCTTGGTCGTTTGAACATGACAGCATGAACACACATGATGCCAGGCTCAACATAACAATAATCTTTTTCATTGTTGACAATAGAATTAATGGGTAGATAATAGTTGTTAGTTACTCTTCTTGTGTATAAATCACGCCCTTGTCATCGCGCACCTCAATATAGCAGCCATCAGGCAGGGTGGGCGAAATGACGAAAACGTGGTCGTTAAAGTTTGCAGGTACGGAATGACTCTCCAGCACCTCGCCTCTCATGTCGCAGAGAGCCACAGTAATGGTATCAACACCAACGCCAGGAAAAACAGAGAGTGTGTCGATTGTTGCAGTAACAATCGTACCGCCAATCGGAATGTGAGTTGACGAACCCTTTATTACGACGTGCACATCTTTTGCTATGGCCAGCAGAAATGCAAGCGCAAGCATCATTGACAATAAACATGTTTTTTTCATTAGCTGTTTGAATTTGTTTAGACTGTTTTTACAAGTGCAAAGATAGTTGAATTGGATTTTCCGAACAAGAAAAAAAGTTGACATTGAGTTGACAAACCGAATTTGTCAACCGATGTAAACCAAGGTAAACAGATGTCAACTACTTTTCTTGCAAGATTTTTGGTTGTTTCTGAAAAAAGAACTAATTTTGCAACCACCAAAACGAACAAGCAGATGCGTTCCAAAACATTACGATTGCTAATTACCACCATATTGGTGTTGACAATAGGTTATGGTTGCCATCATGAGACGCCTTCACCGTTAGAACTGTTGATGGCCGACAGTGCCTACATGCAAGGCAACTATCGCTTGGGGGATGCCCTGCTGGACAAATGCGCCAAAAACGCGCAGGGTTTTACTGATGCCGACCGCCTATATTTTCAGCTAATTAGGTTTGAGCAGATGTTCCTTGGCGATGAGTTGACAATAAAGAACCTTGACACAGCCGACAGTCTTTGCCGCTATTACCAAGGCGTTGGCGACGAATACAAACATGCTAAGGCAATGCTGTTCAAAGGTGGTGTGTACCTGAAAGAGAAAAACTATCCCGAAGCCCTTAATTGCTTCTTAAATGTAAGAACCTATGCCGAGGAGCATAGAGACATACGGTTGCTCTACATGACCGACAAGCGCATTGGCGATTTGTACTTCTCACTGCAAATGTACGAAGAATGTGTGCCTTACTACCGGCAGTCTTACGCCTTGGCGGTTGCCAACCATGACACCCTGCGCACAGCTTACGGAGCTTTTTCAATGGGTAACGTGTCTATGATTGAGGACAACTACGACAGCACCATCCATTATTTTCAAGAGTCCATAAGACTGGGCAGCATGATCGAGCAGAAGGAGAGGATTGTGCCCATTGCTCTACAGCTTCTCTGCGACATCTACATACAGGGCAGCGAATATGACAAGGCAGCGGAACTCATGCCCCACGACACGCTGAACACTGCCAACTGGGCCTACTGGCATCTTGCACAGAACCATCTTGACTCGGCATTTTTCTATTTCCGCCAAACTTTAGGCAGATTCAAGTGGCAGGGTGAGGCAGAAGTGCTGAGAGCGATGGCACAGATAGAGCAAATGCGGGGCAACCCCCAAGCCGCCCTCAGCCTCTATGAGGAGTTTGCGGCAGCCAAGGATTCCATGTTCCAGCAGCAGCGAACCGAAGAGACGATGCGCATCAAGGCACAGTACGACAACAGCAAGATACTGAAGCAACGCGATGAGCTTGACCGGCAGAACCGCGAGCGGCTGCACTTTATTTGGCTGATGGTGGTGATAGTCATAGCCGTAGTGGTGATGCTGTTAGCGGTGGTGCGCATCTATCGGCTTCAGAAAGAGACGGCCACCGTGAAACTGCGGATGATGGAGAAGGAGAAAGATGAGAACGAAGCATCGCTGAAACAACAAATAGAGGAAAACAACAGAAAACTGGCCACGCTGCGCGAGGAACAGGCCAAAGCACGCCAACAGGGAAACGAACACACCATGGCACAATATGAACTGGAAACCATTGCGCTTGAGAACAAGAACAGGAGCATTGAGGCGATGCAACAAAGGAAAGAGGCGTTGCTGCACGAACTGTATGAGTGGGAAGTGTATAAGCGGCTGAAAAGCAGCGACCCACAAACAGAGAAGAAAATGGATGAGGCCGACTGGATGCATCTGCGACAGCGACTTGACAACATCTACGACCAGTTCACCAAAAGGCTGCTGTCGCACGCGAGTCTCTCCGAAACGGAACTGCACATTTGCTATTTATTGAAGATTAATGTTCCGCCCGTGGATATTGCTACTATCATGTTCAAAAGCAAGTCGGCCATCACCATGGCTCGCAAGCGAATGTACCAGAAATTCTATGGAAAGAGCGGCAGTGCAGAGGAACTGGACGAACTGATTGCCCAGATGTGATTACCTGTTTTTCACCACAGAGCATGCAATTACACTGGGCATGACACAAACAAAAAAGTATCTGAAACAAATGGGGCAATAGCTTTGTCCTTTTTTTTGTACTTTTGCAAGAATATTATCCGAGAATAAACATTGATACGATACAGTGACAAACCAAATCTATTAGTCAAGATGAAAATAACGAAAGCACTACTAATTGTTTGCTGCCTCTTCATGGCCTCGATGAGCATAGAAGGACAGCCGTTGTTGAAAACCCATGTAGAGAGCGGCGACGTGGAGGGCATCGCCGACGGAACGCTCGCCGTGTATAAGGCCATCCCCTACGCTGCACCGCCCGTGGGCGACCTGCGTTGGCGTGAGCCACAACCCGTGAAGCACTGGGAGGGCGTGCTGAAAGCCGATAACTTCGGCCCGTGGCCCCCACAGCCCACACGCCCCGGTCGCACGGCCGACATGATGAGCGAGGACTGCCTCTATCTGGGCATCGCCACGCCCGCCAAGCGAACCACCGACCGTCTGCCCGTGATGGTGTGGATCCACGGCGGCGGCTTCCAGACGGAACACTATGGCGGCGACCTGTGGAAATACCTGGCCCTGCGCGGCGTGGTCATCGTGAGCGTGGAGTACCGCACGGGAGCCCTCGGCTTCATGGCCCATCCTGAGCTATCAAAGGAGTCGCCCGACGGACATTCTGGCAACTACGGTCTGCTCGACCAGATCTTCGCCCTGCAATGGGTGCAGCGCAACATCGCCAACTTCGGCGGCAACCCCGGCAACGTCACCATCTTCGGCGAGAGCGCTGGTGCCATCAGCTGCAGCATCCTCTGCGCCTCGCCATTAGCCAAGGGACTCTTCCACCGCTGCATCAGCCAGAGTGGCGGTTCCTTCGCCCCCTGGAGCGACAAGCCACGTTCCTTGGGCATGGACGCCTCGCAGAAAGGTGCCGAGCAGCAGGGACTGGCCTTCCAGAAGCACTTGAAGAAGAAGAACCTGAAGCAGCTGCGCAAGATGGACGCCATGGCGCTCTGCGGCAATGATGTGGGCTTCGGAGGCTTCTGGCCCTGTGTCGATGGCTATGTAATCTGCGACGACCAGTACCGTCTCTACGAGCGCGGACAATATAACGACGTGCCCGTCATCGTGATGACCAACAGCGATGAGGGTGCCCTCTTCACGCCCGGCAACATCAAGGCCGAAGACTACCAGAAACAGGTGCGCAACGTCTTCGGCTCGTGGGCCGACGAGGCCCTGAAGGCATATCCCGGAAACACCGACGACGAGGCCTGGCATGGCAATGGCGATGCCTTCCGCGACATGGGGTTTGCATGGCCTTCCTACGCCTGGGTGAGCCTGCAGGCCAAGACGGGCAAGAGTCCTGTCTACGCCGCCTACCTTGCACAGCCTTCCAAGCGTAGCTTCTCGCAAGACCCGCGCCGTAAGGGCGTGGCACATGCCGATGACATCCTCTACCTGAACGGCGAGTTCCTGACTCAGCCCGACAAATACCCCGCAGAGTCTGCCGTAGCCGAGATTATGCAGCAGTACTGGGTGAACTTCGCCAAGACGGGCAACCCCAACGCCAAGGGCCTGCCCTACTGGCCCACCTTCGACGACGCCAAGCCCACGACGATGCAGTTCAGCAACGGGGCCTCGCTCATCATGCGCCCCAACCGCGAACAGGTGGACTTCGTCGACCGCTACTACCGCTGGAAACGAGAGCAGACCGAACAGGAACGTAAGTAAAACAACGGATGTTTTTAAAACAACGGATTAAAACGGATTGAACGGATGAAACGGATGAAACGGATTCATTCAATAAAACAACGGATTAAGATGGATTATACGAATTATATGAATCTGTGAAATATAAAAAAATCCGTCAAATCCGTGAAATCCGTTTTAATCCGTTGTTCAAATAAATAATGGATGTAGAACCAAAGTTTAACTCTTACTAATATCAATGAGAAAGTTTATTTTGTTGTTTGTGGTGTTAGCCTTAGGCACCGTTGCTAAAGGCCAGGGTGTGAAGCCCCTGCCCACGCTGCATGTCGACGGCCGCTGGTTGGTAGACTCGCACGGCAACCACGTGGTGCTGCACGGCGTGATGGACACGCCCAACATGTATTTCAACGGTTGGCGATGGGGCTCGCCCTGGACGGGTACGAACTATGACTCCAGTGGTGCATCGAAATGTTTGTCCTACTTCGAGAAGCTCTTCATAGGGCTGGAAGAGGCCAAGTGCAACGTGTTCCGCCTGCACCTCGACCCCGCCTGGACCAATGACCCCAACGACAGCTATGTCTATTCCGGCTCGCAGGGGCAGGCTGACGACGCCAGCGGCGAGGCCGACATCAAGAAGTTCAACCCCAACCGTCTGAAGAACTTTCTGCGCACGCTCTATTTCCCACTGGCACGCCGCGCCATGAACCACGGCATGTATGTGGTGGTGCGCCCACCGGGCGTCTGCCCCGGCAACCTGAAGGTGGGCGACTACTACCAGCAGTACCTGCTGACCGTGTGGGACCTCTTCACGCAGAACGACTCCATCAAGAAATATCCTGGACAAATCAGCATCGAGCTGGCCAACGAACCCGTGAGCCTGAAGAACGCCGACGGCAACAGCGACCCCAAGGCGCTGCACGACTACTTCCAGCCCATCGTCGACAAGATTCGCCAGAACGGATTCACCGGCGTCATCTGGGCACCCGGCACGGGCTGGCAGGCCAACTATGTCGACTACGCCTCCTACCCCATCGAGGGATATAACATTGGCTATGCCGTACACGACTACACCGGCTGGTATGGCTGCAGCGACAGCACCCCCAGCCCCGAGAACAAAATCAAGAACTTCCACAACCAGGTGCCCGTGGTCGACACCAACCCCATCATCATCACCGAGGTGGACTGGAGTCCGCCAAAGCCCGGCGAGGGACACTACAACGAGCACGGCGAATGGGTGGAGCCGAACTACGGCACATGGTCGACGGGCAGCACGTCGAAATGGGGAAAGGCCTACAAGGCTTGCCTCGACTACTACGGCAACATCTCGATGACGCTATCGGGCACCAGCTGTCTCATCGATGTAGACACGCTGCTGAACAAGAACGGCAAGGTGGTGCCCGCCTTCGGCGGACTGGAGGAAGCCTGTGGCAAGGCATGCATGGACTGGTATGCTGAGTACTACGAGGTGGACTGGCCACACGCCGACTTCAAGTTCAACTCGGTGAGCGACCAGGGCAACGGCAAATACAAGAACCCCATCATCTTTGCCGACTTCCCCGACCCCGACGTCATCCGCGTGGGCGACACGTTCTATATGGTCTCCACCACCATGCACCTCTTCCCCGGCGCCACCATCGTGAAGTCGAAGGATCTGGTGAACTGGGAGTATTGCGCACAGCCCCTCACCCAGCTATCCACGAAGGACGACTATAACCTGATGAACGGCAAGAACGCCTACGCCCGCGGCATGTGGGCCTGCTCCATGAAGTACCACGATGGCAAGTTCTACATCCTCATCAATGGCAACGATGCGGGTGGATTCCTCCTCACCGCCACCGACCCTGAGGGCAAATGGGACATGACACCCCTGCCGCGCAGCTACTACGACCCAGGCATGCTCTTCGACAACGGCAAGGTCTACATCGCCTGTGGCATCGGCAACATACAGATGTGCGAACTCGACGAGGACTTCAACTACATCCGCGAGCAGCGCGTCATCAGCGACAAGGACGGACTGGAAGGCAGTCACCTCTACAAGATTGGCGACTACTACTATATCTATGCCACCTACGGCGGCTGGCCCAGTGGACAGGCCATCTTCCGCTCGAAGAACATCTTCGGCCCCTACGAGGAGAAGATGCTGGTGGAGAAGATTATCAACGGCCAGGTGAACACGGTGCACCAGGGTGCGCTCTTCGACACGACAGAAGGCGAATGGTGGACCATCATGCAGGAGGACCTGGGCTGTCTGGGACGCATGCCCAACCTGCAGCCCGTGGTCTGGGCCGACGACTGGCCCGTCGTAGGTAACAAGGGTGTGCCCTATTCCACCTATTTCAAGCCCAATGTTGGTGCCAGCTATCCTCGCACGGCCATGCCTACCAACGACAACTTCCGTTCCTACCCGATAGGCATGCAGTGGGAGTGGAACCACAACCCCGACGACGGTGCATGGAGCCTCTTTGAACGGCCGGGATGGCTCCGCATGCGGACATCAGGCACCGCCGACAAGCTGACACAGGCACGCAACATGCTCACCCAGCGCATCTACACCCTGCACGGCAAGGAGACAACCCCATCGACGGGCACCATACGACTGGACGTCACACACCTCACCGAGGGCGACCGCGCCGGCATCTGCATCCTGCAAGACCCCTACGCCTTTATTGCCGTGCAGGTGAAGAACGGACAGAGACAGATAGTGTGGCGGCAGGACCAGCTGACAGACAACAACAACTTCACTCCAAGGGAAGAGGTGAAGACGATAGACATCGATAGCGTCGTCTACCTCAGAGCCGCTATCACCAAGAGTACCAGCAAGACGCAGTTCTACTATTCATTAGACAACAAGACCTTCACCCCCTTGGGAGGGCAGACCACCCAGAGCTTCAACCTGAGCGTCTTCGTGGGGTCGCGCTTTGGCATCTTCTGCTATGCCACACAAGCCGACAGCCAAGGGTTTGCCGACTTCGACTGGTTCAGCACAGAGCAGAACTACGAGGAGGCCATATACTATCCAGAGCATTTCGAGGGCTTCAGCGAGGACATGCTCACTGCCGAGAAGTTGGAGTTGGCGCAGACCCAAGCCGAGGTGATGATTGGCAACAACGCCACCCTGCAGGTGATGGCCACCTTCCGCGACGGACATACGGAGAACGTGGCAGCCAAGGCCCGCTATGAAATCAGCTCAAACAACACTGTCAGCATTCAGAACGGACAGCTGCGAGGCATCGCCGAGGGAACGGCCAACGTCAACGTCTTCTACACCGACCCCATGGGACATGAGCTGAGCGCCAGCTTCACCGTGCGCTCCACCTTCTTCCCCTTGGACGCACAGTACATCAAGACTAACTTCTTCGGCGAAGGCACCTACACCGAGAGCACCCACACCTTCAAGCCTGGACAATGGGGACAGATGGGCTGGGAGTACAGCAGTGGCGCCGACATGTCGGCCTACAAGTACTTGGTCATCAAGCTGAAGAGGGCACAGAACTGCGACGCCCACCTGAACATCTTCACGGAAAATAGCATCTGGAGCGACGGCTATGAGTCGGCGGCCTTCGGCTCGAAGAAGCAGATTGTCGTCAACCTGAAGACGGCGAAGACCAAGAACGGCACTGCCCTCAACACGAAGAACATCCACATCGTAGCCTTCTGGGGCAATGGCAACGGCACCATCGTCGTCGACGACATCTACCTCACCAATAATGACGACTACTCGCCAAACGGCATCAGCGACGTTGAACGTTCAACTTCCAGCATTGAACGTCCTGTCTACGACCTGCAAGGACGCAAACTCAGCAGTCAACAGCAAACACTCAAGCCTGGCATCTATATCAAGAACGGCAAGAAAGTTTTTATCAGATAACATTCGTTCATTAAACCTATAAACAATGAAAAAAGTACTCAAAACCCTGCTGGTGGTAGCCGTGCTTCTTGCACTGCCCACCGCTGCCTTGGCCCAGAAACGTACAGCCAAGAAGGCTTCGGCCAAGAAAACCGTAGTGGAACAGGTGACACCTGCCGACCCCAACTTCTACATTTTCCTCTGCTTCGGACAGTCGAACATGGAAGGCAACGCCCGCCCAGAGGCTGTCGACCTGGCAAGCCCCGGTCCCCGCTTCCTGTTGATGCCCGCTGTTGACTTCCCCGCCACCGACCAACGCCCCGCTCGCAAGATGGGCGAGTGGTGCGAGGCCTCTGCCCCACTCTGCCGTGCTAACACGGGTCTGACACCTGCCGACTGGTTCGGCCGCACCCTCGTGGCCTCGCTGCCCGAGAATATCAAGATTGGTGTCATCCACGTGGCCATCGGCGGTATCGACATTAAAGGCTTCCTGCCCGACAGCATCAGCGACTATGTGAACAAAAAGGCTCCCGGTTGGATGAAGGGCATGCTGGCCGCTTACGACAACAATCCCTACGAGCGTCTGGTCACGCTGGCCAAGAAGGCTCAGAAGGACGGCGTCATCAAGGGTATCCTGATGCATCAGGGCGAGACCAACACCGGCGACCCGAAGTGGGCCGGCATGGTGAAGCAGGTGTATGAGAACCTCTGCGGCGACCTGCAGCTGAAGCCCGAAGAGGTGAACCTCTATGTGGGTAACATCGTACAGGCCGACGGCAAGGGTGTGTGCATCGGTTGCAAGAAGCAGATTGACGAGCTGCCGCAGACCATCCATACCTGTCAGGTTATCAGCAGCGACAACTGCTCCAACGGTCCCGACCGTCTGCACTTCGACGCTGCCGGCTATCGCGAGCTGGGCTGCCGCTATGGCGAGGCCGTGGCTCGTCATCTTGGCTTCACACCCAAGCGTCCCGCCAACCTGCCCGTGGCCATTAAGAAGATCAACGTGCCCGCCGACGCCGTCACCGCCGAGACCACCGTTCCCGGCAACGACTTCCCAAAGGTGGACAGCCAGCACCGCGCCTACTTCAGCATCAACGCCCCGCAGGCCAAGAAGATTGTCGTTGACATCTGCAGCAAGAAATACGAGATGCAGCCTCAGGGCAATGGCGTCTTTATGGCCGTCACCGACCCGCTGCCCGTGGGCTTCCACTACTATTTCATGAATATCGACGGTGTGAACTTCATCGACCCCGCCACCGAGACCTTCTTCGGCTGCAACCGCGAGTCGGGTGGCCTTGAGGTTCCCGAAGGTCCCGAGGGCGACTACTATCGTCCGCAGCAGGGCGTGCCCGCCGGCAGCATGCGCAGCCTCTACTACTACAGCAACGAGCAGAAGAAGTGGCGCCACGCCATGGTGTACACCCCCGCCGAGTATGAACTGAAGAAGAATATCAAGAAGCGCTATCCCGTGCTCTACCTGCAGCATGGTATGGGCGAGGGCGAGACCAGCTGGGCTCTGCAAGGAAAGATGCAGCACATCATGGACAACGCCATTGCCAGTGGCGAAGCCGTGCCCATGATTGTGGTGATGGAGAGCGGCGACATCAAGGCTCCCATGGGCCGCGGACAGGGCATGGGCGACTACGGTGCCTCGTTCTATCCCGTGCTGCTCAACGACCTTATCCCCTACATCGACCAGAACTTCCGCACAAAGACCGACCGCGACAACCGCGCCATGGCAGGACTCTCATGGGGTGGTCACCAGACTTTCGACGTTGTGTTCAACAACCTCGACAAGTTCGCTTGGCTGGGCACCTTCAGCGGCGCCATCTTCGGACTCGACGTGAAGACCGCCTACAACGGCGTATTCGCCAATGCCGATGAGTTCAACAAGAAGATACATTATATGTATATGAACTGGGGCGAGGAAGACTTCATCAAGAGCGGCGACATCGTGCGCCAGCTGCGCGAGCTGGGCATCAAGGTCGACAGCAGCGAGTCGGCAGGCACCGCCCATGAGT
The DNA here is from genome assembly GCA_017619275.1 of Prevotella sp. Classification (GTDB taxonomy): domain Bacteria; phylum Bacteroidota; class Bacteroidia; order Bacteroidales; family Bacteroidaceae; genus Prevotella. Next base: position 52,425 of record JAFZSR010000053.1, on the reverse strand, counting down.
TCCTCACCTGGCGGCGCGGTCTGCACGAGTTCATCCCCCACATCTTCAAGTAACAATCTGGCCCTTAAAACGCTTAACAAATATCAAGAGCAAAAGTAGATAAGAAAAATTAACACTGCATATACGTTTGATTTACTGTAATTTGCAGAAAAGTTACAGAAAAACCACAAAAAAAATCAAAAAAAATGATACGCCGTATTAAAAAAATACCTACCTTTGCAGCGTTTTAATAAACAAATGATTGTTTTACAGATTTTAAAAAGCAAAGAAATGAAAAAGATTGCATTTATGTTCGCTGCTGCCGCTATGTTTGTGGCATGTCAGGAGGCTCCCAAGACCGCTACTCCGGCCCAGGTGGATTCTATCTACAACGCCCTGAAGGCTGAGGCTCAGGCCCAGGCTGAGGCTATCGTGCCCGAGTTCGTTCTCGAGGAGGGTGCTGCTGCTATCGACTCTGCCGCTTGCATCGCAAAGGCTGAGGAGGCTAAGGCTGCTATCATCGCCGCTGCTGACACCACCAACGAGGCTTTCAAGGCTCAGTTCGACGCTGCCGTTAAGGCTTTCGAGGCTGCCCTGAACGCTCCTGTGGAGGCTGCTAAGTAAGCACCAGAAAGTTGTTCGTTAGCGAACATTGAAATGAAAAGAAATGCTGCCCGACGCGAGTCGAGCAGCATTTTTCTTTGTGGAGCAGCGAAGCATGAAGGTTACTTCACGACTTCGCTCTCTTCTTGCATGTCGATGAACTGGCGTTTCTGATCGTAGAACTCGTATTGCAGGAAAGCCATCTTCTGGCTGGGCACAATGCGCACGCCCAAGCCGTACTTTAATTGCCAGCGACGCTTCAGCGAGAAAACTCCCTGGTTGATAAACGCAGCCACGTAGGGATGAACGTGCAACGAGAAGCGACGGATGCCAATCTTGTTGACCAGACGGTCAATCTTGCTCTCTAACTGGTCGGTGAAAAGTATGCTCGACTTAATTTTTCCGGTGCCATGGCAGGTGGGACAGCTCTCGTCAACGGCGATGTCCATGGCGGGGCGCACACGCTGACGCGTAATCTGCATCAGTCCGAACTTACTCAGCGGCAGAATGTTGTGGCGGGCGCGGTCTTTCTTCATATTTTCGCACATGCGCTCATAGAGCAGCTGGCGATCCTCGGCCAGGTTCATGTCGATAAAGTCTACGACGATGATACCGCCCATATCCCGCAGACGCAGTTGGCGAGCCAACTCGTCGGCGGCGCCCAGGTTCGTCTCCAGGGCGTTGGCCTCCTGTCCGTTTTCTTTCTTGATGCGTGTTCCGCTGTTCACATCCACCACATGCATGGCCTCGGTGTGCTCGATGATAAGATAAGCCCCACGCTTGTAGTTGACGGTGCGCCCGAAGCCCGACTTAAGCTGCTTCGTGACGTTGAAATTGTCGAAGATGGGAACGTTGCCATTGTAGAGTTTCACGATTTCTGCCTTGTCGGGGGCAATCATGCCCACATAGTCGTGAATCTGCTTGAAGATATCGGCATCGTTCACGTGAATACCGTCGTAGGTGGGGTTGAAGAGGTCGCGCAGCAATGCCACGGCACGTGTCTCCTCTTCATAGAGCAGCTTGGGGCTTTGCGTGGCCTTCTGCACATTGGTAATGGTGTTTTCCCAGCGAGCCAGCAGGGCTTTCAGCTCCTGGTCGAGTTCGGCGGCGCGCTTACCTTCGGCCACCGTGCGCACAATCACGCCGAAGTTCTTGGGCTTCATGCTCTGCACCAATTGCTTCAGGCGGCTGCGCTCTTCGCCTTTCTTGATTTTGCTCGACACCGACACCTTGTCGCCAAAGGGGATGAGCACCATGTAGCGGCCGGCAAAGCTGAGGTCACACGTCAAGCGCGGTCCCTTTGTGTTGATAGGCTCTTTCACTATCTGCACCATGATTTCCTGACCCACCTTCAGCATGTTCTGAATGTTTCCTTCCTTGGGAAGGTCGGGTTGGTGCGTGGCTTTCTGAATGGGATAGAGCTTCTTGCGGTCGCTGGTTACCTGTTTGAGATACTTTTCGTAAGAATTGTATTGGAGTCCCAGGTCAAGATAGTGCAGGAAAGCGTCTTTCTCGCTTCCCACATCGACAAAGCAAGCGTTTAGTCCGGGCATCAGCTTGCGCACGCGGCCCAGATAGATGTTACCCACGGCAAACGACGCCTCGCGTGGCTCGTTCTGGTATTCCACCAGACTCTTGTCCTCGAGCAGCGCGATGGAGATTTCCTTGGGTTGCACATCAATGATTACTTCGCTTGTCATTGTTGCTTGAACTTGTGAGTTTAACAAAACAGAAAGGAGCTATTTCCGGAGCAGACAACCCTGCTCTCGGACTACACTCCTTTCTTTTTCTAAAAAGTCCGCCTATTTTTTACTTGCTCTTATGGCGGTTCTTGCGCAGGCGCTTCTTGCGCTTGTGAGTAGCCATCTTGTGGCCCTTCTTCTTTTTTCCGTTTGGCATAAATCTAATTGTTAATTAAATGATGATGGTTATTGATGATAATGCATTGTAGCAGGCTCACTGTTACTTGCCCATCTTTTCGATGAAGCTTTTGCAGGGCTTGAATGCGGGCAAGTCGTGCGCCTCAATCACCAAAGTAGTGTTCTTGGAGATGTTACGAGCGGTTTTCTGTGCTCGATGCTTCACGATGAAGCTGCCAAAACCACGCAGATAAACATTCTCTTTGTTAACGGCCAAGCTGTTGCGGATTTCGTCCATCAGGGCCTCTATTGTTGCGGAAACCTCGGGCTTTCCTACACCCGTCCGCAGTGCAATTGCATTGACAATTTCTGCCTTAGTCATAATAATTTCTTCTTATTTTAAATGGTTGTTTTTAATTTGGGACTGCAAAGATACTCATTTTCAGTGGGATATGAAAATTTTTTTTGCTCTTTTTTCAAAAAAAACTTCAATTACTGCCTTTTGACATGGCGAAAACGCTTGTTTAGGCATTCTCGGCATGGTCTTCGAAGTAATCCACAAGCTCCTGCCGGGCCTCCTCGCCATTGTTCTCGATGTCGCGCAGGATATGCCCTTTCTCCAGCAGTACGATGCGTGTCGAGATGTCGATGGTGTGCTGCAGATTGTGGCTGCTGAGCAGAATCGTCGCCCCTTGCTGCTGCCGATAGTCGGTGAGCATGTGCTTCAGGATGTTCTGGCTGGTGGGATCGAGGAAGTTGAAGGGCTCGTCGAGAATGAGCAGTTGCGGCTGGCGCATCATGGCGGCCATAATGCCCACCTTCTGCTTGTTTCCTGCCGAGAGGTTACGTATCAGCTTTTTCTGCCCCAGCACCTCGCCGCCGGCAAAATGCTCGAAAGCCTTCAGCCGCTCCTCCATCTCCTTCTGAGGCATCGAACCGACCTTTGCCAGGAAGGCGAAATACTCTTCGGGCGTGAGATAATCGATGAGGAAACTGTCGTCGATGTATGCGGCGGTAGTATATTTCCATTCCTCCGATTGCGACGGGTCGATGCCAGCTATGAGCACCCGCCCCTCATCGGGCTTCAGCAAGTCAAGGATCATGCGGAAGAGGGTGGTCTTGCCTGCTCCGTTGTTTCCCACCAGACCCAGCAAGTCGCCATCGTTCACGGTGAACGAATCGATGTCGCACGCTGTTGTCGTGCCGAAATGCTTCTGAAGATTACTAATCTCTATCATAACTCTTTGTCTTTAGGACTGCAAAGGTACACAAAAAAAACCGAAAGCGCAAGACTTTCGGCTTTTTTATTGTATTGAGTGATTACATCACACGAGTCCTCGTCCGTGGCAGTTCTTGAATTTCTTACCACTACCACAGGGGCAGGGATCATTGCGGCCTGGCAGTTTGTCCTTGATGATGGGCGTACGGGGCTGCTGGGCACGGGTGTCGTGCTGGGCGGCAGCCTTCTGGCCTTGGTCCACCAGCTGTTCTTCCTGTGTCGCCGACTGCTTGTTCTCGGTGTACTGGCGGCGGTCGGTATGCTGTTCGGGTGCAGCCTCACGCACATTCTGGTTCTGCAATTCAGGAATCTGTGCGCGGGTGAGGATGGTGACCTGACGGTTGAACATATCGTTCACCATGTTGTCGAACAGTTTTGCGCTCTCCAGCTTGAAGATGAGCAGAGGATCCTTCTGTTCGTAGCTGGCGTTCTGCACCGAGTGGCGCAACTCGTCAAGCTCGCGCAGGTTTTCCTTCCAGGCTTCGTCGATGATGTGGAGCAGCATCTGCTTCTCAAACTCCTTCACCACCGACTTGCATTCCGTTTCGTAAGCCTCCTTCAGGTTGCAGGCGATATTGTACATGCGATGTCCGTCGGTGATGGGCACCAGGATGCGCTCGTACATCATGCCCTGATTCTCGTACACCTGCTTGATGATGGGCATAGCCACCTCGCAGATGCGCTCCATGCGGTGGTTGAAGTGTGCCAAAACAGCCTGGAAGGCATTTTCGGTCATCTCTTCGCGTTTGCGCATGTCGAGGAAATCCTCCTCGCTGAAGGGCACCTCCATACCGAAGAGGCGGATGAACTCCTCTTTGCAACCGATGTAGTCGGTGCGCTCGATGGTGGTGCTCACACGGTCCCACAGTGTGTTGGCGATGTCCATGCCGATGCGCTCACCCATGAGAGCGTGGCGGCGCTTCTCGTAGATGACGGTGCGCTGCTTGTTCATCACATCGTCGTACTCCAGCAGGCGCTTACGCACGCCGAAGTGGTTCTCCTCCACCTTCTTTTGGGCGCGCTCAATGCTGTTCGAAATCATCGAGCTCTCAATCATGTCGCCCTCCTTGAATCCCAGCTTGTCCATCACCTTGGCGATGCGCTCACTGGCGAAGAGTCGCATGAGTTTGTCTTCCAAAGAAACATAGAAGACACTGCTGCCGGGATCGCCCTGTCGACCGGAACGTCCGCGCAACTGGCGGTCCACGCGACGGCTCTCGTGGCGCTCTGTACCGATGATGGCCAAACCACCTGCGGCTTTCACCTCAGGCGAGAGTTTGATATCCGTACCACGACCGGCCATGTTGGTGGCGATGGTAACGGCACCCCTTCCATTGGAGTCCTGCTGTCCGGCCAGCGCCACGATGTCGGCCTCCTTCTGGTGCAGTTTGGCGTTCAGCACTTGGTGAGGAATACCCTCGCGAACACCCGTTTCGGGATTGACATACATCGAGAGCATACGTGAGAGCAACTCTGAAATCTCCACCGATGTCGTACCAATCAGCGTGGGGCGTCCTGCGTTGCGCATCTTCACCACCTCGGCAATCACGGCACGGTATTTCTCGCGCTGCGTCTTGTAGACGCGGTCGTCCATATCGTTACGAATGACGGGCTTGTTGGTGGGAATCTCCACCACGTCGAGCTTGTAGATGTCCCAGAACTCACCAGCTTCGGTGATGGCCGTACCGGTCATACCTGCCAGCTTGTGATACATGCGGAAATAGTTCTGCAGGGTGATGGTGGCAAAGGTCTGCGTGGCAGCTTCCACCTTCACGTGCTCCTTGGCCTCCACGGCCTGGTGCAGTCCGTCGCTCCAGCGGCGGCCCTCCATGATACGTCCCGTCTGTTCATCGACAATCTTCACCTCGCCGTCGATGACCACATACTCATCGTCGCGGTTGAACATGCAATAGGCTTTCAGCAACTGCTGCAGGGTATGCACGCGCTCGCTCTGCACGGCATAGTGAGCCATCAGCTCGTCCTTGCGGTTCACGCGCTCCTCGTCCGAGAGTCCCGTCTCACCCTCCAGTGCCGACAGCTGGGCAGCGATGTCGGGCAGCACGAAGAGCTCCGGGTCGTTCACCTGCTTGGCCAGCCAAGCCGTTCCTTTGTCGGTGAGGTCGCAAGAGTTGAGCTTCTCGTCGACAACGAAATAGAGCGGCTCCACGGCCTCGGGCATGCGGCGGTTGTTGTTCTCCATGTAGGTTTCCTCGGTGCGGAGCATACCTGCCTTGATACCCTCTTCCGAGAGGTACTTGATGAGGGGCTTGTTCTTTGGCAGTGCCTTGTGCGAACGATAGAGCGAGAGGAATCCCTCTTCGAGCAGTTTCTTGTCCTCGTTCTGCATGCCAGCAGTGATTTTCTGCTTGGCATCGGCCAGGAACTGTGTGGCCAACTGTCGCTGCACGCCCACAATCTTCTCTACCAGCGGCTGGTACTCCTCAAACATCTGCACCTCGCCCTTGGGCACGGGACCGCTGATGATGAGCGGCGTACGGGCATCGTCGATGAGCACGGAGTCCACCTCGTCCACGATGGCGTAGTTGTGCGAGCGCTGCACCAGGTCGGCGGGTGCGATGGCCATGTTGTCGCGCAGGTAGTCGAAGCCAAACTCATTGTTCGTACCGAAGGTGATGTCGGCCATGTAGGCTTTACGACGCTCGGGCGAGTTGGGTTTATGCTTGTCGATGCAGTCCACGCTGAGTCCATGGAACATGTAGAGAGGTCCCATCCACTCGGAGTCACGCTTGGCCAAGTAGTCGTTCACCGTCACCACGTGGACGCCGTTGCCGGTAAGGGCATTGAGGAATACGGGCAGGGTGGCCACCAAGGTTTTACCTTCACCCGTAGCCATCTCGGCAATCTTTCCCTGATGGAGCACGACGCCACCAAAGAGCTGCACGTCGTAGTGCACCATCTCCCACTTCAGGTCGTTGCCGCCAGCCGTCCAGTGGTTGTGATAGATGGCCTTGTCGCCATCTATGGTGATGAAGTCCTTGCGGGGGTCGCCAGCCAGTTCGCGGTCGAAGTCGGTGGCGGTTACGATGGTCTCCTCGTTCTCGGCAAAGCGGCGAGCCGTCTCCTTCACGATGGCATACACCTCGGGCATCACCTCGTTCAAGGCGTCCTCGTAGACCTCCAGGGCTTCCTTCTCCAGCTTGTCAATCTTGGCGAAGATGTCGGCGCGCTCATCGAGCGGAGTGTTTTCAATGGTGGCCTTCAGTTTATTAATCTCCTCTTTCTGCTCGGTAGCGGCCTGTTGCACCTGTTGACGTATGACTTGTGTGCGGGCTCGCAGGGCATCGTTGTCGAGTACTTCCACCTTCGGGGTCTGCGCTTTCACCTTCTCCACGAAGGGTTGTATCAGCTTCATGTCGCGCGAGGCCTTATCGCCGAAGAGTGACTTCAGGAATTTGTTTAAATTCATCTTTTATTTGTCGTTATTTCGTTATGACGGTATTATGCTTGCTATGTTTTTTTATTTCAGCGTGCAAAGGTACGCATTTTTTTGCTGAAAAAAGAAAATATATTCAAAATAATGGTTGTGCCGTGCAAGCATTAGGTGCCCTGATGCGTATGGCACGCGCAATGGTGGGTGCAATACGCTCTATTCCCACTGGGTTGGCGGTTACTTGTGCCACCACCTGCGCCGGGTTGACGCCAGCCCCGAAGAAGATGATGGGGAACTGCGTGTAGCTGTTCACGGGCATGTGGCTCTCGTGGGTGTCTTCGTTCAGCACGCGCCATCCCGGAGCTGTCTCAATGATGATGTCGCCGCATCGCTGGGGATTGAAGGCGTTGCGGGTCTTCTCGGTCTGGGCACTCTGGGTGGTGAGCAGCTGGAGCGAAGTGTACACATTGCGCACGCCATCCATCATAGCCACAATCTCCTGGGCACGACTGGTGGCTTCGCCAATGCTGATTTTCTTCCGCTCCAACAGCTGGTGGTTCAGGAATATCTGATTGTCGAAGATGGTCTCTACATACTTGTCCGACCCCCAGATGGCGCCCAGATACATATTGAGCAGACTGGCCGTTCGGCTCAGGTTGAACGTGCCCGTGGGGATGCGGAATCGCTCGTAGTCGGCGGGTTCCACATCGCTGTAACCCGTGCTGGTGAGCACCACCAGCACCTCTTCGAGGCCTATGTTGCGCTCGATGAAGGTGAGCAGACGGTCCAACTCCAAGTCGAGCCTCACGTAGGTGTCTTGCAGCTCCATCTGACAATCTGTCATGCTCTGCTGCCCGAATCGGCCGGCATAGTAGGTCAGTGCCAGCAGGTCGGTCACCTTGTCGCGCCCCATGCCCGTGGTGGTCACGCAGCGCATGGCCATGTCGGTCACATCGGTGTTCACCAGCGCGCTGCGTTTATACTCGGCAAAGCGTTGGCTGTCCTTGAACTTATGACGGAAGGGCTTGCCGTCGGTGGTGGTCTGCAGATAATAGTTGAAAGCGGCGGTCTGCTCGCTCAACGGCTCCCAAGTGATGTGGTTGATACGCTCGCCGGGGGCCTTCGTAGCATTAAACGTGCTGAGCCACTGAGGCATGCTCTGCAGATAATACGTCGACGAGCACCACTGTCCGTAGATGTCGTCGATCCACAGGGCGGCGTCGGCAGCATGACCAGCAGCCAGCACGGCGGCATCGCGGAAGGGGGCGATGGCATACACCAATGCCTTGCCGCCCGTGGCCACCTTCAGCTCGTCGGCCAGCGACGAAGTGGCCAGCCCAGCGGGTGAGGCGGTCTCTGCGGTGAGCATACCCGTATATTTCTGGTCGTCGACACAACCCACGGGGCGCAGCGTGGCGCGGTTGAGCCACTGACATCCCACTATACCGTTGTAATATGGCGTGGTGCCCGTGGCGATGGCGGCAATGGCCGAGGCCCGGTCGACGGGCGCAAAGGGATAGGCGGCATTGGCCAGCACGGCGCCTTGGTTGAGCAAGCGCTTCAGTCCGCCTTCGCCATAAAGGGGGGCAAAGGCCTCCATATAGTCGGTGCGCAACTGGTCGATGGCTATGCTCACCACCAGTCGTGGCGTGGCACCTGCCTGTGCTTGTTGTCCTCGGCCCTCGGCATGGAAGCCCAGCACGGCCAGCAGCGTGAGATAGAGATATTTATTTGTCATGTCGATGAGTCCAACACCTTAACAGCAAACATAATGCCACAATTTCCATGCCCTCGGCATAGTCTTGCCAAAGTGCACCCAGCAGAAACGCCAGCAAGCAGACCAGGCTCAGCCTGAACCACACACTGCGCCGACGCCTGAGCACGGCGGGCAGGAACAGCAGTGCCAGCGGATTGAGCACCAGCACCTGCAGGTTGCTGCTGGTGGCCGGATGCTCCGAGAAGAACATCAGCGCCAGGAGGCAGCCCGCCAATCCAGTAACCAGCATCAGCAGCGCATCCCACCACCACAGCGTCAGCCGCCGCCAGTGCTCGTAAGCAGCGATGGCCAGCGACACCCCTAATAATAATAATGTACACGCGAGGGGACTGAGCGGGAAACCACTCATGGGCTTTGGTTGTCCCAACGGCACGTGCACCAAGCGCCGTAGCACCAGGGGCGTACTCTTCCCATCGCTACGCGTCACGGTGGCATGGTCGAAGTCCCACATCAGGTTCTCGGGCAGGAACTGTCGCTCGCGTTGGGTCGTCTTCTGGTCGGCACGCAAGCCCAGCAATAGGTCGTTGCCAAACGAGGCCCAAGGATGGTCCTTGGTGCAGCGATGAATCATCTCCCGGAAAGAGGGTTCATAGTCTGGCCGCAGGGCATAGTTCACCTTGCCATCGAGCGACCGCTCAATCATGTCGCGCGGCCTTGTGGAACAGTTGTCGTAGAAGAAATTGTAGCGATACTCCGGCCGTTTCAGGTTTAGCGCCAGCGCCTGTTGCAGTCGCAGTTTCTCGGCAGCCGTCAGGTTGAGCACCTGCTCCTCCACGCTGCTGCCCCAATTGCGATAGTAGTCGCACCAGGCGCTCAAGGCGGTGGTAGCCTCCAAACGGTAGTCGGTTTGCCCCATGATGAAGCGCCACACGAAGTGGGGCTTACGATAGTCGAACACGCCATAGTTGAACACCCAATGCTGTCCTGTGCGAAGGTCGTGCCAGTGCAGGGCGGAGTGACCGTAGAGGCTATACACCTCGTTGTGGGGCGAGCACGTCAGCAGCCCCACCTCCACACTGTCCATCTCGGCCAACGAATCGCTCTGACCACGGACTGGCAAGCCCACAGTCAGCAAGGCCACACAAAGTAATGGGCCTAAAAAGCGAAGCACGTGTTTCACGCTGCAAAGGTACGAAAAAGCATGGGAAATGCAAAAGGAAAGCCGAAGAAAAAAAACCGTACGAGATTTTTTAAAAAGTCGTTACCAAAATTAATGTAATCGAAAAAACAACTTGGGACGGTTACAATTAACGCAAAATCCTCATTGTCGGACTCTTGCCTACAGAAAAGTTGTCATAGTTGTAAAAGTTGTCTTTTAAAAAAACGCGGTTGGTTTTGAAGACAACCCATACAACAAAGACAACACTCTCGGTGAGGTTTCAACCAGGTTGTCGGGCTCTTGCCTACAAAAAGTTGTCACAGTTGTAAAAGTTGTCTTTTATAAAAACGCGGTTGGTCTTGAAGACAACTCATACAACAAAGACAACACTTTCGGTGGGATAAAAAAAGTCGTACGACTTTTTTCAAAAACTCAACGAGATTTTTCAAAAAGTCGACGCCAAAATTTTGTGGGGCGCATAGCTTCTTTTTGACCCCTACCTGAAAAGCGAACAACGGCGATGAACACCCTGCAAATGGCTTCATTTTTTTCTCCCTTTTCTCTTTGTTTTTTCTAAAACATTTTGTACTTTTGCAACCAACTACTGCAGATTCCCTGAGCGCAGGGTGGCAGGAGGACTTTCGTGGGTAAACAATAACAGCATTAGCAGTTATTCGGCGTGTCTAAAAGGTGAGAGTTTTAGTATACGAAGTTCAACTACAATAAATGTCTAATGTCTGCGCTTGATAGCGTGGACATGTCACATATCAGTTGAACGGGTTTCTCTCACCACCTCAGACACGGATAGGCGGTCCGCGCTATCTCTGTGTCCGTTGGTTGGTGAGTGCCCGTAAGCTCCGATAAGTGCTGTGCTACTAAGACTATCATAGCAATGGTGAACCAAAACGAACGTGCGGAACTGCACAAAACCATTTGGAAGATTGCCAACGACCTGCGTGGCGCGGTCGATGGCTGGGAGTTTAAGGCCTACGTCTTAGGCTCCATCTTCTACCGCTTTATCTCCGAGAACATCTGCGACTACATCCACCAGCTGATGGCTGCCGCCGGACAGCCCGACTTCGACTATGCCGCCATCAGCGACGAGATGGCCGAGCGTATCCGTCAGAAGATGGTGGAGGAGAAGGGCTACTTCGTGCTGCCCTCGCAGCTGTTCCAAAACGTGGTGAAAACGGCAGAGCGCGACGAGAACCTGAACGAGCACCTCACCACCATCTTCCGCAGCATCGAAGCATCGGCTCAGGGCACCGATTCGGAAGATGCACTCCGTGGCCTGTTCAGCGACTTCGCTGTCGACAGCCAGGCGCTGGGCAGCACCGTCATCAAGCGCAACCAACTGCTGGCGAAAGTGCTGAAGACGGTAGCCACGATGGAACTCGGCTCGAAATACGACGACACCGACAACGACACCTTTGGCGACACCTACGAGTTCCTGATGCAGATGTATGCTTCGGAGGCGGGCAAGAGCGGCGGCGAGTTCTTCACCCCGCAGCAGGTGAGCGAGGTGCTGGCGCGGTTGGCATCGTGGAACAATCCCCATATCAACAAGGTCTACGACCCTGCCTGTGGCAGCGGCTCGTTGCTGCTGAAGTTTGCCAAGACCATCGGCCGCGAGAACCCGCATCTGAAATACTATGGGCAGGAGGTGAACCCCACCACCTACAACCTCTGCCGCATCAACATGTTCCTGCACAACGTGAACTACGACAACTTCGACATCCGCTTGGAGGACACGCTGCTGAAGCCCCAGCACATGGAGGTGGCACAAGAATGTAAGGGCTTCGACGCCATCGTCTCCAATCCCCCATACTCGTTGAAGTGGGAGGGTAAGGACAACACCATCCTCATCAACGACGAGCGCTATGCCCCTGCGGGCGTGCTGGCACCGAAGAGTGCCGCCGACCTGGCCTTCACCATGCACATGCTGTGGCACCTCAGCGAGACAGGCACAGCCGCCATCGTGGAGTTCCCCGGCGTGCTCTATCGCGGTGGCGACGAGAAGAAGATTCGCCAGTATCTCATCAACAACAACTTCGTGGACACCGTCATCCAGCTGCCCGCCAACCTGTTCTTCGGCGTGGGCATCGCCACCTGCATCATCGTCTTAAAGCGAAGTGCAAAAACCGATGCGTCCGTGCTCTTCATCGACGCCAGCAAGTTGTTTGCGAAGAATGGCAACAAGAATGTGCTGCTGCCCGAGCATCAAGACAAGATTGTGCAGCTCTTTGCCAATCGGCGCGATGAGCAGAACCTGGCAAAGCTCGTGAAGAACGACGATATCCTGGCCAACGATGCCAACCTATCAGTCAGCAGCTATGTGGAGCAGGAGGACACCCGCGAGGTGATTGACATTGCAGAGGTCAACAGCAAGTTGGAAAAGCTGGTTACAAAGGGCAATGAGCTGAACAAGAAGATTGATGAGATTATTATGGAATTGGAGGGATGAGTATGGTGGAGTGGAAGAAATTGGGAGAGGTTGCAAATCTCGTGAGAGGAAAAGTAATCTCAAAAGACTATATAAGGGATTTTGAAGGTGAATACCCTGTATATTCGTCTCAAACAGCAAATGATGGTGTATTGGGGAATATAAATAGTTATATGTTCGATGGTGATTTCCTTACATGGACGACAGATGGTGCCTATGCTGGTACTATATTCAGAAGGAAAGGAAGATTCAATATAACTAACGTTTGTGGGTTGATTGACATTACTGATAATAGAATCAAACAAGACTTTCTTTATTTTTGGCTCTCGAAAGCAGCTAAAGACTATGTATTAGAGGGTATGGGCAATCCTAAATTAATGTCTAATGTAGCTTCAACGATAAAAATCCCCATTCCCTCCCTTTCCGAGCAACAGCGTATAGTTGGCATCCTCGATACGTTCACCGCTGCCATCGACAACCTAAAAGAGCAAATCGCCCAGCGCCGCAAGCAGTATGAGTATTATCGTGACCAACTCCTCGACCTTGAAGGAAAAGATGGATTGGCGAGAATCCCCCTCAAAGATATTTGTGAGGTTGTTAACGGCAGAGCATATAGTCAACCAGAGCTTTTATGTAAAGGTAAGTACAGAGTTTTGCGTGTTGGGAATTTCTTTTCTAATGACAGTTGGTATTACTCTGATTTGGAATTGGACAATAAATACTACTGTAAAAATGGGGATTTGCTATATGCTTGGTCTGCTTCTTTTGGGCCTCACATATGGGAAGAAGAGAAAGTAATCTATCACTACCACATTTGGAAAATGAATTGTAGTGATAGAATACAAAAGAAGTTTATGTACTATTGGTTGCAATCAGAAGATATGAGGAAACAGGCATTTATTAATCTTCATGGTGCAACAATGGCACATTTAACAAAGGCTTTAATGGAATCTTTACAGGTACCCATACCCTCTCTCTCCGAGCAGTCCCGCATCGTCTCCATCCTCGACACCTTCGAGGCGAATATTTCGAACTTGGAGGCTCAGCTAATGGCTCGTGAGCAGCAATATGAGTATTATCGGAACAAACTGTTGACGTTTGAGTGAAATGAGCAGCACATCACTTGTCGCTATAATGCCCATAGGCGGAGAGCACATCAACGTGGACTTCCGTCTCAAAAATTTCATAAATCAGGCGATGCTTCTTCGTGACGGTTCGGCTCCACTGTCCGCTCCGGTTGCCCTTGAGCGGTTCTGGGTGGCCAGTACCTGTTTTGGGATGCTCTTTCAATTCCTGAATAAACTTGCCTACTTTCTTGTATGCTGCAGGTTCATCCTGTTTCAGCTTCCGAAGGTCTTCAATGGCCTTTGGAGAATAGATAATTGTATACATCAGCCCACTCTTTTCAGAAATTCGTCTAACGACTCCTCAGGCAACATTTCGATGCCTTCGCCGCGTTTAATCTGTTCCCTTGCCTCGTCCACACGGGCAAAGAACTCTTCTTTGGTGAAGAGTGTGGGATCGGCCTTTTTCTCTGCAGCAAGTTTTCGCAAATATTTGACGGCTCGTTTCATCAGATTCTCATCCTCAGCTATGATGCTCATATTGCGAAACAGCTCTGCGTTCAATTGTACCATTGTCATAACTACATCAGTTTTCGATTCCGTTGCAAAATTAAGCATATTTTCTGAAACGACAAATAAAAACGAGTAATAATTGAATCATGGACGACTACAAAATCATCGTTGAACAGGAGCACCAGACGGTGGCGGCCCACTACGATGTGGAGGCGAAGCCGGACGGAGGCTACCAAAGCGAGGCGAAGCTGGAGGCGGCTTTCATCAGCCAGCTGGTGGCCCAGGGCTATGACTATGCGCGGCAGGTGGTTGACGAGGCTGGACTACTGCGCAACCTGCGGCGACAACTGGAGCTGCTGAACGACGTGACGCTGAGCGATGCGGAGTGGGCGCGGCTGCTGCCAAAGATAAGCAACGAGCAGATGACCATCCAGAACAAGACGGAGATGATTCAAGGAAAGGGCTGGATTATCGACCTCGTGATGGACAACGGGCAGACGAAGAACATTCGACTGATAGACAAGCAGAACGTCTTCAACAACCGTCTGCAGGTAATCAACCAGTATGAGGTGGAGGGCGGTGCCCACAAAACCCGCTACGACGTGACGATACTGGTGAACGGTTTGCCTATGGTGCATATTGAGCTGAAACGCAGGGGCGTTAACATCAAGGAGGCGTTCAACCAAATCAGCCGCTACCAGCGCGATTCGTTCTGGGCTGGCCGGGCGATGTTCGACTTTGTGCAAATCTTCGTCATCAGCAACGGCACCGAGACGAAATACTACTCCAACACCACGCGCTATGCCAAGGAGCAGGAGAACATGGGCGGACCACGCCGCCACAAGACGGGCGGGCAGACCTTTGAGTTCACCTCGTACTGGACCGACCAGGAGAACACGCTGCTCACTGACCTGCGCGACTTCACCACCACCTTCTTCGCCAAGCACACGCTGCTGAACGTGCTGACGAAATACTGCGTGTTCAACGTCGACAAGCAGCTGCTGGTGATGCGCCCCTACCAGATAGCGGCCACGGAGAAGATTCTGCAGCGCATACAAACGGCGCTGAACAACCGCTGGCAGGGCACCATCCGCGCGGGCGGCTACATCTGGCACACCACGGGCAGCGGCAAGACGCTCACCTCGTTCAAGACGGCGCAGCTGGCCGCACGCATGGAGGGCATCAGCAAGGTGCTCTTCGTGGTGGACCGCAAGGACCTGGACTACCAGACGATGAAGGAGTATGACAACTTTGAGCCCAACTGCGCCAACTCGAACTCGTCGGCACGCATCCTGCTGCGCCAGCTGAAAGACCCCGAGGCGCATATCATCATCACCACCATACAGAAGCTCTCGAACCTGATGAAGCCCAAGTTCTACGACCAGGACGAGCAGCTGCGCGAGGTGCTGACAAAGGAGAACATCGTGCTCATCTTCGACGAGTGCCACCGCTCGCAGTTTGGCGACATGCACAAGCTCATAGTGAAGCGCGTGAAGAAATTCCTGATGTTTGGTTTCACGGGCACCCCCATCTTCGCCGTCAACACCAGCGCGGGCAGCAAATACTCCACCACCGCACAGCTGTTTGGCGGCGAGCCCGACCAAGACGGCAAACCCACGCGGGCGCTGCACACCTACACCATCATCAACGCCATCCGCGACAAGAACGTGCTGCGCTTCCACGTAGACTACAATAGCACCATGCGGATGAAGGACAACGTGGAGCGCAAGCAGGTGTGGGGCATCGACACCGACGAGGCACTGCACCACCCGCAGCGCATCCGAATAGTGACACGCTACATTCTGGAACACTTTGCCGAGAAGACCTGCGGCAAGTTCAACTCGATACTGGCCGTGGACTCGGTGAAGTCGGCCATCATGTACTACAACGAGTTCAAACGGCAGATGCAGGAGGCAGGGATGCCACAGCTGCGCGTGGCTACCATCTTCACCTACAACGCCAACGAAGCCGAGAGCGACGAGTGGGGACTGGGCGAGGACGAGAACCCCGAGGACGTGGGCACACCACCCGACCCGCTGAGCCGCGACGCGCTGGACGCTGCCATCGGCGACTACAACCAGATGTGGACACCCAACACCAACTTCTCGACCGATGGCGAGGCCTTCCAGTCGTACTATAAAGACGTGTCGCTGCGCATGAAACGGAAGGAGATAGACCTGCTCATCGTGGTGGGCATGTTCCTGACGGGCTTCGACGCGAAGACGCTGAACACGCTGTGGGTGGACAAGAACCTGAAGCTGCACGGACTGCTGCAGGCCTACAGCCGCACCAACCGCATCCTGAATGCCGTGAAAACCTGTGGAAACATCGTCTGCTTCCGCAACCTGGAGGAGGCCACGAATAAGAGCCTGGCCATCTTTGGCGACGAAAATGCCTCGGGGCTGGTGTTCATGAAGAGCTACGAGGAATACTACAGCAAGGGCTATGAGGACGAGCGCGGCCATATACACGAGCCTTACACCGTGCTGGTGCATCGGCTGCTGGAGCAATACCCCGTGGAACAGCTGTCCAACATCAAGGACGAGGAATCGACGAAGGCCTTCATCGGGCTGATGGGCGAACTGCTTCGGGTGAGAAACATTCTGGCCGCCTTCGACGACTTCACCGACGAGGCAAAGCTGGTGGACGAGATGCGCTGGCAAGACTATCTGGGATGGTACAACAATATCTACGATCGAATCCACCCCGGGCCACACGCCACCGAGCGCGAGGGCATCGCCGACGACCTGGTGTTTGAGATGGAGCTGGTGAAGCAGGTGCAAATCAACATTCACCACATACTGATGCTGGTGCAGCAGTATCACGACACGAACTGCCAGGACAAGGAAATCATCGTGAAGCTGCGCAAGCAGATGGATGCCAGCCCCGACCTGCGCGACAAGCGCGAGCTGATAGAGCGCTTCATTGAGCGGATGACGCCTGAGCGCGGCGGCGATGTTGGCTCGCAGTGGGAGCAGTATATTGAGCAGGAAAAACGCGAGCAGCTGGAGAACATCATCAGCGAGGAACAGCTGAAGCCCGACGAGACGAGGGCTTTCATGCAGCGGGCCTTCATGGATGGATACGTCGCCGAGAAAGGCACCGGCATTGCCCGCATACTGCCGCCCACCAACCCCTTCCTGCCCGAAAGTGGGCAGAAGAAGCAGACGGTGATCGACCGCCTGAAAGCCTATCTGCAGAGGTTCCTTGGAACTTCGGATTCGGTTTCGCTCAGCATCCCCAAACCGAAGAAGAACAAGAAAGCCGAAGAGATTCGCTTAGTGCCACAGGGCTCTATGCTGGAGGATGTGGAAAAGGACGATGAGGTACGCCGTTTGGTGCATAATATGATGGCACTGGACGAAGGCACAACCATTATGCAGATTGTCGTGGAGTGCCAAAAACAGTTCCAAGAAAGATACTTCAGCATGAAGGGTAACGAGTGGCGCCATCTTCTGCGCGACTATGTGCGTAAGGTTACCGAACAGCCCCAACTACAGGAACAGGAGGTCTTTACTTTCAAGTTGGCAGTCTGACATCGTGGCGTTCGCGCTCGTCGGCAGACGGCCATCAACAAAAAGCAGAGGCACAGCGGCTTTGATTATAAAAGCCCTGTGCCTCTGCGGTTTTAGCGTAGACGCCGGCTAAGTGGCGTTCATCTGCGCCATTTGGCCTTTCGCCCTGCGCGGGAGAACATCACTTCACCACCTTCTTGCCGTTGATGATGAAAAGGCCATGCTCGGCCTTGCTCACACGCTGACCTTGCAGGTTGTAACGTTGAACGTTGAACGTTGAGCGTTGAACGTCGTTGATGCCAACGGTGGTGCCTCCAACGTGGGCAGCAGGACCGAAGCCACCCATGCGGTTGATGGCGCGGATGGTCAGCTCGTCGGTGGCAGGATCAATGGCGATGCTGAAGAGGCCATCGAAGGAGAGACCTGCAAACTCGCCGTTCTTGAAGATGGCGCATCCAATCATGCCATTGTCGGCGAGGGCGAAGTTGACAGCACCGTCGGCATAGACGGGATTAAGACCTTCGGCATCCATCTGCTCAGTCAGATAAGCGGGGCGCCAGTCGGTGAACATCTTGTCGTAGGTAAACTGGTCGGCCTGCTCGGCGCTGAGGATGGTCTCGAATTGTCCGCCGTAGGAGTTGATGATGTTCGAGGCGGGTGTGATGTCGTTGCCGGCAGCATTCTTCGTAGCGTATTCGCCAAAGAGCTTCGGGTCGGTGTTGTTCATGCCCTTCTCAATCCAGCGCGAGGCGATGAGGGTGTTCTGGGCATTGGCGTCGAGGGTGGTGTTCAGATAGACGCAGATGGGCTGGTTCTGCCAGGTGCGGCCGTAGTTCCAGCTGCCCTTGCCATTGGCCAGGTCGACCACCTTGCAGCCGTCGAAGACGTAGCCGAAGTTGGTGTTGGTGGTGGGAGCGGTGATGGTGCGGCTACCGGTGCCATCGAGTGCGCGTGGCTCCAGCGAGAGGGTGGTGTTCTGGAAGCGCACGTCGCCGCCACCGCAGATGAAGTCGACGGTGCCGTGGATGTCGCAGTCCTCCCAGTAGGCCTGCTGGCTGGTGTTCGAGCTGTAGTAGGTGTCCTGATAGGAGAGCATGCGCACGTTCTTACCAATGGTGCGTGTACCGGCATCCTGCAGCACGGCGGCACGTCCGGCCGACTGACCGCCACCGAGTGCACCATAGTAGTCGAGGGCATTCTGCAGCGTCAGGTCTTGCAGATAGAGGTTGCTGCCGCTGTTGTGGAGCATGTCGGCCTTACCCAGTCCTTCGATGCTCTTGTCGGGCTTGGTGGTGATGATGGTGCCCTCCATCGACTGTCCGATGATGGAGATGTTGTGTCCGCTGATGGCGGTCTTCACCGTCTGGCGCAGGTCGTAGGTGCCATCGGGCAGGAAGATGAAGGCGCGCGGGGCGTCGGGGCTGGCGTTGATGCCGTTCACCACCTCGAGCACGTCGATGAAGCTGCCAGCGTCGCCAGCCTTCACGAAGTACCAGTCGCCCTGGCTCTCATAATTCACCTCGGCGATGTTCACAATCTTCACGGCGTGCAGATACATCTCGCCGCTGGTGTTCAGGTTGAGCGTGATGGTGCCGCCATCGCCCTCGTAGTTGAAGGCCACAATCTCGCCGTCGGTGTCGTTGTTGTTCTTGCCGGGCAGCGTGCCGATGGTCTCGCCATTCTCGGTGATGACGATGTCGTCGGCATTGCCATAGCGGCAGAGGGTGACAGAGACGACAGCCTTCGGACCAACGAGCAGGTCGATCTTGTTGCCGTTCTTGAAGGCCCAGCCATGCTGGCCGTCGTGGTAGTAGAAGCCCTCGCCCGTGGGATTGAAGGCTTCGTGGTCTTCGGCGTAGAAGGTAGGCGACGTCAAGTCAAAGAAATACTTCTTGTACGTAGAGGGCTCTTCAATCTCGGTGTAGTAACCGTAGAGATAAAGGTCCTTGGTGACGATGTCGGCCACCGTGTACTTGCGGCCGCCGTCGCTGCGCTCAAACCAGCCGCGCATGGCGTAGCCCTCGGGGATTGCCAAGTTCGACATGGCATCGCCCTGGAAGTAGCCGATGGGAGCGTCCTTCTCCACCTGCTGCGTGGCTATCACGGTCTGTCCGTCCACGGGGCTGATGTAGTAGAGGGTGAAGTCGGGCTTCTGCACCACATTGAGCACATAGTCCACCTGGTTGCCCTCGCTCAGCATGGGGATGGTGACCACGCAGTGCGTGTCGTCGCCAGCGTAGGTAATGGTGCCCACCTCGCCAATGGCGGCGGTGGCGGTGATGGGATTCTCGGCACTTACCATGGGAGCGGCCTTCGACAGCTCGAAGTCGGCCTCGTAGGCGGTGTCGAAGATTTCGGCGGCAGTGTATTCCTGTCCGTTGATGGTGAGGGTGGCCAGCACGGGCACGTCCTTCTCGGTGCCGTTGAGATAGCCCTCGATGACGATGTCGGAGAAGCCAATCTGCTTACCGCTCTGCAGGTGGTAGAGGTTGATGAGCAGACCGCAGGTGCCCTCGGCGGGCGTGGCGCCTGTCACCTCGTAGGTCAGGTCACTGAACTTCTGTCCCTGCTCATCGGCATTGGCAGGATTGTTGCCGTTCTCGCGGTTGGGCTTCACGCCAACGGCCAACGAAACGGTGGTCTTGTCGGGGTTCTCCCACGAGAAGTCGAGTAGACCGTTGTCGGTGCCGTAGCGGGTACACTTCACCGACACCTTGGTGGGCGTGAAGGCAAAGCCGAAGCCAGGCTGGATGAGGAAGCGGATGGCGTTGCTCTCGTCAGCAGCGGTGCCCCCTGACTGCTCATTCTGCTGCTCGTAAGGCTCAAACTGCGTCTGTCCAAGGCCCTTGTTGTCGAGGCCCTTCAGCTTCAGGTTACTACCCCATGTCACCTTGCTGGTGATGAAATAAGGAGCGGCATCGCCGAAGTCGGCAGTCTGACCTTCTGTGCCCAGATTGAAGGCGAAGGTGGCGGTGGCAGGCTCATCGGTGAGCGTCACCTTGTCCTGCGGAGCCTTCTGCAGCACCGAGAGGCAGAGGAAGTAGTTGTTGTCGTTGGTAGAGGTAACAGCCACGTAGCCCTGCTGGGCATCGACGACCGTAGCTGTGTACTCGGTGACGGGGTTGTCGTTGGTGTTGGTCATCTCGGCGGGGTTGCTGCCGATGGTGTAATAGGAGTAGTTGGGGTAGCCTTTCACAGTGACGATGTCGCCAGCGTTCTTCACGGGAATCTTGAAGACGGCACCCGAGCGCACCTGGATGTTGTTGCCGTTGTTGCGGAAATTGGCGCCGTTGGCCTCGACGGTCATCAGCACGCCATTGTCCTCAACGGCCTTCACGGTGCCAGCCTCGTTGCTTCCCGAGAGGGCCATGGTCTCGGCCATCACATCGGCGTTGGCATAGTCCCAAGTGGCGTTGACGTCAACAGCCGCAGGGGTCTGCACCACCTGAATGGCGATGAGATACTGCCCTTTGTTGACCACCTCCACGAAGCCTTGTGCCACGTCGGCAGCAGTGGCAGTGTAGCTGGTGATGGCCTCATCGGCATCAACACCGGCGATGGAATAGGCGAAGTAGGGGGCGGAATAGCCCGTCACGGTCACTACGTCGTTCTTGCTCTGAACGGGGACCTTGAAGACGACGCCGTTGCCCGTCTGGATGCTGTTGCCATTGTTGCGGATAGTCTGTCCGTTGGCCTCCACGGTGAGCAGGATGCCGTTGGCCTCAACGGCCTCAATGGTACCAGCTTCATTCGTTCCCGAGAGGGCGGTCACGGCGGCCACTACATCGGCGTTGGTGAAGTCCCAAGTGGCCGTGATGGTTTCGGCCATGCCCCATGCGCTGCATAGCAGCATCATGCACAGGGCACTCAGTCTTGATAGTTGTTTTTTCATCTTGTTGATTTTAGTTAGTTAATTATGAATGATGTAGTTTGTTTTCTATCTGACGACAACGGTGCGCGTGCTGCGCGAGCCGTTGTTGAGCACGGTGGCCTCGACGACCAGTCCTTTCTGCGGACGGCCGATGCGCATGCCTTGCAGATTGTAGTATTCGGTGCGACTGTTCGGCTGACTGACGGCACCGACAGAGGCGGGCATCGTGCAAGCAGGGTAATACTCGTCAACGGCTGTCAGGGCATCGGTGTTTTCGCCTTTCATAATATGCTCGACGAGCGAGTTGAGATAGACTTCCAGGTTGCAGTACCACTTATGGTCGCTGTCGAGGGTGAAGAGCTTGGCGTCGCTCTTGTTGGTGGGGTTCAGGCCGTTGGCCGTCTCCCACTCGTCGGGCATGCCGTCCTGGTCGGTGTCGAAACCGGCAGGACGGGCGGTCGACTCCAATTCGTAGGTGCCCTGGTCGCGCACGAAGTCGATGATGCCGGGCAGGTGCTTCACGGTCTTGCCGTCGCCCGACTTGGTGGCCGAACCCGTGTAATGGGTGGTGCCGTTGCGGGCTTCATCCATATAACGCTCATCTACGGCATCGCGGTAGAGCGAGGCACCGCCGAAGGCCAGCACCTTCTCGTAGGCCATCTGTGCGGTATGGGTAGTGACGGTGCCAGTGGGCACGGGCTCGTCGAGCTTGATCTTCACACAGTCCACGCCGCTGCTGTTTTTCACATAAGTGGCTCCCGTGCCATAGAGATGCTGGGCATCGGGGCAATAGCGCTCGCCGCCGATGGTGGAGGTGCCGGTGTCGTAGATGACGCCCTTCCAGTCGTAGTTCTCGGCATTCGCCCCGGCAGCCGTCACATAGTTGCCGTTGATGTAGTAACGGGCGCAGTAGCCCATGAAGGGGGAGCCATCGGCATTGCCCGACGTGGCCACGCTCACCTGCGTCACTCGCGTCCTGTTGGTGGTGGCGGGACCTGCTTTGTAGTAGTTGTTCACGATATTGATGTTGCCTCCGCCTGTGCCGCCATAGCAGCCGTTGCCGTTGCCCCAGTTGTACATCACGCAGTTGCGGAAGTCCACCTGCTCGGCTTCGATGGAGCTGCCATAGAGCGAGGTGTCGTAGCCCGTCCAGTTATAGCGGGCTCCGCAAAAGCGCGGCACGCGGTTCTGCATGTGACAAAGGAAATTGTGGTGGAATGAAGCGCCCTTGCCGCCCCAGATGCCGCCAAAGCTGTGCTCGCCCTTGCTGTGGCCGGGGTTGGCCAGGGCCTCGCCCAGCGTACACCACTGCATGGTGAAGTTTCGGTTGTCGTAGTACGAAGCCAGCTCGTCGATGCTCCACGAGAAGGAACAGTGGTCGAGCAGGATGCCGTTCTTCTCGCGCTGCCAAGTGGCATCGGCGCCATCGTTCACATTCTGCTCCTCGCCTCGACGGAAGCGGATGAAGCGGATGATGTTGTTGGCACCGGGACGCACGGTGTAGTAGCGCACGGTAATGCCCGGCCAGGGAGCCGTCTGTCCGGCGATGGTGATGTTGTCCTTGAAAGTGAGGTCTTTCGTGAGGGCGATGATACCGCCCACGTCGAAGACGACGATGCGGTTCGACTTGCTCACGGCGTCGCGCAGCGAGCCAGTGCCGCTGTCCTTAAGGTTGGTGACGTGGTACACCTCGCCGCCACGGCCGCCCGTGACAAAACGTCCATGACCCTCGGCACCGGGGAAGGCGGGGGTCTGCGCAGCTACGCTGCTAAATGACAACGGAAAAACGATGAATGATAAAGCGAGTAGAATTCGTTTCATGTCTTTTTTATTTAGTTAGTTATCGTTATTGCATGCGTTGCAGCCCCTCCCAGCGCACGTTCCACGTGCCGTCCTTGGGGAAGCCGGGGTTGCAGGGGTCTTGACAGCCATCCCAGCCGGCACACATCATGGCGATGGCGGTGAGCAGGGCACCATTGCCAGGCAGATAGATGCGCAGGCGGTCGGCGGTCTGGAAGTTGTGGCCGTTCTTGAGGTAGGTGTTCTTCTGCGTGTCGATGAGCAGGGCATCTACGGCCTTGTCGGGCTGCCCTAAACGAGCGGCGGCCATGGCGGTCATGCCGTAGTCCCAGCCCCAGGTAGTGGGCCAGTTCCAGTGCTGGAGCACCCAGTCCAGGGTTTTCTTTGCTGCAACACTGTTGCAGCATAGGGGACTGGGGGGCAGGACACCAAAGGCACCCAGCACGGCGGGGTGGTCGTTGCGGCATTTATCGGCGAAGGTCTCGGTGCTGACAACGGGAGCAGCACCAGCGGCCACTGCATCGAAGGGGTCGAAGGCGGTGAGGCCGTCGGTCTTTCCCTTGGGCAGGCCAGCGGTGTAGATACCATCGGCGGTTTGTGGCAGGGGGGAGAGGTGGGCAGCGATGTCGTCCCACTCGGCATGGCGGGGCAGACCCTGGCGCTCGCGCCAGTCGTTAGCCACGGTGAGGCCAAAGTGCCAATAGGCCAACTCAAAAGGATGGTTGAAACTAAAGTCCTTCGACATCGACTCCTGCATGGCGGTACTTCCTTTGAGATAATAACAATTCGTTTTTGTATCAAAGGCCACAAAGTCGGCCATGAACTCGGCTGTCTCCTCCACTTGGCGGGCGTACTTGTCGAGGGTTTCGTTGGTGGGATGGGCGCGGTACATCTCCTCGGCCATATATATATAATGTGGCTGCTGCCAAATGAGGAAGCTGCCCGTGTTCGACGGCGCCTCGCCCGCCCAGGGGTCGGTCATCTTCATCCAGCGGATGCCACGGAAGCCTTGGCGCTCGGCAATCTTCTTCGCTTCGGGATAAGCCACGCGGTTGTACCAGTCGAGTATCGTCTCAACGGTGTTCGGACGGCCCCAGAGGGCGAAGTCCACCAAGTGCCACCAAGCCATCTCCAAGTGCGGGCGACCGAACCACGAATTATACGTCAGGCCCGTCTCCTGCGGCGGCAAACTGTTGGCGCAGTTCACCTGCGTCAAGTACTGCGACAGCACCACGCGGCGCTCCAGCTCCTTGGCGCGCGGGTCGGTGCACTGCGAGAAATCGACAATGGCGCCCTCCTGCCACCAACGGTTCCAAGCCTTGATGACGGCGCGCAGCTCCTGGTCGAAGACCAATGCTTCGTTCTTTGGAACGGGTGATTCGCTATACTCTGCTTCAAACGACAGGACATTGCCTAATCCTACTTTGGCCAACGAGAACACATGGGGGGCAGTCTCTTTAAGCACCGCATCACCTTCCCATCGAAGATGAAGATAGTAGCGAGTGTCGTCGATGACATGTTCAATGACTGCAGAATGGCGGTTGTTGATAGCGTCGCCAGTATGCGGCAGAATACGCGATATGTGTCGTTCTGGCTTTGTCCAGTCCGCAGCATCGTCGGCATGCTTGCCAGTGGGATAAAGAAAACGGATGACCACACTGGCTTGTCTATAAATAAGGGGAGTTTCTATACGGTAGAGAACGGCATCACGCCCAGGCAAACAAGCTGTAATGACATTGACTGGCTCAGAAAAGGAAGAATCAATCGAAGGATGCACGTTATAGGATGACTCAATAACGCCATCATAGAGTTTAAGCTCCTGCCGTATGTCGGTAATATCTTCCAAAGAAATCGGGCGGCATGATTGACAGGGCTGAAAGTTGATATAAGGTGCATCGCATTTGAGAAATTCTATCCCGATAATGCCGAGGTTCAAGCGATGCGGGTTCACGCGAAAGTATTCGGTGGCGGCCACATTGCGGGCGGGGTCGTTCTTGGAGGCTTTGTACTCTACGGCATACGTCTCGGGGTGGCCGTGCCCGAGGTCCATCGTCTTGTAGGAATCTTCAGGAGTGAGGCCGTTGGTGTTTTCGAACTTATGCCATCCCCAGTCGGACATGGCTGTCAGGGGCACACCTGCCCCGTATTCAAAAGGGAACGACTGCATGCCAGTAACGTCGACGGTCGTGGCGAAGTGGCCGTTGCCCACAGTGAGCGAAGCCAGCGGGTCGGCCTCGGTGATGACGGGGTTATGACGCGAGACCACAGCCTGACGGTCGATGCTCTGAGCCACGTTCTTTGTGTCGTAGCCCAGCTGCTCCATCTCAAGGCTGGCCCAGATGAACGGGCCGAGGCCCTTGGCATCGTTGTCGCGGATGGGTTCCGAGAGGTAGTAGGCGTAACTGCCGTCGCGTTTCTTGTTCTCCTTCACGCTGCCCTTGGGGTTCACCTTCTTCATGGCAGCCACGACCTCATCGGTGGCGGCGGGACCGAGACCGGCGACGCTGCAGCACGAGGTGAGCGAGATGGTCTTGTCGGCATTGACGCGGATGAAGTTGTTGATGATGCCCTTGTAGGCCTTGATACCCGCTTCACGGTACTTGGTGCCGACGTAGCCTTTGCGGTAGGCTTTCAGCAGGGCGTAGGTGAACATGGCGGAGCAGGTGCTCTCCAGATAATTGCCCTCGCGACCTGGCGAGTCCATCACCTGATACCACACGCCAGTCTTCTTGTCCTGCCATTTCAAGATGGCGTCGAGGTCTTTCTGCAACAAGTCGATGACCTCCGAGCGACGGGCGTAATCCTCGGGCAGGGCGTCGAGCACCTCGATGAGTGCCATGGTGTACCAGCCCTGGGCGCGTCCCCAGCAGTGCTGCGAGAGGCCCGTCTCCTTGTCGGTCCAGAAGGCTTTGCGCGTCTCGTCGTAGGCATGGCGGTTCAAGCCAGTCTTCGGGTCGAGCGTCTGCTGATAGGTGCTGACGAGTTGGTTCACCGCGTCGTCGTAGATAGCGGTTGGCACATCCTTCACATTCTTGCCCTTACGCCCTTTCGTCACATTCTGCCCATTCACAATAGGCGCAGTGAGACAGCGGTAAGGCAGTCCCATAAAGATGCCGTCGAGCCACACCTGATAGGCGTAGATGGCCTTGTGCCAATACACCTTGTCGGCCACGGTGCGCGGCTGGTCCTGCAGCTGCTTCATCATCGTCTGCATAGCTTTCAGGTTCTTCGCTTCGGGCCACTGCTGATACATGCGGGTGACGAAATGACCTGTGCGGATGTTGTCGAGGTTATAGTCCAGGATGTTGTAGCCTCGGATGTCGCCCTGCTGGTTAATCATTGTGTCGGTATATTCCTGGCAATAACGGCGGATGTCCTCGCCGCCATAGCGCAGATAGGTATCGAGCATGCTCTCCAGCTCGATGCCCATCACATAGCTCCACTTGGGCTTGGAAGAGAAGTCGAGGAGGTAAGACCTCGGCGTGCGCTTCATCTCCGAATAGGTCATCCACTCGGAGTAGTGCTTGTAGGGCATCTCGGTGAGGCAGAGGGAACCGTTGCAGAAATAATTGTTGTAACGGATGTCACGCGTGAGGCCGGTAATCTTGTTACCCTGCTGCACGCCGTCGAAACGGCAGTTACAGATGTTCACATCGTAGACATTACACACCGTGTCGAGCGCGATGACGAGCACGCCGTATTTCGACTTTTGACAAGTAACATTCTCGACATTGATGTTGCGGACGGTGGGATTAAATCCACGACAGCAGATTTCGTTGTGCTCATAGTCGAGGTTGATTTTCACCACAGCCTCGCCACACTGGCCCACTTTGATATTGCGCATGTTGATATTCTCAATCACACCGCCACGGCACGAATTGGTTTTGATGCGCAGCACACGGTCGAGGTTGGGCGAGTCCATCACGCAGTCGTGGGCGTAGACATTCTGGCAACCGCCGCTTATCTCCGAGCCTACGACCACTCCGCCGTGGCCGTTCTTCATCTCGCAATTGCGGATGATGATGTTCTTCGAAGGACGGTTGCGCTCGCGGCCATCGCGGTTGCGGCCGCTCTTAATGGCGATACAGTCGTCGCCGGTGTTGAAGAAGCAGTCCTCGATGAGCACGCGGTCACAACATTCGGGGTCGCAGCCATCGCCATTGGGACCGTCGTTGATCATCTTCACACGGCGCACGGTGATATCGGTCGACTGCAGGGGGTGGATGACCCAGAAGGGCGAGCGGAGCAACGTGACGTCCTCAATGAGGATGCGCTCACACTTGTTGAAACTGACAAGCTGCGGGCGCAAGCCATCCTTCGGGCCGAAGACACGCTTCGGCGAGCGCTGTCCCTTCTCGTTATACATGGGAATGCCGTCCTCGCCATTCTTCAGCAGACGCGGGCGAGCCTCAATCTTCTGACTGATCATGCCCTCCTTCCAGCCGTACTTCGCCGCGCCACACCACGGCCACCAGGTGTCGACACTGCCGCCGCCATCGATGGTGCCCTTACCGGTGACGGCGATGTCGGTGGCTTGGAACGCATAGACGCAGGGCGAGAGGTTGAAGCACTCCAGTCCCTCCCACGAGGTTTCGACGATGGGGTACAGCTCTGGCTCGAACACGAACTGTAGCACAGCACCCTCCTCAACGTGCAGGTTGACATGGCTCTTCAGGCTGATGGCACCCGTCAAGAACATCTGTCCAGCAGGCACCACCACGCGTCCCCCACCCTTCTTCGAGCAGCGGTCGATGGCCTTTTGGATGGCCTTCTGGTTGGCGGCAGCCGATGCGTCGGGCTTTGCCCCAAACTTGGTGATAAGATAGTCTTTACCGTCGATTTGCGGTGTTTGGATGCTCCGCTCTATCTGCTTATACATCTCGTCGTCCCAACCCTGGGCCTGCATGCCAAGCACAACAAAAAGCGGCAGCATGATTCGTAGTAGTTTCCTCATACTGGATGGCTTTAGTAGTTTTGCATGCAAAGGTAATGAAAAAGGATGAGATTACCACACTCTTTCTCATTATTTTTTTTGCGACGCCCCTTTCGGGGGTGAGTCGAAGCAGAGTGCTACTTGGACAGCGCGTCGAAGAGACGGTCGAGGGCGAGGTCGGCGGGGGAGCTATCCTTGGCAGCACCTTCGGAATAGGCCTCGTTGAGGAGCGTAACGAACTTCGAACCAATGATGGCCCCGGCGGCATTCTGCTGGGCCGACTCCAGGGTTTGCTTGTTCGAGATGCCGAAACCAATCATGCGGGGGTTGCGCAGGTGCATCTGGTCGATGCGGCGGAAATAGGCCTGTTTGGCATCGTCGAAAGAGTGCTGCGCACCCGTGATGGCGGCGCTACTGACCATGTAGATGAAGCCGTCGGTATGCTCGTCGATGAAGCGGATGCGGTCGTCGCTGGTCTCGGGGGTAATCAGCATAATGACGCGCAGGTCGTAGCGGTCGGCGACAGGCTTCACCATATTGAGATAGTCATCGAAGGGCAGGTCGGGGATAATCATCCCTGAAACGCCAGCCTCGGCCGCATCGGCACAGAAACGGTCGATGCCGTAATGGAGGATGGGGTTGAGATAGCCCATGAGGATGAGGGGAATGTTCACCTGCTCTTTGATGGCCTTCAACTGCTGCAGGAGGAGGGTAAGGGTCATGCCGTTACGGATGGCTTTTGTAGCCGCGCTCTGAATGACGGGACCGTCGGCCAGCGGGTCGCTGAAGGGAATGCCCACCTCTACAAAGTCGATGCCCCTTCGCTGGAGCGTGAAGATGATGTCGGCCGTGCTGTCGAGCGTGGGGCAGCCAGCGCAGAAATAGAGGGAGAGCAGTTTCTTATTATCGCAATGGGCAAAAAGTTGATTGATTTTATTCATGGGGAAAGACGGGCGTTAATGGGAAAGTTCTTGGATGAAGCGGCGTAGGGCTTCTACGTCTTTAAGGGCGGGGGCTACCTCGAAACGCGAGTTGAGGTCGATACCGATACACTTTGCAGCGGCAGCGTTGTCTGCGGCGAACCATTCCTTGATACGTGGCGCATCGTCGGGGCCGATGCCTCCGGAGAGGAGGAAAGGCACGTTGCCGTCGTAGGCAGAGAGAACCGACCAGTCGAAATGCTGTCCAGTGCCGCCGGGGATGGTGGTGGCGCGGGTGTCGAAGAGGAAATAGTCCACACAGTCCTCATACTGCTTGTAAGCAGCGACATCGGCGGATGTGGCAACGGGGATGGCCTTGATGACGCGGATGCCTGGGCGGATATCAGGGTCGAGGGTGCGACGCAGGTTGCGGATGAGCGTCGGCGACTCCTGGCCGTGCAGCTGTATGGCATCGAGATGGAAGTTGACCACGCGGGTGATGATGTTCTGCGGCATCTCGTCGACAAAGACACCAACGCTCAATGGTCGATGGTGGGTATTGAGTGGCGAGAGGCTGGCACGGTCGGGGATGATGCCGGCGTGTGTGGGAATCATCGTCACATTGCGCGGCGATTTGTCCCAAAAAATCATTCCAATCCAATCAACACCCAACTCGGCGACCTGGCGGATGTTCTCGCCATTGCGCATCCCACAAACTTTTACAATCATCTTGTTCATATACGATTTAGCTTTTTACGATTTACTGTTTATTGCGGCAATGAATTGCTGCAGTGCCTTACCCGGGTCGGCCTGGCGCATGAACGTTTCGCCGATGAGGAAGCCGCGGAACCCGGCTGCGCGAAGGGCGCGCACCGTAGTGGGGTCGCTGATGCCGCTCTCGCTCACGAGCAGGGGGGCCGTAGTATTTGTCGTGGCAGTGCCACGACACACCGAACCAAGGCGCTCGGCCAAACGGAACGAGGTCTCGACATCGGTGACGAACGAGCCCAGATTCCTGTTGTTGATGCCACAAAGGTCGGGCTGCAACTCGGCGTATTCCAGCTCTGCCTCGCTGTGCATCTCCAAAAGCACTTCGAGGCCAAGGTCATGCGCCTTGTCCAGCAGCTGTTTGCACTGTGTCTTGGTGAGACAGGCGGCAATGAGCAGCACCGCCGATGCCCCGCAGAGCAAAGCCTGATAGAGCTGTGTCTCGTCGATGACGAAGTTCTTATAGAGCACGGGCAGTGTGACCCCCGAAGCGCGAGCCTCAACAATAAAACGGTCGTACCCGCCGAAATATTGCGTGTCGGTGAGAATACTTAGGGCCGAGGCGCCATTCTGCTGATAACTCAATGGAACGACATCGGGGCGGGCAGCCTCGTTGATCCAACCCTTCGACGGCGAGCGGCGCTTGAACTCGGCGATGATACCGGTGGAGCTGTGGAGCAAAGCCTCCCTCAACGAGGGTTTCTTTGCCCACAGCAGTGCCAGCTCTTCCTGTTTATGGACGATGATTTCCTCCAGTATATCTTTAGCCATTTGCTTTAGCTGTTGAGTTCCACAAACTTCTTGAACGTGCGCAGGGCGGCCCCCGAGTCGATGCTCTCGCGGGCGATGGCGATGCACTCCTCGATGCTCTTTTCTCCGCGCTCCAGCACCTGGATGCCGAAAGCGGCGTTGGCCAGGACGATATTCTTCTGGGCGGGCAAGGCGCGATTCTCCAGCACCGAATCGAAGATGGCTGCGGCCTCTTCCTCGGTGGCGCCGCCTACGAGTTCCTCGGGTTTGGCAATGTCGAAGCCAAGGTCCTGGGGAGTGAAGACGCGCTCGTAATCCTTCGTCGTCACCTTGAAAGGTCCCGTGAGCGAAATCTCGTCGTAGCCATCGATGCTGTTCACGATGCCGTAGTCAATGCCCAGCTTCTGGTAGACGGCATGGTAGAGGCGCATCTGGTCGAGATTGGCCACGCCGAGCAGCTGACATTTGGGCTGAGAGGGGTTGACGATGGGGCCGAGGAGATTGAAGATGGTGGGAAACTGGAGGGCTTTCCTGATTGGACCGACGAACTTCATGGCGCGGGCGAAAAGCTGGGCGTGAAGGTAGACAATGCCGGCCTCGTCGAGCGAGCGGTTCAGACGGTCGATGTCGTCGGTGAAACGGATGCCGTGGTGCTGGATGACATTCGATGCGCCCGACACGCTGGTGGCGGCATAGTTGCCATGCTTGGCCACCTTGTAGCCAGCGCCAGCAATGACGAAGCAGCTGGTCGTAGAGATATTAAAAGTGTTCTTGCGGTCGCCGCCGGTGCCAACGACGTCGATGTAGCGGTCGGCATGCAGGATGGCCGAAACGCCTGTTTCGAGGATGCCATCGCGGAAGCCGAGCAGCTCGTCGACCGTCACGCCGCGCATCTGGAGGCAGGTGAGCAGGGCAGTAATCTGCTCGTTAGGATACTCTGACTGTGTGATGCCGATGAGGATGCTCTTCATCTCCTCACGGCTGAGCTCTTCGTGGTTAAGTAGGCGGAAGAGGTAGCCTTTCATTGTCTGTTCCATCTTTTTTTGTTTGAGTTTTTATGTTTTTATTTTATGATTATCTGCAATTGTGCCACCATTATTCTATTTCACGGCATGAAATATGTAAATTACGGCATGAAACATGTATTTTGCGGCATAAAATATGTAAACTACGACGTAAGTTAGAGAATCAACAGTTACTTAGCGCTTTCACGTATTCGGTGAAAATATTTTCTATTCCGATTGATTACAAATAGAGCCAGTTCTGCAACATCTGCTTGCCGTTGGGCGTGAGGACGCTTTCTGGGTGAAACTGGATGCCGCGTATGTTTAGTTCGCGATGCCGCAGGGCCATGATTTGTCCTTCGTCGCTCACGGCGGTCACTTCCAAGCAAGCGGGCAAGCCGCTTGTGCCCACCACCCACGAGTGGTAGCGCCCCACGGTGATGTCGCGGTCGATTCCGCTGAAGATGGGGTCGTCGGCCACGATATGACAGGGCGTAGCTACACCGTGGAACACCTCCGAGAGGTTTTCCAACTGTGCGCCGAAAACCTCGCCAATGGCTTGGTGACCAAGACAAACACCGAGGATGGGCTTACGGCCGGCATAGGCTTTGATGACATCGCACAGCAGCCCAGCCTCGGAGGGAATGCCCGGACCGGGCGACAACACTATTTTATTGTAGGCCTCGATTTCGTTGAGCGTAAACTGGTCGTTGCGCACGACGTCGACCTCCGCGCCAAGCGACTTAATCAAATGACTCAGGTTATAGGTAAACGAGTCGTAATTGTCGATGATGACTATTTTCATGGTAAAAACGGGATTAATGGGATGATTGGGATTCTGCGGCGATGATGGCACGGCGGAGGGCACCCAGCTTGTTGTTCACCTCCTGCAGCTCGTACTCCACATCGCTCTTGGCCACGATGCCACCACCAGCCTGGAACCACAGCTCGCCATTGCGGGCGACGAAGGTGCGGATGGTAATGGCTTGGTTTAAAGAGCCGTCGAGGCCGATGATGCCGATACAGCCACCGTAAGCGCCACGGTTATGCGGCTCGTAGTCGGAGATGAGCTGCATGGCACGCACCTTGGGAGCTCCGCTCAACGTGCCAGCAGGGAAGGTGTCGATGAAGGCCTTGATGGGGTCGGCCCCTTGATTGAGTTCGCCGCTCACACGCGAGACCAGATGAATGACGTGGCTGTAGTACTGCAAATCCTTGTAGAAGTCCACTTTCACATGGTGGCAGTTGCGGCTCAGGTCGTTGCGGGCCAGGTCCACGAGCATCACATGCTCTGCGTTCTCCTTCGGGTCGTTGCGCAGGTAGTCGGCACCCTGACGGTCGGCCTCGGCGTCGCCTGTACGCTTTGTCGTGCCTGCAATCGGGTCGATGTATGCTTTCCCTCCTTCTATGCGGCAATGGGTCTCAGGACTGCTGCCGAAGATGCGGAAGCCGCCGAAGTCGAAATAGAAGAGATAGGGACTGGGGTTGATACTGCGCAGCGCACGGTAGAGACGAAAGTCGTCGCCCTCGTAGCGTTGCACAAAGCGGCGCGACAACACAATCTGGAACACGTCGCCCCGCAGACAGTGCAGGATTCCCTTGCGGATGTTGGCCTTGTGCTCCTCGTCGGTCAGCGTAGAAGTCACCTCACCCACAGGACGGAAATCATACTCGCGCACATTGCCGATGTTCATTGCCTTGAGCACACGCTCAATGTCGGCAGCCTCGCCCAGCGTCACCATCTTCAGCATATTGTTATGATGGTCGAAGACAATCACCACCTTATATAATATATAAAGCAGGTCGGGGGCATCGTTCTTTGCTTGGGTCTCGTCTTTCACGGCAATGTCCTCGAAGTAGCGCACGGCGTTGAAACTGGTGTAGCCGAAGAGTCCGCACACGTCGGCGTCGTCGCCCTCTACATGGAGGCGGTCGATGAGTGCATGGATGGCATTGGCCACGTCGAAGTCGCGGGTGATTTCGTGGCGCTCGGTGGTTCCGTCGGGAAAACTGACGGAGGCCACCCCATGGCCCACGGCCACACTGGCCATTGGGTTGATGCCGATGAAACTACGCGAGCTGGCAGCGTCGTGATAGTCGGCGCACTCCATCAGTGCGCTCTGCGGAAAGAGGTCGCGCAGCCTCATGTAGACGCCGACAGGCGTATAGAGGTCGGCGAGAATGGTCTTGCTTGTTGTAGTGTATTTGAATGTATTCATAATTCCGTAATATCCTTTATTTGTTCCCTGTCACCATGTCTTTATTCTTCAGGTAGGTTTCGATGTCCTTGTCGCCACGGCCACTCACCGTGAGCACCACCACATCGTCGGCCTTGAAGTTCATCTTCGGCAAGACGGCAATGGCATGGGCGCTCTCAATGGCGGGGATGATGCCCTCCATGCGCGTCAGCTCATAGCCGGCGCGGATGGCCTCATCGTCGTTGATGCTCAGCACCGTCGTCCGTCCCTGCTTGGCCATGTTGCAATGCATTGGCCCCACGCCGGGATAGTCGAGGCCCGCGCTGATGGTGAACGCCTCCTGAATCTGCCCATGCTCGTCCTGCATCACCAGCATCTTTGCGCCATGCAGGATGCCTACAGTGCCGCGATGGATGGTGGCGGCGGTATAGTCGGTGTCCCAACCATGTCCTCCAGCTTCGGCAAGCACTATCTTCACCCGCTCGTCGTCCATGTAGTGGTAGATGGTGCCGGCGGCATTCGAGCCTCCCCCGATGCAAGCGATGAGATAGTCGGGATAGTCACGGCCCACCTTCTCCTGCAGTTGCCATTTGATTTCCTCGCTGATGACGCTTTGCATCCTTGCCACCAAGTCGGGATATGGATGTGGGCCCATGGTTGAGCCTACGATATAAAACGTGTCGCTGGGATGACAGCACCAATCGCGGATGGCCTCGCTGCAGGCGTCGCTCAGTGTCATGTTGCCCGTGCGCACGGGGTGCACCTCGGCACCCAGCATCTTCATGCGCTCCACATTCGTGTGCTGGCGCTCCACATCGGTGGCTCCCATAAACACCTCGCACTGCATGCCCATCAGCGCACATACCGTGGCCGTGGCCACACCATGCTGACCGGCACCCGTCTCGGCGATGACGCGCGTCTTGCCCATCTTCTTCGCCAGCAGAATCTGCCCAACGGTGTTGTTAATCTTGTGTGCCCCGGTGTGGTTCAGGTCCTCACGCTTCAGGTAGAGCTGACACCCATAGCGCTCGCTCATCCTCTTGGCGTAATAGAGCGGACTGGGGCGCCCCACGTAGTCTTTCAGCAGCGCATGATACTCCTGCTTGAACGCCTCGCTCTCGATGATGGGACGATAGACCTCCTGCAGGTCGTGCACACACTTGTAGAGAATTTCCGGCACGTAGGCGCCGCCAAACTCTCCGTAGAATCCATTCTCGTCAACTTGATAGTTCATATATAAAAGTTTTTGTTGGTTGTTTTGTCATCATAAAAAGTTTTGAGGGCCCGTCGTAAGAACGACAGGCCCTCAGGTATTCTCATCAGCAATACACACGCGGCAAGCTTCTCACGACTTTTTCAATCTTGAGCTGCGCCACCACCATGCATTTGCTGTCATTTTCATGCCGCTTTGTCTAATTTGGTTTCAAATTCGCTGCAAAAGTACATCAAATTCTGATAACCCGCAAACATTTCCTAAAACTTTTTGCTTTTTTTAATAATTCGGCCCCGTTCGGTTTTGGAAAAAGGTATCTTTATGGCATCCTTACCTGTTTTCTTTCGATATTACGAAGAGCGGACTGCAAAGTTGCGAATAAAAAATGTACGCTTTTTTTTATTTATTCAAATTATTATTCGTATCTTTGCAAACAAAATAATTCAAATCGACTAAAAGCCAATTGTTAATATGAAAAAAGCAATCCAACAACTCCTTACCCTCTTGGCCCTGCTGCTGCCCTCGCAGCTGTGGGCTGCCAACACCAAGACCACCGTGGAGCAAGTGACCACCACCGTCACGCTCACCGACGATGTGGACTACATCATCACCTCCGCCACCCCCTTCGGCGACGAGGGCGTGGTGAACATCGAGAACACCGACCACGCCGTGCTCATCTTGAAGGCCGTGAAGCCCTCGAAGGCCAACAGCATTCTCTCCAAGCATGTGCTGATAGGCGGTGCCAAGGCCGTCAACAACAGCAACTGCCAGGTGAAGCTCTATAACCGAGGCTGCATCATCCTGCCCTACGGCAATAGCGTAAAGCCCCTCACCGTGTATAGCGAGCAGAACTTCGAAGGCGACGAGTGCAACGACTTCGGACTGGAGCATAGTGGCGGATTCATGAACACCCTCTCCGACAAGAAGCTGAACAACCGCATACGCAGTTTCAAGCTGAAGCGCGGCTACATGGTGACCTTCTCGCTGCGCAACGAGGGCCGTGGCTACAGCCGCTGCTTCATCGCCGCCGACGCGGACCTGGAGATGGCCACCCTGCCCGCCATCTTGGACCGCAGCATCTCCAGCTACCGCATCTTCAAGTGGTACGATGCCGGCAAGCCACAGCTGGCAGCTGCAGCTGGCGACAACAACGCTTGCAGCGCGCTGAACGTCACCAGCACCTACACCTGGAGCGCAGGCAGCAGCATGCTCCCCGACCAGGAATGCGTGACACATCAGATCTATTCCACATGGCCCTCACCGTCATCGCTGGGAAACGCCAACTACACCTGCCACATGAAGACCAGCAACGAGCCCCGCAACTCGTCGGACGACCATCCTGAAACCCTCGCCGACATTCTCAAAGTATGGGAGGAGCTCATGCGTACGGGCATGCGACTCTGCTCGCCATCGTCGTGGGACGGCAGCGACTACTGGAATGGAACGGGATTCCTGAAGGAGTTCTTCGACAGCATCGACGCACGCGGATGGCGCTGTGACATCGTAGACCTGCACTGCTACTGGCCCGAGGGAAACTTCGGCAACGTGAGGAACTGGACCAACTCCGTTCACCGCCCAGTGTGGATATCGGAATGGTGCTGGGGCGCATCGTGGAACAACGACGGTGCCTTCGCCAACGGCGTCACCCAGAACCAGGTGCGCGACGCACTGCAGCGCATCTGCAACAACCTGAACAGCTACGACTGCGTGGAGCGCTATTTCTATTGGAACAGCGAGCGCGACATATCAAGGATTTACCGCAACGGTAGCCTCACGCCCGCCGGACAGATGTATAGCCAGCTCGACGGCGGGCTGGCCTACAACGGCAAGTACGACTATGTGCCGCGAGCTCCCAAACAGCACGACCCGAAAGACCTGGTGGTTGACTTCAACAAGGAAACCAACACGATTGACTTCATGTGGTATGAATACAACGGCGAGATGAACGAGTACATCCACCTGGAGCGGCGCGAGAACGCCAGCAAGCCGTGGACGGTGGTGATGGACATCACCGGTATTGAGCAGGAGGGGCTGCACATCAAGCGCGGCGTCGAGGCTCGGCAGGGATGGCAGTTCCGCATCGCCGAGAAAGACGCCAACGGCACCGAGCGCAGGACGAAGGCCGTGACCGCCGCCAGTGGCGACATGCAGCCGGGCGACGCCGTCAACGTGGGCGAGCAGACGCTCTACTTGGGTGGCAACGTAGTGCTGAACGGCGACTTCGACATGGGCCTCGCTGGATGGACCAACGGAAAGGGGCAGCCACTGGCCAGCCCTTGGTTCCAGACTCCTGCCGCAGGAGGCAGCGACGGCAACGCCTACCTGCAGAGCTACGGCCATAGCACACAGGCCGAGGCCGAGCAGTCGGTGCGCACCATCGTCGACATTCAGCCAGGCGCCTACTATTACCTCTCGGCCAGCGTTTGCAACCTGAACAACATCTTCAACCTCATCTCGCTCACCGGCGATGAAGCTAAGAGCGACTCGCTCGTCATGATGCTCGACAACGGCAATTCCACTTGGCTCACGCAGTTCGCCACCTTCAACAACAGCACCTTCAATAAGGTCATCTTCGCGTTCCGCTCATTAGGCAGCAAATCGCAGTTCGACGACGTCAAGCTCTGCCGTCTCTTTGCAACGCCCGAGGAAGCCTACGCCGACGGCGCACTAAAGGAGCGTGAGAGGGTGATGCTCTTCGCGGAGTATGCCAACGCCAGCTGCGCACTGACCGAACTACTGGAACCCTACTCCGACGACCCGAAGCTGGACTATGAATACGTGCACAACGAGTTGAGCCTTGCCATCGAGGCTAACGACGTACTGCCTCGCCTCTACGCCCTCTGCGCCGATGCCCGCAATCTCACCAGCCAATACCAGCTTCCAGGCTACGAGGATGTAAACAAGGCATGCGAAACGGTAGAGGATATCCAGAACAGGAAGTGTCTGCCAAAGGCTTCGGAGGTGCTCGCGGCCTACGAAGCCCTGCAGTCGGCACTCGAAGCCTACATGCCCATGGAAACCCTCACCGACAAGGTGGAGCAGCCCAACTTTGCATCCGCCGCCGGCTGGCTGACGAAGGCCGGCACCTATCAGGGCGGCGACCAGCGCGTGAACCAGAAGGGCAACGTCAGCTTCTGGAACGCTTGGTGGAACCTGCCCAAGGAGGCCAACGAGCAACAGACGATGGCCATCCGCCAGGAGGTGAAAGACCTCACCCACGGACTCTACGCTGTGGAGTGCCAGGCAGCTACCGAGCACTTCTGCCTGAGCGACCAGCATGGCTACATCAGCAACGGCACCGACTCTATCGCCACGCCCGTGCTCACCGCCGACTTCATGGACCTGCCGACAGTGGCCGAGGGCGACGTGTGGCAGACGCTCACCTCGCAGCCCATCTACATCGCCGATGGCCAGTCGGCCTTCATCGGCTTCGAGGGTTCCAAGCAGGGCGCCAACGACCTGACTTGGCGCGAGCTGGGCAACAACACCAGCAAAGGCGACCACCGCGAGGGATGGTGGGGAGCCACCAACTTCCGCCTGCGCTATCATCCGCTCTATCGTGTCAACACCACGCCCGGCGCCATCGGCGTGTGTTGTCTGGCCTACGATGTGGCACCCGTCGACGGGGTGACCTTCTACCAGATTGCCGCCATCACTCCCGACTACCAGACGCTCTGCCTCGAACCCATCCAGGCCCCCCAGGCCGGCGTGCCCTTCCTCTATGTCTCTACGAAGGAAGTGACTACTTTCGTTGAACAGGGCCAGGAGGTCACCATAACCACCGATGGCCCCGGCAACCTGCGCGGATTCCTGAAGATGAGAAGCACCATCACACGCGTGCCAAAGGGCTATTACGTCCTAACCGACGGCAAATGGCAGAAGGTGGGCGACGAACGCCCCTACATGCAGAGCTTCACTGGCATCATTCGCCCCTTCAACGACAAGGCCAGCAAGCCCCTCACCGTCGTCAGCTCGTGGGACGGACTCACCATGCCCATCGTGGGCGTCACGCAGGAGGAGATTGAAGCCAGCGTGGGCAGCGTCGTCAACACCAACGACGCCCAGCAAACAGTCTACGACCTGCAGGGACGCAAGGTGGAACAAACCGAACTGACGAAAGGAATCTACATCATCAACAACAAAAAGCATATCGTGAGATGAAACGCACCACCCAGCTCCTACCATTCATCTTCTGCTGTCTTTCCATCGGCAAAGCCGCAGCACAAATAACGGAAAAAGCCGACGTCACCATTGGCTTCGACCTCAGCCAGCAGGAGGGAGTTCGCTACAGCCCCACATGGGGGGTCGACGTGGCATGGATTTCCGAACAAAACGTGCGCAAGGCCATCAACCACATGGGCAAGGAGAACATTGGCATCGGCCGCTCCACCTTCCGCTTCGATAAACCCCTCACCCAGGACAGCATATTGTCGAACGACGCCATCAACTACCTGCGCCGGCGCTCGACCGTGCTCAACCTGGTGAGCAACACGCTGCCCGTGGTGCTCACCGCCGACCAGGAGGCTGGTGCCGACTCCTATTTTGTGGTGAACAAGGTGTGCGATGTAAACCACTGGGCTGCCAACATCAACAGCCACGTGCACTGGATGGAGAAAAACACCCGACATCCCATCGTGGGCGTATCGCCTTATAACGAACCCGACTACTGGACCGTAGAAGAGGGGGCCACCGTGCAGCGTCAAGTGCAGGTGGCCAAGCTGCTGCGCGAGAACTATCCCCGCATGGACACCATCGCCATCGTGGGCGGCAACACGCTCAACGACGACAAGGCCCTGGAATGGTACACCAGCGGCAAGCAATACTACGACTGGGGCAACACCCACCAGCTGGCAGGCTCGTTCGCCAACTTTGCCAACTTCTTCCAGCAGTTGCAGAAAGACGGAAAGGTGGGCTACGCCGACGAGATGCACAACGTGGGCGAAGCCATGATAGGCCTGGAATATGGCATGACCGTGGGCATTTGGTGGGGCTTCGACAGCCGAGCACGCGGCGAGTTCTGCGACATCAGCCGAAACGGCGAGCGACTGGCCTACGGCGAGGATCGCAACAATTGGACGGCCGCCAGCGTCTACCGCCACGACAACGGCAGCGTGAAAGCCTTCATTGGCAGCAGCGAGCGACAGGCCGCCACCACCAGCTATCAGTTTGTGTCGATCGACCGCCCTGTCTACTTCGACGGACAGGGGCCGCTCCACCAGTTCCGCATGGAGATTCCCGGCGGCACGGGCTACCAGAATGGACAGTCCAACGCCGAGCGCGTCATTGACATTGAATGGGGCGACGACGTGCCGCCCACGCCCATCACGGCTGGCATCTACAAACTGGTGAACAAGGCCACGGGCAATGTCCTGGCCGTATCTGGCTCCAACTGTGTGATGCAGAAGTGGACGGGCGCCAAGACGCAACAGTGGAACCTCAGTCCCAGCGACCCGCGCATCGGTGGCGACTACAGCTACTACGACCTGCTCTGCGTCAACGACGGCAAGACGCGCCCCAACCTCGAGAACTTCTCTACCACCGACGGTGCGAACATCATGGCCTACAACCGCAACGCCACGCCCTCCTCCAACGAGCAGTGGCAATTCCAATACGCCGGCGACGGCTACTACTACCTGCGCTGTCGCGAGAGTGCCCTCTACATGGCTCCGGCATCGAGCGGAACCAACAATGGCATCAACGTGGTGCAGAAGAAGCTGTCGACCGACGAAAACCTGCACAACCGCCTGCTTTGGCGCCTGCTGCCCATCGATGTGGACTTCGACACCGAGGCGCCTGCCCAGCCACAGCAGCTCAGCGCCACAGCGCAGCCAGCCAGCGTCATACTCGACTGGAACAAGGGCGAAGAAGCCGACCTCGACGGCTACATGGTGTTGCGCGCCGACCAAGAGAAGGGCGAATGGAACACCATCGCCCGACATGTGGTGCCGCCGTTCATCGACAACACCACGCAGCCTGGCCATACATATATATATAAGGTGAAGGCCATCGACCTCTCGCAGAACCTCAGCCAAACGTCGGCCGAGGCTACTGCCATCACCCCGAAGGAGCACGCCCTCGTGGCGCATTGGCCTCTCAACGGCACGCTCGACGACGCTTCTAATAATGGGCGCCATGCTTCGGCTGCAATCCCCACCACCTACGAAGAGGGCCACCAAGCCGACAGCGAGGCACAGTCGCTGCGCATGGTGCAAGGGCAATACCTACAGTTGCCCGCCGGCGTGGTGCAGGGCGACGAGCTGACCATCGGCCTATGGGTGCAGCCAGTTGCCACCACGGCCAAGATGCGGCTGTTCGACTTCGGCTACGACACCAACCACTACCTCTACCTCACCTCCAACTACGCCTCGAACAAGATGCGATTGGCCATCAAGAACGGCGACAGCGAGCAGACGCTCGAGTGCACACGCTTGCAGGCCTTCAGGTGGAAGCACGTTGTGGTCACCATGCGTCCGGGACATACCGCTATCTACATCGACGGTGAGTTGGCCGCCGAGACCGACGCCATCACCATCAGCCCTGCCGACGTGCACCCCGTCGTGTGTTATCTGGGCCGCAGCCAGTTCAATGCCGACCCCTACTTCCAGGGCAACATGGAGCAGGTGTGCATCTACAACTACGCCCTCTCGCCCGACGAGGTCAAGAACCTCTACGACGGAGCCCTCTCCGTTGCTCCGGCCATGCTCGACCAGCAGCTCGCCCCCATCTATGCGCCTAACGGCATCCGACTGCAGCAGCCCCGGAAGGGCCTGAACATCATCGGAGGCAAAAAGGTGGTCAAGAACAGGGAATAACTGTCACGGTTTTTTCATGGAAAAATGCAGTTTTCTGTCATTTTGGCAGCACTTTGATTGATTTTTGTCAAGAACGATAGCTTTTTATGCATATTTCTTGCAAGAAGTATTGCGGGAACGGAAAAATTGATGTACCTTTGCACCGTCAAAAGGTTAATAGATTGTTTTAGGTTAGTAGTAATATTTATAGTTTTAGGTTTTTAGTTATTGGTAAAAGAAAGTTTTCAACTGTGGATAACAGGAGGTCGCTGTGAAGCTCCCTTTTAAACTTTCGAATTTTTAGTCCTACGTGGGGCTGAAAATTTCTTTAAGAGAAAAGGATTTTTAGTTAAACATAGGCTTGTAAATGCTGCGGCTCGGGAGGGTCGCAGCATTTCGTTTATGCGCACCATTTGCAGGATTGAAAAATATGGAGCACGATCCTCTGAAAAATCTCGTTGACTTTTTGAAAAAACTCGTTGACTTTTTGAAAAATCTCGTACGCCAAATTTTGCGTAGGCGCAAACGGTTGAAAAAGTGGCGTTTAATCCCCGTTACCCGCCACCTATTTTCAACACCTTGTTTCCTTCATCTTCGACGGAGTCATTTCACCAGTCGCAACAGCTGCAGCTTGGTGGCCTCTGGACACACCTGCTGCAGCTGCTGGCAGATGCGCTCCAGCGACTCCTTTGGCGCGCGGCTGCATTGGCAGGCATCGCGGCCATAGAGTTGCTCGGGCGTGGTAAGCAGCGACCAGCCCCAGCCGTAGGCTCGTCCGTGCCGGTCGGTGGGATAGACGAAGTTCTCGGTGACGATGCGGGTCTCCATCTGCAGACGGGTGACGTAGCTGTCGAACTTGCCACGCATCTTCGGCCCATCAAAGCCGCAGAGGGCACGCAGTTCTCGGGTGATGAGACTGCCGTGCTCGGCCAGCGTCAGCAGGATGGCCTCCTCGATGCTGCCCTCGGCAGGCGCCGGGTGCTTGCTGCGCCGATAGTTGCAGAAGTCGGGCCACCACTCGCGACTGATGAAGCCCGCCTTGCCCGCGAAGAACTTGCCATAGACATGTCCGCCATCGGTGATCACCTCGCCCTTCCACTTCCACAGGGGCCAGTCCCAGCCACCATCGGGAAGCAGCACGTAGCGGCAGTCGTCGTCGACCATCTCCTCGGCCGAAAATCCCCTGATGCCACTATACAACAGCGGCAGAAAGCCAATGCGGCTGATCAGTTCCACCAGCTCGGCACTATGATGAATCTCTTGCATTTCCATTGTCAATCCCCCTTTGTCTTGAACAGATTTATCCGAGGGCAAAGATACAATGAAAAAATGGAAAAAAGAAATAAAGGAAAAGGAAAAATCAAAAAACTTTGAGTGTTCGTTTTGTCAATTGCCCACTTCTTCGTACCTTTGCAGCCATTGTAACAAGAATAATAATTTAAATATACTCATGGCTCTTATCAAAAGCTACAAAGGAATGTCGCCCCGCTGGGGCAAGAACTGCTACTTTAGTGAGAATGCCACTATTGTGGGCGATGTGACACTGGGCGACGAGTGCTCGGTGTGGTTCAATGCCGTGGTGCGCGGCGACGTGGCCCCTATCACCATTGGCAACCGCAGTAACGTGCAAGACGGCAGCTGCGTGCACGTGACCCACGACACGGGTCCCACTCACATCGGCAACGACGTCACCATCGGACACAACGTCACCGTGCATGCCTGCACCATCTGCGACGGTGCCCTCATAGGCATGGGAGCCACACTGCTCGACGGCTGCGAGGTGGGCGAAGGTGCCATCGTGGCCGCCGGCGCACTGGTGCTACAGAACACAAAAATACCTCCCCACGAGATTTGGGGAGGCGTACCTGCCAAATACATCAAGCCCACGCGCCCCGGACAGACCGACAATGCTGCCCACTACGTGGAATATGCCAAAGTATACATGAACGAC
The DNA here is from genome assembly GCA_017619275.1 of Prevotella sp. GTDB lineage: Bacteria > Bacteroidota > Bacteroidia > Bacteroidales > Bacteroidaceae > Prevotella. The sequence goes on along the minus strand of JAFZSR010000053.1, from coordinate 8,704 downwards.
GAAGAACGTTGAACATTGAGCGGTGAACGATGAGCATTGAACGTTGAACATTGAGCTGTGCCTCGCAGGCCGTTCCGCTGTCGTTCAACGTTCAACGTTCAATGTTCAACGTATATTGTTCAACGTATAATGCTCACTTCGCCGCTCAAGCCCAGCTTGATGATGCCTGATGGGCGGTGGGGCTTGTGCTCCTGGCGGCGGCTCCAGCACACATAGTCCACCTGCTCCAGCAGTCGTGGGTCAATGTCGCGATAGTTCTGCGCTGCCGGTTCGCCGCTGATGTTGGCCGAGGTGGAGACGATGGCCTTCTGGAAACGGAAGCACAGCTCGTGTGAGAAAGGTTCCTTGGTGATGCGGATGCCGATGGAGCCGTCGGCGGCAATGAGGTTTGGTGCCAGGTTCACAGCTCCGTCGAGGATGAGGGTAGTGGGCTTGTCGATGCAGTCGATGAGCTGCCACGCCACATCGGGCACCTGGCGCACATAGCGCTGCAGCCGCGCATCGCTGTCGACGAGGCAGATGAGTGCCTTCGAGTCGTCGCGCTGCTTGATGTTGTACACCCGTGCCACCGCCTCGGCGTTGGTGGCGTCGCAACCTATTCCCCAGATGGTGTCGGTGGGATAGAGGATCACCCCACCCTGCCGCAGAACGTTGACGGCATTCTTGATGTCTTGCTCCTGTGTCATGGCGGCAAAGGTAGCAATATTTTCCCATCAAACAAAAAATATGCCCACTTTATTTGTGGCAACAGGCATTTTTTCGTAATTTTGCCGCAAAATAACAGCTCGAAACATAACTCAAGAATAGCCTTGACAGAGAAACATATTATATTAGAAGACATCGACCCCGTAGTGTTCTACGGCGTGGGCAACGGGCATCTGCAGATGCTGAAAGCCCTCTATCCCAAACTTCGCATAGTGGCCCGCGACAATGTGATGCGTGTGCTGGGCGACGAGCAGCAGATGGCTCATTTCGAGGAGGGCGTGGAAAAGATGCGCCAGCATGTGCTGAAATTCAACTCATTGAGCGAGGAAGACATTCTGGACATCACCAAAGGCCGCCGCCTCAACGACGACGTGCCCGACGATGTGGTGGTGTACAGCATCAGCGGCAGGCCCATCAAGGCTCGCTCGCAAAACCAGCAGCGTCTCATCGACGCCTACCAACAGAACGACATGGTGTTTGCCGTGGGTCCTGCCGGGACGGGCAAGACCTATCTCTCCATCGCCCTGGCCGTTAAAGCGCTGAAGGAGAAGACGGCCAAGAAGATCATCCTCTCGCGCCCCGCCGTGGAGGCCGGCGAGAAGCTGGGATTCCTGCCTGGCGACATGAAGGACAAGATTGACCCCTACCTGCAGCCGCTCTACGACGCGCTGGAAGACATGCTGCCACAGGCCAAGCTGCAGGACATGATGGAGAAGCACATCATCCAGATTGCACCGCTGGCGTTCATGCGTGGCCGCACGCTGAGCGACGCCGTGGTGATTCTCGACGAAGCGCAGAACACCACGCCAGCACAGATACGCATGTTCCTCACCCGTATGGGATGGAACACGAAGATGATCATCACGGGCGACACCTCGCAGATAGACCTACCGCCACGCGCCAAGAGCGGACTCATTGAGGCACTACACATTTTGAGCGGCATAGAAGGCATCGGCATGGTGACGCTGACGCAGAAGGACATCGTGCGCCACAAGCTCGTCACCCGCATCGTCAACGCCTACGACGACTTTGACAAGGCGACAGCCCACTCCGAAGAATAAAAACTTGGCTAAACAGTAATTTCGCCGCAGATGCTCTGGTTCATCAGCTTGCGCACCTGCTCATTGTTATCGTATTTCCCCTGCAGATACATCAGCTTGGTGACGGCGGCCTCAACGGTGCTGTCGCGCCCACTCACTACGCCGGCCTCCTGGAGCTGGTAGCCCGTGTCGTAGCGTCCCATTTCCACGCAGCCCTGCAAACACTGGCTGATGTTCACTACCACGGTGCCACGTCGAGCAGCCTCGCGCAGTGTGCTGAGGAGCCACGGACTCTGGGGCGCATTGCCGCTGCCAAAGGTGCGCATGACGACGGAGCGCAGGTTGGGCGTGGCAATGATGTGGCGAATGAGGTCTTCGCGCACGCCAGGAAACAACGAGAAGATGACAACGTTGGAATCGAGCCGGAACTGAGGCACCATCGGCTTGCTAAAAATGGGGCGATGGATGCGCTCCTCGTGATAGGCTATCTGCACGCCGGCATCGGCCAGATGGGGGTAGTTGAACGATTCGAAGGCATTGAAGCCGTCGGCACTCTGCTTGGTGGTACGGTTGCCACGCATGAGATGACCGCTGAAATAGATGCAGACCTCGGGCACCATGGCCGTGCCATCCTGATGGCGGGCGGAAGCTATCTCAATGGAGGTGATGAGGTTCTCCTTGCCATCGGTACGCAGCTGACCTATGGGCAGCTGACTGCCCGTGAGCACCACAGGCTTCGTCAGGTTCTGAAGCATGAACGAGAGGGCGCTGGCCGTGAACGCCATGGTATCGGTGCCATGCAGCACCACAAAACCATCAAACTCGGCGTAACGGTCGGTGATGATGTGCACCAAGTCGGTCCACAGGCGGGGCGACATGTCGCTGCTGTCGATGGGAGGATTGAACTGATAGGTGGAGATGGATGTGGGAAATTGCTCCAACTCGGGCACACGTGCCAACAGGTGTTCGAAGTCGAAGGGCTCCAAAGCTCCCGTCAGCGGATTGCGGTTCATGCCGATGGTACCGCCGGTGTAAATCAATAGGACTTTCGATACTGCCATCTTTTTAAACTTTTTGTATCAGTGGGATGAACACGCTGAAGGTGGAACCCTCTCCCAGCGTCGACTCTACACTCACGTCGCCTCCAAACTTGTTGGCAAAATCCTCGCAGAGCATCAGACCGAGGCCCGACCCTTCCTCGCCGTCGGTGCCGTAGGTCGTCTCGCCCTTATGGAAGATGGTGGTCAGTCGGTCGGGGTCGATGCCCACGCCATGGTCGCGCACGCTCACCTTGGCAAAGCCGCCCTCGGTGGTGGCCGTCACCTCGACCGAGCTGCTCTCGGGACTGAACTTGATGGCATTCGAGATGAAGTTGCGGACGATGGTCTTCAACATGTCGTTATCTGCCCTCACCATGATGGATCCCCCCTGATAGGTCAGTTTTATCTGCTTCACCAAGGCTATGCTCTGGAAGATCTCAACCACACCAGGCACAATATCGTTCAAGTCCAAGTCCTGCTCCACTACGGTCAGCCTTCCCGTCTGGCTCTTCGTCCACTTCAGCAGATTGTCGAGCAGGTCGTAAACATCTTCCGACTCTCTGTTCACTTTGTCGAGCAAGCTAAATAGTTCTGGGCCCACCATGTCGGCCGAAAGGGTACTCACCACCAAGTTGAGCACCATGCGGATGCTGGCCATGGGCGAGCGCAAATCGTGGGCAATCACGGAGTACATCTTGTCGCGGTTGGAAATGGTGGCACGAAGCTCGGCATTCTGACGCACAATCAAGCGCTTGGCCGCCACCAATCGTATCTGATGCCGCACACGCACTAACAGTTCGTCTTTGTTGAAAGGTTTGGTCAAGAAATCGCTACCACCCACCTTGAAACTCTTCACCAGGTCGTCGGGACTGCTAAGAGCCGTAAGAAAAATGATGGGAATGTCGGCAGTGGCAGGATTTTCCTTCAGGATGCCAGCAGTGGTGAAACCATCCTTGCCGGGCATCATCACGTCGAGCAAAATCAAGTCGGGATGTTCTGCCATGGTCTGCTCGATACAAGCATCGCCATTATTGGCCGTACACACCTGAAACGACTCCTTGCTAAGCAATAATTTCAGCAGCAACACATTGCTTGGCACATCGTCAACAATAAGTATTTTGAATTCGTTATTCTTGATGCTCGACTCAAACTTCTCAGATATATCCATAACTGTTAGTTTCGATTCTTGGTGCAAAAATACGGCTTTTCTTTTTATTCTCCAAATTTTTATGTCGATAACTACAAAAAATCCCCCATTCGGCCATGCAATCATTAACACAGTTTGTAGTTTTCTTAAAAACACTTAATTATTTGGCCTCACCTCATTGAGTTTCAGCAATAATTCGTAACTTTGGCTATCGAAAAAAACAAAAACGACATGAGACACGCAATATGTCTATTGGTGGCCTTGGTAGCGCTCTCACTACCCACCACCGCACAACGAAAGCAACAGGCGGCGAAGAAGCCCGTGAAGGATGCCCCCGTCGAGGATCCGCGCATCAAGCAGATGCTGTCGGCAGTGCAGCAAATCACCTTCGTTGACAGCACCGTGGTGGACGCTGCCGACTTCATGAGCCATATTCCCCTTTCGCCCAACATTGGTAAACTGGAGCAAGATGGAGGGATGGGCAACTACACCAATGAGATGGGTGACCTGCGGCTCATCACCACCGCCGAGGGCATCATCACCAGGAGCGACTACATCGGCAACACATGGACGTCCCCCACCCCACTCGCAGGATTAGGAAAAGCAAAGGCCTGCAACCCTTTCCTTATGCCCGATGGCGTCACACTCTACTTTTCGCAAAAAGGCGAGCGGAGCATAGGTGGATACGACCTCTTCGTGACAAGATATGACAGCGAACTGGGCACATTCCTCAAAGCCGAAAACCTGGGAATGCCATTCGCCAGCGAAGCCGATGACCTGTTCTATGCCATCGACGAGTACAACCAGCTGGGATTCTTCGTCACCAACCGCCGACAGCCAAAAGGCAAGGTGTGCATCTACACCTTCATCCCACAAACCTCAAGGCATACCTACCGCTCGGAAGCATACGACGAGGAACAGCTGATGCAGCTGGCAGCTATCCACCGCATCGCCGACACATGGACCAACAAACAGGAACAGCAAGAGGCGCTGAACAGGCTGAACAAAATCAAAGCGGTGAGGCATGGACCTCAGCTGGTGGAAACCGACAGCAAGATGTCGGCCATCGACTTGATGCGGCTCGAAGCCGAGGCGCAAATCAAAGAGTTGGAAAAGTTGCGACAGCAATACGATACAGCCAACGACGAGGCCAAGACAGCCCTGCGCGAAAAGATTTTAAGCGCCGAGGATCAGCTGGAAAAGCTTCAGAGCGACATCAGGAAGAAAGAGAAAGAATCAACCCATCTATAACTTTAAACCTTTAAAAACATGGAAAAATACTTCGCACCATCAGAACTCATCATCAACGAGGATGGTTCGTGCTTCCACTTGCACCTGAAGCCGGAATTCCTGGCCGACCGAGTAATCCTCGTGGGCGACCCTGCTCGCGTGAACACCGTGGCAGCGCACTTTGAAGAAAAAGAATGTGATGTCAGCAGTCGTGAGTTCCACACCATCACGGGCACCTACAAAGGCAAGCGCATCACCGTGCAGAGCCACGGCATAGGATGCGACAACATCGACATCGTGATGACCGAGCTGGACACGTTGGCAAACATCGACTACACCACGCGCACCGAGAAAGCCGAGCACCGCACGTTGACTTGTGTGCGCATCGGCACCTGCGGCGGTCTGCAGCCCTTCACGCCCACAGGCACCTTCATCGCTTCGGTGAAGAGCATCGGCTTCGACGGTCTGCTCAACTACTATGCCAACCGCGAAAAAGTGTGCGACCTGCAGCTGGAGGAAGCCTTCAAGCAGCACATGCAGTGGAATCCCATCAAAGGCGCGCCCTACGTGTCCGTAGCCGACCCAGAGTTGATTGAACAGATAGCCAAAGACGACATGGTGCGCGGCTACACCATCTCATGCGGTGGATTCTACGGGCCACAAGGCCGAAAGATTCGCGTGCCACTGGCCGACCCCAACCAGAACGAGAAGGTGGAGAGCTTTGAGTATGAGGGAATGAAGGTGTGCAACTTCGAGATGGAGTCGTCGGCACTGGCAGGCTTGGCTTCGCATCTGGGCCACCGCGCCATGACCTGTTGCATGGTTATCGCCAACCGCTATGCGCAGGAGATGAACACCGAATACAAGAACACCATCGACACGCTCATCACAAAAGTGCTCGACCGCATCTGATATCTCGAATGTTGCGCCATCCTCGCAACCCTGCAACCAATGATTTCATTCGAAAGCGACTACAACAACGGGGCGCACCCCATGGTGCTTCAACACCTCGTTGAGACAAACAACTTCCAGAGTGCCTCCTACGGTTACGACCAGTGGAGCGAGCAGGCACGCGAAAAGATTCGCGAGGCTTGTCAGTGTCCCGATGCCGACATCTACTTCCTCGTAGGAGGCACTCAAACCAATGCCACCGTCATCGACGCCATGCTTCGTTCATACGAAGGCGTGGTGGCGGCAACTACGGCTCACATCAATGTCCACGAGTCGGGGGCAGTGGAAGCCAGCGGCCACAAGGTGATTACCCTGCCGACGCACGAAGGGAAGATGCTTCCCGACGAGTTGGCCGACTATCTGAAGACCTTCCACGCCGACCCAACATGGGAGCACATGGTCTTCCCCGGGATGGTCTACATCACCTTCCCCACCGAGTTGGGCACCGTCTATCGCTCCACCGAGATTGAACAAATCTACGCCATCTGCCAGCACCATCACATCCCCCTCTTCATCGACGGTGCCCGTCTTGGCTACGGTCTTGCTGCCGAAGGGTGCGACATCACCCTGCCCTGGCTGGTCGGTCATTGCGACGCGCTCTACATCGGAGGCACCAAGGTGGGAGCCTTGTGTGGCGAGGCTGTCGTTTTCCCCAAGGGTGCTCCCAAAGGCTTCTTTACCATTGTGAAGCGCCACGGAGCCCTGCTGGCCAAGAGCCGCCTGGCTGGTGTTCAGTTCGACGCCCTCTTTACCGACGGCCTCTACCTGAGCATTGCCCGCCACGCCGTTGAAAAGGCCATGCAATTGCGGCGTCTCTTTGTCGAGGCGGGGTTGGAAGTGAAGGAGTCGCCCACCAATCAGCAGTTCGTCGTGCTCACTAACCAGCAGCTTCAGACACTCATGTCCAAGGTGCTGTTCGAGACGTGGGAACCCGTCGACGCCGACCGCACCCTCTGCCGCTTCGTCACCAGTTGGGCCACCACAGAAGAGGACCTAGCAGTCTTGGCCGACGCACTTCAATCGCTATGACAGACACGCCGCTCGCCGCTCACCTCTCACCTCTCACTGCAAAAGAGGACACCATCTGCGCCCCTGCCACCGCCCTGGGCGGGGCTTTGTGCGTCATACGCGTCTCAGGCCCCCAAGCCTTCGACGCAGTATCGGCTATTTGTTCCATCCGTTGCCATCAATGTGAGGCCAACACCGTCCACTACACCCACATCACCGACGGCGACGAAATCATCGACGAGGTGCTCGTCTCCATCTTCCGCGCCCCACGCTCCTACACGGGCGAAGACTCCGTGGAAATCTCCTGTCACGGCTCGCAATACATCCTCAACAAGGTGATGGCCCTCTTGCTGCACAACGGTTGCCGCATGGCCAAGCCTGGCGAGTTCAGCATGCACGCCTTCCTCAACGGCAAGATGGACCTCAGCCAGGCAGAAGCCGTCGCTGACCTCATCGCTGCCACCAACCGAGCCACGCACCAGATAGCCCTCTCGCAACTGCGCGGACACTTCTCAGGCGAGCTCACCCAACTCAGGCATCAGCTGCTCGAACTCACCTCCCTGCTTGAGCTCGAACTCGATTTCTCCGACCACGAAGACCTCGAATTTGCCGACCGTTCCCAGCTGCTCGACCTCGCCCGCCGAATCGACGAGCGCATCACCACCCTCGCTCAAACCTACGAGGCGGGACAAGCTATCAAGGCTGGAATTCCTGTCGCCATAGTAGGCAAGACCAACGTGGGAAAGTCGACCCTCCTCAACCGCCTCTTGCGCGACGACCGAGCCATCGTGAGCGACATTCACGGAACCACCCGCGACACCATCGAGGACGTCATCAACCTGCGCGGCGTCGCCTTCCGCTTCATCGACACCGCCGGAATCCGACAAACCACCGACACCATCGAGCAGATAGGCATCGACCGCACCTACCAAGCCATCAGCCGCGCCCGCATCGTCATCTGGCTCATCGACGAGGAACCCACCGCCGCCGAACTCTACGACATGCAAAACCGTTGCGAAGGCAAGTCTCTCCTCATCGTCCAAAACAAGATTGACCTCCAGCCTTCCAATCCTGCATGCAGCAACAACACGGCCTTCCCCCACTCTTCCTGCTCTGCAAATAGCAATACTATTTCAGCCCTCATTCCCATCTCTGCCAAGCACGGCCTCGGCATGGAAGCCCTTGAAGCCGCCATCTACGACGCCGCCCATCTGCCCGACCTTCAAGCAAGCGACGTCATCGTAACCTCCGCCCGCCATCACGAAGCCCTCACCCGCGCCCACGACGACCTCCAGCGCGTGCTCGACGGCCTTCTACACCAGTTGCCCGGCGACCTCGTTGCCGAAGACCTCCATCTCGTCCTCACCGACCTTGCCGAAATCACTGGCGAAGACCAAATCATCTCTTCGCAAGAGACCCTCAACCACATCTTCAGACATCACTGCGTGGGCAAGTAGCCCCTTATAAACAACTCTGAATAACTTTTAGCAATTTGAAGTAAGTCCCTCTAAATGAGGGACTTTTTGCATTTTAACACTTCAAGTTACATATTTGGTAGTTCAAGTTATTCGAAGTATTTTTGC